>JAWBZV010000005.1:0-56856 GCA_038865865.1 Bathyarchaeia archaeon | reverse complement strand
TCCAGCTGACCCTCCTTAACATGCACTTTGGGTTGAGGATAAACATTTTCCGGGTTAATGGTTGAGAAAGTTTTGGCGTAAACTTTTTCGAATATCTCCTTTTTATTGTGAAGGTTTGCCAGCCCTGGAACTCCTCCAAGGTGTGCGCATGCGCCATAGGCAACAAGCACTTTCGACTTTTGCCTTAGGAGCTTTGCCATGTATTCTTGTTCGCTGTTGCGGATTCCGCCATTAAAGAAGCACACGTCTATGTATCCATTAGGCATGGCCTCAACATCTTTGTATTTTATGTCCATGGCCACTGGCCAAAACACTATGTCGGCAATTTGTATTACATCTAAGATTTTCTCATTAATGTCTAAAACGGCGATTTCACATCCGCCGCAGCTTGCCGCCCAATAAAACGCAAATTTTAATTTTTGTTTTGCCATAAAAGCCTCACTCTTACTTACTTATTTTTTTGAGTAGTTCCGTTGGCTTAACCCTAAGCTCGTTTATCGCAAGCTCGTCCGGAGAAAAGCCCATGGCTAACCCGAGAAGTTGCGGGTAGTGGAGTACTGGCATATTAAATTTCTCGTTAAAGGCTCTTTCGATGCGGGGCTGGTTTAGGTCGAACATTATGTGGCAGAAGGGACAAACCGTTATAAGTGCTTCAGCTCCCACAGCCCGCACATGCTCAAGTTTTTCTTTCGCCATCTGGAATGGCACATCTTCGTTAACGCCTATAATTGGGTTTCCACAACATGCTGACTCATCCATATAGTCAAGGCATTCAGCCCCTGTCAGCCTAATAAGTTCTTTTAGCGTTGTTGGGTTTTCAGGGTCGTCTCTTCTAACAAATTTTTTAGGTCTTAAAATGTGGCATCCACTGTGTTGGGCTACGCGCAGTCCTGTCAATGGCTTTGTTACAGCGTTTTTGATTTTTTCATATCCCACGTCCTCGGAGAGCACATAAACCAAGTGTTTTACTTCTGTTGTGCCCTTGAACTCCAAGCCGACTTCTTTAAGGTAGCTGTTAATCCTCTCCCTCAACTTTTTATCCTCTTTCAAGATTTTGTTGGTTTCGTTTAGACTGCAGAAACACCCGTTGCACAGGGTCATTATGGGTAAACCAACCTTTTCTGCAATGCAGAGGTTTCGTGCCGCTAAAGTCAGCATTAAATCGTGGTTTATAACGTCCATTGGGTAGCCGCAGCAGTTGTATTCCGGCATTTCCACAATTTCAACGTCTAGTTTTGCCAGCATTTTACGCGCTGAGATCTCGTAGCTTGAAAGCCTATATGGGATAACGCAGCCTGGAAACAGCAAATATTTAGGTTTAGGCTTGCTCATTTGCTTTCCACCCTCGCTATGGCTTGAACTTTTTCAACTAAACGGGCAGAACCCGTGACCTCAAAAATTTTCATAACGTCCTTCACGTTTGGCTTTGGCAACGGCGGTAATCCTTGTTCGACACGTTTTTGAAGTCTTGACTCTGGAATCTCGTAGACGAAACCGCTTTTCATAAGGTTTGTAGCTAACTCCTTGTATACTAATGGTAGGATGTTTTTGTCCTCAACCGCCATGTTCCGCAAAACTCGCACTATGCCTGCTATTTCAACGCCCTGAGGGCAGTGGTCTACGCATGTAAAACAGGATGAGCAAAGCCATAAAGCCTTATCTAGCAGAAGCCTATCTTTAAGGCCGAGCTGAACCATACGGGCTATTCTACGAGGCCTGTAAAACTCGCTGAATCTGGCTATTGGGCAGTCCGCAGTGCATGTTCCACATTGGAAGCAAGCCATCACCTTTTCTGCGCCGTGCATCTTGCTCATTTTGTACTTAAACTTTGGGTCAAGTTCTTCTGCTTTAATTACTGTGGGGGCGTACTCATGGGCCTCAACTTTTGTTTCACTCATATTTTTTCGCCTCCATCTTTAACGGGTTTGGACCAAGCTTCTTAATCTGTTCAACCATATCGCGTACTACGGCTGCGAATTTGTCTCCCTCACTGGCGGAGACCCATTCCAGCCGTACACGTTCAGGCTCTATCCCAAAATCTTTGAGAACCTTCTTTAATAGCGTTACCCTTCTCAAAGCCTTAAAATTGCCACTAAGATAGTGGCAATCGGACGGGAGGTGGCAGCCTGCCACCAGAACACCGTCAGCGCCGTTTTTTAAAGCTTCAAGTATGAAAGCTGGGTCTATTCTTCCGCTACACATGACGCGTATAACACGGATGTTCGGTGGATATTGGATGCGGCTTACGCCAGCTAGGTCTGCGCCAGCATATGCACACCAGTTGCATAGAAAACCAACAATTTTCGGCTCAAAATTTTGATGCGTGCTCATTGGGTTGCCACCTCCATTTCCCTTAAAATTGCCCTGACCTGTGCGAGGATTTCCTCGGTTGTGAAGTGGCCGAGGGTTATGGCTTTTGTCGGGCATGCGGTTCCACATACGCCGCAGCCCTTACATAGGGCATCGATCACGTGTGCGACTGTTTTTTCCTCTTTTTTCAGCATTTCAATCGCGCCGTAGGGACATAGAAATTCACAGATTCTACATCCACTACATAAATCTTCATCTACGTTTGCCACAATTCCTTCCATTTCAAGGGCTTTTTTGGACAAAATGGTGGCTGCGCGCGCCGCCGCTGCACAAGCTTGGGAAATACTTTCATCGATGAACTTCGGTGAGTGCGCCATACCGCATAAGAAGACGCCATCTGTTTGGAAGTCCACCGGACGGAGTTTCATGTGTGCCTCAAGGAAGAAACCATCTTTGGTCAGTGGTACCTTAAGCATCTCGGCTATGCGTTTATTGTCAGGATTTGGGACGGTTGCAGCGCTTAAAACGACAATATCTGGTTCCACTTGAACTTCCTGCTTTAGTACTGGCTCGTAGAAGGACACTATTAACTTGCCACCATCACTTGAAACTTTAGGTTTCCTATCGTCAGAGTAACTTATGAAAAGTACGCCTTTAGCTGCTGCTTCGCGGTAGTACTCCTCCCTTAAACCATAGCTTCTAACATCTTTGTAGAGAACGTAGACTTCAGCGTCTGGGTTTAGCTCCTTGATTCTCAAAGCGTTTTTGATGGCTTGTCCGCAGCATATGCGAGCACAGTTGGGGCGTTCCTCATTCCTTGCGCCTACGCACTGAATCATAACCACCTTTTCGGCTTTGAATTCGCCTTTTGCAACTTTCTCCTCTAGCTCCTGCTGGGTTATGACACGAGGATCTACGCCATACAAGTATTCTTTTGGTTTGTACTCAACCGCGCCTGTGGCGACTATAACTACCCCATGTTCAATCTGTTTCTCTCCGCCATTGCTGAGTCTAATCTTTGATTTGAAGTTGCCGACGAAACCGCTTACTTCGACAACTTCGGCGCCAAGGTAAGTGCAAATAAGCTTATTTTCCATAACCGCCTTTACAAGCCTCTTCAAGTATTCCTGCGGGTCTTCGCCTTCAAGCAAATAATATATTTTCCTCACATGTCCACCAAGCTCTTTTTCACGTTCCACAAGGTGAACCTCAAAACCTTGGTTAGCCAACTCCAGCGCAGCAGTCATGCCTGAGACGCCGCCACCGATAACAAGCGCTACAGGCGTAACGTTAACCGTCGGATTTTTCAGCGGTTTAAGAAGTCTTGCCTTAGCCACAGCAGAGCGAACCAGATCCTTGGCTTTTTCCGTTGCCTTGTCAGGCTCGTGCATGTGCACCCAGCTGCACTGATCTCGGATGTTTGCCATCTCAAACAAGTAGGGGTTTAGTCCAGCTTCCCGTATTGTTTCTCGGAAAAGAGGTTCATGAGTCCGAGGTGTGCAGGAGGCTACAACAACACGGTTTAAATTGTACTCTTTAATTTTCTCTTTAATCCTTTTTTGTGTGTCATCCGAGCACGTGTAGAGATTGGCTTCCGCATAGACAACGTTTGGAAGTTTCTTAGCGTATTCCACAACTTCTGGAACGCGTACTATGCCGCCAATGTTTATGCCACAGTGGCATATGAAAACCCCTATGCGCGGTTCCTCTTGGCTTACGTCCCTTTGAGGCGGATACTCCTTGACAGTGATAAGTTTCCCCCTTTCGGAGGCTATTACCGCCATGGCTTTCGCCGCAGCTCCGCTTGCTTGTGCAACGCTTTCTGGTATGTCTTTGGGCGCGCTGAAGGCGCCACAAACATATACGCCTGGCTTTGACGTTTCCAGCGGCGCAAAAGTGGTTGTTTCGCAGAAGCGGTGTTTGTTGAGTTTTATTCCAAAGGCCTCGGCTAGTTTTTCTACGTTTTTCGGAGGTTGCATACCCGTGGAAAGCACAACCATATCAAACTCTTCAACCCTTGGATTTTCGTCTTCGCCGACATAGTGGACGAACAAGTTGCCAGTAGCTGGATCTTCGGTTATGCTTGCAACCCTTGAACGCACAAACCTTATGCCATACTCTTCCTGAGCCCGTTTATAGTAAGCATCAAACTCCTTACCATAAGCCCTTATATCCATGTAGAAAATTGTGCAGTCCAGCTTTGTTGGCACATGCTCTTTGGCTATAATCGCCTCTTTAATGCTGTACATGCAGCAAGCAGCAGAACAATAATTGTTCCCAAGCTGAGCATCCCTTGACCCGACACATTGGATAAAGGCTATTTTCCTCGGAATGTCGCCGTCAGAAGGTCTCAAAACAATCCCGCCATAGGGACCGGAGGCACTTAATATACGCTCGAACTCGATACTTGTCACAACGTTCTTATAGCGTCCATAGCCATATTCACTTTTAAGCCTAGCATCGAAGGGCTCAAAACCTGGTGCTAAAATCACCGCGCCTACCTTTAAGAAGATTTCACTATCCTTCTGGTCATATTCAACCGCGTTCGCTTTACAAATTTCTTGGCACGTTCTGCAACCAATACATTTTTCACGATCGATCTTGTAGCGCAGTGGAACTGCTTGCGGGAATTCGACATAAATTGCACTTCTGTCCGTTAACCCCTTGTTATATGTGTCTATAGCCTCCACAGGGCATTTTTGTGCACAGAGCCCACAACCGTTGCATTTATCTTCGTTGATATATCGGCTGCGTTTTCGAATTTTTACTTCGAAGTTTCCAGCCTCGCCGCTTAAGCCCAGCACTTCACTGTTTGTAATCAAAGTTATGTTGGGGTGTCTTCCAGCCGTAACAAGTTTCGGAGCTAAAATACACATAGAGCAGTCGTTTGTTGGGAACGTCTTGTCAAGCTGAGCCATCACACCGCCGATGCTGGGCGAGTCGTCTACTAAATATACTTTAAAGCCAGAATCAGCCAAGTCCAGTGAAGCTTGTATCCCTGCAACGCCTCCACCCACAACTAAAACTGCCCCAACTTTTTCCTCAACCATTTTCAGCGCACCTCCAAAGCCCTGTAAAGTGGAGTGTTACCTTCAATTCTGTCCAAAGTTATCATTCCTTTCCTGCGCATGTTAGTGATGTGCCTCAGCACAGAAGAAGGGGCTATTCCAACGGCATTAGCCAACTCTTTTACAGAAAGAGGCTTATTTTTAGTTAAGTAATGAATTTTGAACCGTATGAACTCTGCTTTAACTATTTCGTCAAGTAAGGCGTCAAACTCTTCCTTGGGGATTTTTTCGCCGTAAGCGTTTAAAAACTCCGTTAATTCCTCCTCCCTCCCCAAGAGAACCCTTAGCCTAAATTCTGAAGCGGCATTCTTAGCGGCCTCAACGTTTGCTATCATAGTGGACGCCAATGCCTCATCTTTCAGCGGGGAAACTCCAAGCTTCCTTATGACCTCTGAAAACTCATCCAAATAATCTCCCAAATTTTTCTCTTCCACAGGTGAAGTCCAAACAAGCTTAATCCTATCCGACCCTAACCCTATTAAAGTCAGAAGCTTCTTCAACATTTTCACGGCGCGTTCCGCATGAAGGTTCCCATCTATAAAGTGGCAGTCCGGCGGTTTGCATCCCGCAAGCATAACACCGTCAGCCCCCCTAGCAAAGTTTTCCAAAATCAATGCGGGATCCATCCTTCCAATACACGTTACACGCGCTATGCTAATGTTGTTAGGTACATGCATTTCCTCCTCGCAGAAAGCCCAGTTGCATATGAAACAAACAATTCTGGGAGAGTCAGGATCCATTATTTCACCTCCTTAAAGTTTCGAAAGCCATGGCCAAAATCTGCTCGTTTGAGAGTTTCTTCATGGTTATGGCTTGTTCAGGGCATCTGGCTGCGCAAAGACCGCAACCCTTGCATAGATCTTCATTTACCACGGCTATTCCTCTCCTGTCCTTTTTAACGGCCTCAACGGGGCATACAGCCGCACAGACATTGCAACCAACACACTTTCTTTCATCAACTACCGCCTTGTCGCCATCGCATAAGTCCATCCCCGCAAGGCATTCTGCACACGGCCCGCATCCTAAGCATCGAAAAGCCTCAAATCTCGCATTCCTTTGCAACTTTTCCAGGTATCTTCCGGCCTCTTCAAAGCTCAGGTGAGGCTTTTCTATTGGGGGGTCATATCTGCGTGCTTTCTTTCTCAGAGCATGCCAATCTTTAACCCACGTAACCTCCTCAATATTTTCATCCCTTCCTTTCCGCAAGTCTTGGCCAGACAGATAAAGGTGAATAGAGACGGCAGCCCGTTTTCCAGCGCCCACAGCCTCTATTATGCTTGCAGGTCCTGTAGCCACATCGCCTCCTACGAAAACCCCTGGAATACTTGTTTCCAAAGTCTGAGGGTCATACAGCAGCCCTCCTTTTTCCTTATTTAAAAGTTCCGGGGGTAGAACTCCAGTTTCCATAGCTTGTCCAAGAGCTGGAATAACCATGTCTACCTCATACAAGTGTTCTGAGAAGCTTATGGGGATTGGACGTCTCCTTCCGCTTTCGTCGGGTTCGCCTAGGCGCATTCTTAAGCATTCAACAGCCTTAACCCTGCCGTTTTCGCCTATAATCCGTTTCGGTGTTACCAAGAAGTAGAATTTAATTCCGTCTTTTTCGGCTAAATCAACTTCGTGGGGAAGTGCCGGCATTTCCTCGCGGGAACGCCTATAAAGGATTATAACCTCCTTAGCGCCTAGTTTTTTAGCAGTTCTTGCAGCATCTATCGCTGTGTTTCCTCCACCGATGACAGCGACCTTTTCCCCAATCTTGATGGGCTTTCCGAGAGCTAATCCGCGGAGAAAGTCTACTGCGTTAATAACACCTTCTAAATCCTCGCCGGGGACGTTTAATTTAACGCCAACCTGTGTTCCGATAGCTATGAAAATCGCTTTATAACCATCATTCTTTAAACTTTCAATGGTTATGTCTTTTCCAAACTCTATGCCTGTTTTAATTTCGACACCCGTATCCTTGATGTAGGCTATTTCATTTGCCACGACGAACTTTTCCAGTCTAAAATCCGGGATACAGTAACGCATCATTCCACCAGGCTCAGCCATGCGTTCAAAAACCGTGACAGGGTAGCCAAGCTTAGCAAGTTCGTAGGCTGCCGCCAACCCCGCTGGACCAGCGCCTATTATGGCGACCTTCAAGCTGTACTTCTTTGGGACGGGTTCACCTTTCACCCTTCCCTGCTCATGTTCTATGTCAGCCACAAGTCTTTTTAAGGCACGTATTGCTACAGCTTGGTCTACGTTAACTCTTGCACAAGCGTCCTCGCATGGACTGAAACAAACCCTCCCGCAGATGGCTGGAAAGGGCATATCTTTCCTTATGACCTCTACTGCTTCCTTGAATTTACCCCGCTGGATAAGTGAGACATATGCTTGAACATTAACGTGCGCTGGACACGCAGCCCTGCAGGGCGGTAATTTTCTAACACCCTGTATTACTTTTTCAGTCAAGTGACCAGCCCCTTAGAGGTTTGTTATGAATATAACCCAAATATATTAAGCAACCTGAATTAAATTTAACATAAATATAGCTCAAATGTTTTAAATAAAAAATGAGGACATGGATGTTTTTACTCTCGGAGTCTACCTTCAAGTTTGCTTACCCACTTGTTGTACTCTCTTGCACTTAGCAGCTTTTTCAATTCGTCCTCTAATACTATCGAGTTTTTGGGTTTAATCTCAATTATCCACCCTTTACCATATGGATCTTCGTTTATCAGGTCGGGCTTTTCCTTTAATTCCCGGTTAACTTTCACTATTTTGCCGCTTACAGGCGCATACAAGTCAAACATAAACATCCACGTTTCAGCTACGCCAAAAGGTTCCATTTGAGCGACTTCTTCGCCGACTTGTTCAGTAATGACGTTAGCTATTCCTTTAAGATGTTTTTGGGCGTAATCTGAAACTCCTACACGTATATTGCCCTCGGGAGTTATCTGAGCCCATGTATGTTTAGGCGTGTACAGCATCTGTTCCGGTATTGCTAAGAGTTTCTCTCTCATTGTGGCTGAAATGCCCTCTGTACGCATTAATTCCTCTAATCGTAACCTAATTGCTTCTGAGATGAACTCTGATATACTTCTGTAACGTCCCGTTTCTTTGATGGTTTTTTCAATTTCTCTTATTAATTCTTGCCTTATGCTTACAGTTTTCCATTCCGACATTTTTTATATCACCCTCCTTTACATTTCTGTGATATATGGCACAAAACATAAATATATATGTAGTGCATATAAAAAATGTAGAAGTAAATACTATAAATTCAAAGACACGACTGGTTTCTCTTCCTCCCAAAATCAATCCTGTTCCAAATACGCTCGTGTAAATAATAAATTAAAGTCTTCAATATTAACTCCCCTACACCTACACCTCCGCTTGTTATTATGCTTCCCGTAAATACAAAAACCAAAAACATGGTGGTCAAAGTTGCAACTGCACGCCAAGAAATCGCCTTAACAAGACTTCTGATTGGTTTTTCCATAAGACCCACTTTTTTGTCAGATCTCCACTGCAGATACAACTTTCCTTTTACTTAAGGATTTAGTGAATAGACTCTAGACTATGCCTAATTAGAAATGTAAAAATAATAGAAAGTCGTTAAAATAAATAGGAGTAAATACCAGTGGTGTGTCTTTGGAGAGTAGGAAAGTTCAGAAAGTTGGATACTCAACATTGACTGTATCTCTTCCAAGCGAATGGGTGAAGCAGAACAATATAAATCCAGGTGACTTAGTTTTCATCGTACCAGAAAAAGATGGCTCGTTAAGGATCATGCCGGCTAATTTAGCACAGAAGGAAGAAGCAGAGGAGCACATAATAAATGTAGACGCATGCATCGAAAAAGGTATGCTTGAACGAATTATAGTTGGGAGCTATATCCTCGGCCGTGACGTGATAAGAGTGACCTCAACAAGTAGGATAGAAAAAACTCATATTGACGAGGTCAGAGTGATTGTCAGAAAATTAATAGGTCTCGGCATTTTGGAGGAAACATCAAAAAGCATACTTTTGCAGTGCTCTGTGGACTCAACTAAATTTAAACTCGACATGTTAATAAGAAGGCTTTCTCTGATAGCTTCAACCATCTTATCTGAGGCTATTCAAGCATTTATAGAGAATAATGAAAAGTTAGCAGAGGAGGCAATAAGCCGCGAAGACGAGGCAGACTCCATTTTTTATCTTGCAGTACGCTTGCTCCTATCCGCTCAAAAGAACCCCAATATCGCGGAAAAAATAGGTGCAACGGACGTTCTCTTTATTCCCGCCACCAGATTGGTACTGCAATTCCTAGAATTGATTGCCGATTACTCAGAAGATATTGCTAAAAAAGTTATAAGCTTTAAGGTCTACCGGAACAAAATAACAGAAAACACAGTCCTAGATATTCAACATCTTGCCGATTTAGCGCAAATAATTTTCCAGAAAGCTGTAGACTGTCTTTTCACAGGAGACCTTAAAGTTGCTAATGGCGTCTTGGAAATGCAAAAAGTCCTCGAACTTGAAAGCGATAAACTCGTCCTAGCACTTCCTGAAATTCCATTTCTCAGGGCGATGATTTCATGTTTAACTAAAATTGCAGATTTGGGCGCTTCCATTGCGGATATAGCAATAAATCGGGCACTAGAAAAACCAAGCAAGGATGTGGAAGAAATCATACGGACGGTAAAACATGTAAGAACTGTCCCCTTAGCTATGAAGAAGCGAGATTTAAGTTAAACTTAACATAACAAGGTTTAAAAAGTGCGTCTATTTACTAATAAATAGTGATGTGTATGAATGCCTTTGAAGAAGCTTTGCGAAACATAGACATTTTCTGTAAGGTATTGGCTAAGAAAATAATCGAAAGCGAGAAGGAAAATGGAAACCGCGCTATTGTGGAACCAATGGAGAAACTTCTCAGAAGAAAATATGTTGTGTATGAGGAAAATGCCAGTATCCATGAAATTAAGGGTTTTATCCCGCTACCTCATGTTGAAGAGCCTTTAATAGATGTTTTCGAAGAGGCTAATTACATTAAAGTTTTGATGCAGTGCCGGTGTAGAAGTCATAAAGTAAAAATTCGAAAGTACGAGGACTGTTTACAGATATGCCTAGATGACGAATGTTGGAAGCTAAACCTGCCCGTGGACCAGCTGCAGGTTGAAAACAGTGCCATAAAATGCAACAATAATGAGGTTTTGGAAGTAGAGATTCCAAAATTGAAAGCCTAACCATGTTTTAGCCGGTTTTGCGATTGTTGAGTGGCTTATAAAAGATTTGGGCGTCTTTGGAATGTAGCCCTTAGCCGATGAATATTCTTTCTGCGATTAGCCCCTGTAGGCCTGAGCTTGACGTTATATTCTCTGAAGAAACCATGTTTGACAGCTCTAAGCCTAGGGCCTCTTCACGCGCATGTCTGGCATATAGCTTAACGATATATTTTTCCTCATATGTTTTGGTAAGTATTATATATGTGTGATGTAACTGAGACTTAGCATAAAAGAGGGATGTCGGGTGAAATTTGAAAAAAAGTATGCTTGGTTGCCTTTGATCTCTATAGTTTCAGCAATTTCGTCTTACTTCATCAACCACGATCTGGGCCAGGGTCCAGTCATAGCGGCATCAATTGTAGGTTTGGTGGCTGGTTTATTCTTTAAGGAGCCACTGTATGCTGTAACGAGTTACAGCGCCGCCTTTATGGGAATGTCTTCTAAGGCTGTCATTCCAGAGTGGTACTATTTTGTTTTAATAGGGATAATACATTCTTTGGTGGTCATAGCACTCCTTAACGTGTTTGTTGGTTGGGGTGGCAAAGCTGGGACAATGGGTTTCATCGCGTTAAATATCGGCATAATTATACTCTACGCCATACATCCTGTAGATTATTACACGGGCGACCCTATAGCTAAAATAGCATCATACCCAATAGACCTGTGGATAACTGGAGTGCTTGTAGGCGTTGTAGGAATAATGTTAACAATTCTCGTACGAGAAAAGGCTATTGGCGGACCCAAGGGAAACGACGCTGTTGTCGGCTCGGCAATTGTAGCATTGTTAGGTGGAATAATTGCTCCTCAACTTGCCAAAGCGCCCTTCAACTACGCAAATGCCACCTACTTTGCAGCAATAATTGCCTCTGGAACATATGCGGGAATGGCTTCTCGGAAGGTTTTGCCAAAGCTCTATGACTACCTGATAGTCGGCATAATAGTTGGCATCCTAAATCTCCTTCTATGGTCAATATTCCCCGGTTTTGGTGGAAGACTTGGGACAATAGGTTTAATATCATGTGCCATCTGGATGGCTTTGATTAAAATGCGAAAGTCTCCAGCAACAAGCCAATCATAACCCCCATATTTTTATTTCTTTTCAATTCTCCATTGAAAAATTTCACTTTAAGGGAAAAATTAATAATGTAATCATGTTTTTAATTATACCCTAAATTTAAGTCAAAGGTGACGGAAATGCCAGTAAAAATACAGTATAAGGCAAAAGGTAAACTTCTTGAAAAATATCCTAAAATTGAGATATGCTTGCAATGCAACACATGCGCCATCGTAGATCCAGTAATATATGCCAATGGTTTTTCGCCAACAAACACTTTCATTAACAATGTGTTCAGCGCTGCTGAACCAGAGAAAAATCCGAATATATGGCTCTGCGTTTCATGTCATAAATGTGAGGAAATTTGTCCATACGAGGTTAAGCCAATCGAAGTTATTGAAGCATTAAAGGCGGAGGCGTTCGAAAAGGGGTATGCCCCAGAGGCTGTCCGAGAGGAAATAAAGCAGGTTCTGACAACTGGTTATGCCTTTCCGATAAGTACCTACATGAATAGGGTTCGAGGCAGCTTTGGACTTAAGGCACTCGCAGAGAGAAACGTTGGCGATCTTGACAAGATTGCTACAAAAACAGGGCTTAAGACAAAGGTGGTTGGAGCGAAATGAGTGGAAAATACGCCTTCTTTAAAGGCTGCTTCGTCCCAGTGAGACTCCCATGGGTGGAGAAGGCAACGTACAGGACGCTTGGAAACTTAGGCATATCTCTTGTTGACCTTGATGAATTCACATGCTGTCCGGAACCAGTAGGCGTGGGGATAGTGGATAACCTAACTTGGCTTGCAATCGCGGCTAGAAACCTTGCCATCGCAGAAGAGCGGAACCTTGACATAATGACCGTGTGCAACGGATGCACTTACACGCTTCGAAACACCATCCACAAACTAAATGAGGATAAAGAGCTAAAGGACAAAGTAAACGATATCATCGCTGACACAGGGCACTCTTATAAAGGTAACGTGAAGGTGTATCACTTCATTGAAGTGTTAAGGGATGATGTGGGGATTAAGAAGCTAAAAAACAGTGTTAAACGTCCACTCTCAGGGCTAACCATAGCAACCCACACAGGCTGCCACATCTTAAGTCCAAAGGAAGTTATGAAGTTTGATAACCCGTTTGATCCGACAACTTTAGATGAGTTTGTAGCCGCCTTAGGAGCTACACCGGCAGATTATGATATGAAAACCTTGTGCTGTGGATGGGCTCTTATGACTTATGGTGCACGCGAAGGCGCGTACAGACTTTTAGGCGACAAGCTTGGCAACATTAAAGATTCCGGAGCCGACTGCCTGACTGTGATTTGTCCGCAATGCTTCTACCAGTTTGACATGGGGCAGTTTATGGCTTCGCGAAAAGATATACCCCAATACAATTTGCCAGTGTTCTTTTTCCTGCAATTGCTGGATTTGGCCATGGGCGCCAGTCTGGAGGAAGTAGGTTACACATATCATAAAATCCAAAACTTGAATGTTGTGAATAAGCTTAAGCGGGGGTGAGGTGAAATGGAAAAAGTCAGAACCGTATGCCCATATTGTGGCTCGGGTTGCACGCTTTACCTCAAAGTTCGTAACGGGAAAGTTGTTGGCGTGTTACCAGATGAAAAAGGCCCAGGACAGGGAAGACTCTGCATTAAAGGTTGGAGTGCCCATGAATTTATACATCACCCAGACCGCTTAACCAAACCGTTAATACGCGACAAAAATGGAAAATTCAGGGAAACCGATTGGAATACGGCTCTCTCATTGGTGGCTGAAAAGCTTTTAGAGATTAAGAAAAAATATGGACCTGATGCTATAGGTGTTTTCGGCTCAGCTAAAGCCACTAACGAAGAAAACTTCTTAATCATGAAGTTTGCGAGGGCTGTTATCGGAACTAATAATGTTGACCATTGTGCCCGTCTATGCCACGCGAGCACTGTAGTAGGTTTAGCGTCGGTGTTCGGCAGCGGCGCCATGACCAATTCAATAGACGAAATAGAAAATGCTGACGTCATTTTTGTGATAGGCTCTAACACAACCGAACAGCACCCGTTAATCTCGACCAGAATACTAAGGGCTGTCCGCCGGGGAAGCAAGTTAATAGTTGCAGATCCAAGGTTCATAGATTTGGCACACTTTGCAACTATTTACATGAGCCAAAAGCCTGGAACCGACGTTGCGTTGCTAAACGGAATGATGAATGTCATAATATCTGAAAACTTGCACGATGAGGAATTCATAAAAACCAGAACTGAAAACTTTGAGGCTTTCAAAAAAGTTATTGAAAAGTACACACCCGAATACGTCGAGAAGATAACCACGATTCCAGCGGAAAAAATCAGAGAAGCTGCCCGCTTGTATGCAAAAGCTGAAAGGGCAACCATAATTTATTCAATGGGCATAACCCAACATACGACGGGTGTTGATAACGTTGTTTCAACAGCAAATCTTGCAATGTTAACCGGTAACGTGGGCAAAGAAAGCACAGGAGTAAACCCGCTTAGGGGTCAAAACAACGTCCAAGGAGCATGCGACGTTGGAGCCCTGCCAAACTTCTATTCTGGATATCAAAGAGTAGACGTGGAAGACGTTCGTAAAAAGTTCGAGGATGCATGGGGAGTCACGCTGCCTTCAAAGCCAGGCTTAACCATCGTTGAGATGATAAACGCTGCTGGAAACGGCATCAAAGCACTGTACATTATGGGCGAAAACCCGATGGTTTCTGATCCAGACATCAACCACGTGCGCGAACAATTGGAAAAACTCGACTTCTTAGTTGTACAAGACATATTTATGTCAGAAACAGCCGCACTGGCAGACGTTGTTCTTCCATCCGCGTGCTTTGCTGAAAAAGACGGAACATTCACCTCAACAGAACGCCGAGTGCAAAGAATCCGTAAGGCTGTGGATCCGCCAGGAGAAGCAAAGGCTGACTGGGAGATCATAATCGAGCTTTCAAAGCGGATGGGCTACAATATGAGCTATAGCTCGCCAAAAGAAGTCATGGATGAAATTGCGAAGCTAACTCCAATATATGGAGGAATATCATACGACCGCCTCGAAAAGGAAAGTTTGCAGTGGCCGTGCCCAACAAAAGACCATCCGGGAACCAAATTCCTCCATAAGGATAAATTCACCCGCGGACTAGGCCTATTCACTCCGGTAGAATATCAGCCTCCCGCTGAACAAACTGATGGTTTATATCCCTTTATTCTGACAACAGGCAGACAATTGCATCAATTCCACACGGGAACGATGACCCGTAGATCTCCAACGCTTGTAACGCAAGCCCCTGAAGGGTACATTGAAATTAATCCTATTGATGCTAGCAAGCTTGGGATAAGCAATGGCGAAAAAATAAAGGTGAAAAGCCGAAGAGGAGAAATCGAAATTAAGGCGAAAGTAACGGACAAGGTGCAGCCTGGAACCGTGTTCATACCATTCCACTATGCCGAAACCGCCGCAAATAAGTTAACCAATGCTGCGTTGGATCCCAAGGCTAAGATCCCAGAGCTTAAAGTATGCGCTGTAAGACTTGAAAAGCTATAAAATCTACTCTCTTTTTCTTTAATTACGCTTCATACACGCGTTTCTTGCGGCTCTTTTCCTCGATCCCAAACGCAACTACATTTAACAGGCATTTAAGGAGAATTACCCGCTTAAGACTAAGCATTTTCCTGCAATGTTTGCTGCGGTAGCATCATACCCTTTTAAGCCTTTGAAACATCTTCGTTTCCCAGACTTGATTCTCCTCTCTTAGGTTTAAGGTTTGGTATGCCTTTAACTGTGCCGCTTCTAGGCTCGCTCTAACAACATCGAGTATCCTTCTGCGGTTAAACTTTATGATTAATACCAATACAAGTTTAAAATGAAAGCTAAAAGGAAGTGTAAACAGAAGGGACGATTTCTAAAATTGGTGTGTGAAAACTAGCTACTTCTTATTCATCAAGTATTCGTGTATGGCCCTTGCGGCTCGTTTTCCAGCGCCCATGGCGCTTATAACAGTGGCCTCTCCGGTTACAATGTCTCCGCCTGCATAAACACCTTCAAGGCTCGTTTTGCCGTTTTCGTCTGTCACAATCGTACCCCATTTGGTTACCTCTAGGCCTTCAGTTGTAAGTTGGATTATTGGGTTAGGCGTTCGTCCGATGGCGATTATCACCGTGTCCACATTCATCAGAAATTCTGAGCCTTTAACAGGGACTGGTCTTCGCCTCCCAGACTCGTCTGGTGGTCCAAGCTCCATGCGGATGCACTCCATCTGTTTAACCCAACCTTTCTCATCACCGATAAACCGTGTGGGCGTAGATAGAAACTTGAAGAGTATTCCTTCCTCCTCAGCGTTTTCTATCTCCTCCTTCCTTGCGGGCAACTCATCCTTCGAGCGGCGGTAGACTATGCAGACTTCATCTGCACCTAAACGCAAAGCGGAGCGGGCAGCGTCCATGGCGACATTTCCCCCTCCGATGACCGCAACATGTTTGCCAACTCTTATGGGAGTGTCATAGGTTGGAAATGCGTAAGCTTTCATCAAGTTAACCCTTATCAAAAACTCATTGGCTGAGTAAATCCCGCCAAGGTTTTCTCCAGGCACCCCTAGGAACTGCGGCAAGCCGGCGCCTGTCCCGATAAAAACCGCGTCAAATCCTTTCTCTTTAAGTAGTTCAGGAATGGTGAAGCTTCTTCCAATAAGATAGCCAAGCTTAAATTCCACGCCCAGTTTTTTAATGTACTCAACTTCTGCTTGCACAATGCTTTTCGGCAGGCGAAACTCTGGAATTCCGTAAACAAGCACGCCGCCTGGAAGATGTAACGCTTCAAAAATTACGACTTCATGTCCGAGTTTAGCCAAGTCAGCTGCAGCGGTTAAACCTGCAGGCCCAGCGCCTATCACAGCCACTTTTTTCCCTGTTGGTGGAGCTTTCTCTGGAATCTCAAAGCCTTTGGCCCTTTCCCAGTCTGCCAAAAACCTCTCCAACCTGCCTATACTTACCGGGTCGCCAACTTTACCCAGAACACAGAACTTTTGACATTGCTCTTCTTGTGGACAGACACGGCCGCAAATGGCTGGAAGACTGTTTTTCTCTTTAATTTTTCTGATGGCTTCCCCGTATTTCTTTTCCCGCAACAACCTAATGAAAACTGGAATTTCAATTTCTACAGGACAGCCTTTCACACATTGTGGTTTTGGGCATTGAAGACAACGATTAGCTTCCTCAAGGGCTTGCTCTTCAGTGTAGCCTAAAGCAACTTCATTAAAGTTTCTTCTGCGGATCTCTGGCGGCTGCTTCGGAATGGGAACAGCCTCTTTCTTAACTTTAGGTTTACTTTCCGCCAAAGTCGAGACCCCCAAGCTCCCACAATAATGCGCTAAGGCGCTCTTCCGGAAGAAGCATGCGTTGACGCTTAACCAGTTCGTCAAAATCCACAAGGTGTCCATCAAATTCAGGTCCATCTATGCAACCAAACTTCATTTGCCCACCAACAGTAACCCTGCAGACGCCACACATTCCCATAGCATCAACCATCGGGGGCATCAATGTTACAACTGTTGGAATCTTAAATGGTTTAGTGATTTCGCACACTTTCTTAAGCATTGGAACAGATCCCATGGCAATGCAGCGATCAAATTTTTCCTTAGCAACTATTTCCTTCAAAAACTCTAAGCCTTTATAGCCTTCAGAGCCATCGTCTGTCGCCACATAAAGCTCATGACTTAAAGCTTTCATTTCCTTTTTAAAGAAGAGGAGTTTTTTTATTCGGGCGCCAATTACCGTGACTACGGTGTTTCCGGCCTCGCGGAGGGCTTTAACTTGTAGAAGCATAGGAGCTATCATCACTCCGCCGGCTACACATAAGACTTTGCCGAAGTTTTTAATCTCAGAGGGGCGTCCCAAAGGCCCTGTAATATTCCATATCCGTTCACCTTTTTTAAGAAGCCCAAGCTGCTTTGTTGTTTTTCCCACTTCGTTAAATGCAAAAGTTATTGTTCCCTTTTCTTTGTTATAACCTGCTATGGTTAAAGGCACCCTTTCGCCCTTTTCGCCGAGAATTATTATTATAAATTGTCCAGGCTTAGCTTTTTCCGCAATGTCTGGGGCATAAACTTCAAATAACTTTATTTTTGGGGCAAGCTCTTTAGTCATTAAAACTTCATACATATTTTACGCCTCCTTATTCGAGGGTTTAGCAGAAATGGATGTGATTTTATTCACGAAGTCATCTAATTTCCTCTCGAGACTTCCGGCAAACCTAGGTGACGTCTCAAGAAGTTCAAAGCGTTCAAGGAGGCCCATTTTCTCTAAAACGCCTTTTAAAACGGCAATGTTTCTCTCAGCAACGTCTCTTCCTTCTCCAAGTTTGCAGTCTTCGGCTGGACAAACGACGGCAAGTACTCCATCAAAACCTCTTTGTAACGCGTTGACTACGTGGACAGGATCAAGTGCTTTAAAGCATGGAATCTCCAGGACCACAGCGTTTCGCTTTGAGAATAAACTTTCAACGTTGTCCAAGGTGGAAAACTCCGACCACTGGCAACAGAAGACCAACACCATGGGAGATCTGCCTGCAGCTTTTAGTTTATTTGCTGAATCGATGTAACGTTTAAGAACGTTTTCAAATTCGAAACCTTTAAGTTGAATTGCGTGATGGGGGCAAACCAGGGCACATGCGCCACAACCCATACAATATTCGGATAGTATCTGTGGCGTTGCAAAATCCTCAGCTTCTATCGCCTTGTATGGACATATGAAAACACACTTGTCACAGCCGACACATTTTTCAGTATCATAAACAACTTTCCTTGAATACTTTACAACAGTTACTGTGTCTTTGGCGAAGCCTAAATCCTCAAGGACCTTCTTGCTCAATGCCAGCCTACGAGTGTTAACTTTTGTTCCTTCCTTGAAACGACAAAACTCGTCTTCGCATTGGATGGATACAATTTTCTTTATGCCTAAGCCTAAAACCTTAAAAATGAACTCTGCTGGAATCCGCCCTGAACAGGGCAAACGTAATGGGATGTAGTCTTTAATGTTTAAGCCTTGATTTGTTAGTATCTCTTTAATTTCGTATGTTGAAGGTGAATTTCCACGGCACATAAAAACGAGAGTTTTAGTTTTAACTTTTTCCAGCATACGTTCAACATGCTTTTGCAGATCATCGTAGTCGTAATAGCCTATTTTTATGGCAAAAGCTGGACACGCGCTGTAACATATGCCGCACACTTGGCACTTCTGCAGATCAATTTCCACCTTGCCTGTTTCCCCGTCACGTTGAATAGCATCAAAAGGACATATGGAATAACAGATTAAACAACGGCTGCAATAATCTTGGTTTATGCTTACCACAGCGATGCGGTCTTCGTTCATCGGCCATCTCTCCAGTTCGCCGTTTAGCGTAAATATGAACGATGTTTAGTTTATAGAGATTAGAAGTTTTGAAAATGGGATTACGTACAATATAATGTTTTTGGATATTTTTATCGAAATTTTATCGTCGGTAATGATATGGTCTGCGGATGTATCCATAAGCTTCTAGGGCTGCTGTTATTCCTTGCCCAACTGCTGTTCCAATTTGTTTAAACGGTTGATTAGTGACATCGCCAGCTGCATAAACCCCGGGGATATTTGTCCTCTGAAAGGCGTCAACCTTTATATATCCTTGTTCGTCCACTTCAACACCTGCTTCCCTGGCCTGTTGACTGTTTGGAGTCTCTCCAACTTGGATGAATATTCCTTCAATGGGCAGTTCCTTAACTTCTCCGGTTTTGTTGTTGTATAATACGACCTTACTCACAAGTTTTTCGCCCTTAATTTCCTTCAGCTCTGTGTTCCACAAAACTTCAACGTTGCTTTTTCCAATTAATGCCTTCACAAGAGCTTCTTCAGCGCGGAAGGAATCCCTTCGATGGACAACTTTAACTTCTGAGACAATGTCCGATAAATATAGAGCTGTGGCTACTGCAGAATTTCCACCGCCTACCACTAGAACTCTTTTGCCCTTAAAAAGAGGGCCGTCACAGACTCCACAATGGCTAACTCCCTTACCCTTAAACTCTATTTCTCCGGGGACGCCTAGTTCACGGTAACTTGTACCCGAAGCGATTATGACCGCCTTAGCCCTGTAGACGTCCTTGTCCGTCTTAACGATTTTATCCTCGCCTTTAAGGTCTAGGCTGACAACTTTTTCAAATTCATGAATTACTGTACCCAGGCCGCGGCATTGCGTCACTATCCTCTGCGCTAGTTCCATACCGCTTATCCTATCAAAGCCTGGATAGTTCTCAATAATAGGCGCATCTGCCACTGTGCCTCCGGCCATCTTCTCTTCGATGATCAATGTTTTTAATCCGCTTCTAGCTCCGTAAATCCCAGCTGTTAAGCCTGCAACTCCCGCGCCGATTATTATTAAGTCCCAGTTTTCCATAATAGGTTCAACCGTGCAGTAATATTGTCAAAATCAATTTATATAGATTGGTGCAGCTGGGGTAAAATTTAATGTAAGCTATATACAACTAATTTTACGGTGTAAAACGATGAGGGATGAAATTCTTCACTGGTAGAGACAAAACATTTAATACTGTTCAACCTAGTTCAGAAAGATTTATGGAAGTTCTAAGGCAGATAGAAGAAAAATGGCAGAGACGTTGGGAAGAAGCTAAAATTTTTGAAGCAAACCCTGATCCATCAAGGCCTAAATATTTTATTACGGTGGCTTATCCTTATCCTAACTCACCGCAGCATATTGGCCACGCAAGAACATACACTTTAGCAGATGTGCACGCGCGGTACATGCGAATGCGCGGGTATAATGTTCTTTTCCCCATGGCTTTCCACTACACGGGCACACCTGTTTTGGCTATGGCGAAGCGCCTTGCTGAGGGCGACGAAGAACTAACAAGGGACTTTGTGGAGGTTTACAAGGTTCCAAGGGAAAAATTGAAAGAGTTGACCAACCCGCTTGCTATGGCGCGGTATTTCCACGAAGAAATTAAAGAAGGAATGAAGCGGATAGGTTTTTCCATAGATTGGAGACGAGAATTCACCACAATAGACCCCCAATACAACCGCTTTATTGAGTGGCAGTTCCACAAGCTTCGGGAGGCAGGTTACATAACCCGCGGAAGCCACCCGGTGGGGTGGTGTCCAAAGGACGGAAACCCTGTCGGGCAACATGACACTGCGGGCGATGTGGAGCCAGAAATAGGAGATTTCACATTAATAAAATTCAAGCATGAAGAGTGGGTTCTCCCAACAGCCACATTACGTCCAGAAACAGTTTTCGGGGTTACAAATATATGGCTGAACCCAACGGCAAAATATGTTAAGGCCTTGGTCGATGGGGAAAAATGGATAGTCAGCCAAGAATGCGCGGAAAAGTTGACCTTCCAAAACCGCAAAGTAACCGTGCTGGAAACTATTGAAGGTAGAGAGCTTATAGGAAAATTTGTTGAAAACCCGGCAACCAAAGGCATGGTTTTGGTCCTACCCGCAGCCTTTGTTGACCCCAAAAACGCGACGGGAGTTGTCATGTCTGTGCCGGGCCATGCGCCATACGATTATGTTGCCTTAGAAAACATCAAAGCCGACATGGCGCAGATAAAGGCGTACGGGCTTGACCCGAAGGCTGTAAACGCCATAAAGCCCATTTCAATAATCGAAGTTCCTTCATATTCTGAAATTCCAGCCGAAGACGTTGTTAGGAAAATGGGCATACGTGAACAAACAGATCCTAAACTTGAGGATGCCACAAAAGAGGTTTACAGGCGTGAATTTCACAATGGAAGGATGAAGCATAACACTGGAGAATACGCGGGACTACCGGTGGCTGAAGCTAAAGAAAAGGTTAAACAAAGATTGATAGCTGAGGGTAAAGCCACCATAATGTACGAGCTCTTAAATAAGCCGGTTAAATGTAGGTGTGGGGCAGAATGTGTTGTGAAAATTTTTGAAGATCAGTGGTTTATAGATTATGGAAATCCGAAATGGAAAGCCTTGGCCCGGAAATGCCTAGAGAAAATGGAGATTTTACCAGAAGAACTCCGAGACGAATATAATTATGTGATAGACTGGCTTCGTGAGAAAGCATGTGCCAGAAAGTCTGGCTTGGGAACAAGGCTGCCTTGGGATCCCAAATGGATTATTGAATCCCTTTCAGATTCAACAATTTACATGGCCTACTACACTATAGTGAGGCACATCAAAGAGTCTGGTATTCAGCCTAGCCAGCTGACGGACGATGTTTTTAATTACGTGTTTCTCGGCGTTGGAAACGTCGAAAAGGTTGCAGAGAAAGCCGGAATAAACGTGGATGTTCTTGAAAAGATGCGCAGAGAGTTTCTCTACTTTTATCCGCTTGACAGTAGGCATTCAGCCCACGAGCTAATCCCAAATCACCTGACTTTCATGATATTTAATCACACAGCCATATTCCCAGAAAACCTTTGGCCTCGGCAGATAGTGACGAACGGCCACGTGACTATGGAGGGACAGAAGATGAGCAAATCCTTTGGCAACATAATACCTCTTAGGGAAGGCCTTGCTATGTTCGGGGCTGACCCCATAAGACTAAGCGTTTTAGCCACAGCGGAACTATTGCAGGACGCTGATTTCAGTCCCTCAACCGCTAAGGCCATGCGGGATAGGCTGGAACGCCTTTACAACCTTGTCGCGGAAGTGTCTAAGGATTCTCGAGCTGGGGCTTCTGGAGAACTGGCACCCATCGACAGATGGGTGCTAAGCCGACTGCAAGGGCATATTAAAAGGGCTACCGAGGCCATGGAAAAGCTGGCTGTCCGTAAAGCTATACACACTATTATTTTTGATCTGGAGCAGGATTTGCAGTGGTATCAGAAACGCGCTAAGGCTGGTGGGAAAGGCGTATCCACAAATATCCTTAAAGAAGTTTTAAAGACCCAAATACTGATGTTAGCTCCGTTTGCCCCTCATATTTGCGAAGAATTATGGGAGATTATGGGTGGGAAAGGCTTTGTGTCCCTAAGTCCATGGCCAAAGCCTGATGAAACAAAAGTAGATGTTAGGACGGAGGAGATGGAGGCGTTTATAAGCAGTTTACTGGAGGATACACTAAACATTGTAAAGGCCACGGGCATAGTCCCCAAAAAAGTGTTTTACTATACGGCGGCACCTTGGAAATGGCAAGTCTACATGAAAGCCCTTGAAATAGCAGCCACTGAAAAGCTCACGCAAAACACCCTAATCAAGAAGCTGTTTGAAGACCCTGATTTAAAGGCTAAAGCAAAAGAAATCGCAGAATTCGCAGCCAAAATCGTAGATGAAATTAATCGCATGCCAGTGGAAAAAAGGCGGAAACTGCTAAATATCAGGGCAGGCGATGAGGAACGAGCGCTGACAGACGCCAAAGAATTCATAGGGAGGGAGATTAATGCAGAAATACGCATCTATAGCGAAGAAGACTCAGGGCGCTACGACCCTAAAAATAGGGCTCACTTGGCGAAACCCATGCGGCCGGCAATTTACATTGAATAGCAAATTTCTAAGACTTGTTAAGCTAAACCTATATTTCAACGTTTAACACTATGAAAATGTAAGGGTCCGTGGCGCAGCTTGGACAAGCTGGAGCTCCGAAAAGCGCGTCGGCCTTCTAAGCCGGAGATCCCGGGTTCAAATCCCGGCGGACCCGCCAAATTTTTTGTTTTCTGGTCGGTTTGTGCGTTAACGCTTGTTCCGGTTGGACTAGGCTTATCTTTGTTGTTTTGAGAGGTCCACTGTCAAATTTAAATCCAAGGCGCGTTAACTATGTGCTATGTGCATTGTTGTTGTCGTGCAGAGATCCAGAAAGGCTTAAATAAAAATCATAGGGCATAACAAGAAATTTGGAAGGGGAAAATTATGGCTCAGGATCAACCGGTCGCGGCTCCGACTATTCCGCTCACGCCTAGATCTCTAGCGCTATTGGCTTCATTTATAGGTTTATTATTGCTTTGGATAAGTGCGCTTATACTGGCTTTGGCTGGGGGGAACTTTTATAAGGGCGGCTTAGCCCTTGCAGAGACGGGGTTGGTTTTCATAGTTGCCGGGTTGCTGCTTCACATGATGAAAATTGAGGACAATGGTATTGCGAGGGGTTTAATGGTAATAGCCATAATGTCACTATTAATCTTTATAGTCGCTATTGCCGCTGGCGTTTCTCCGATGTCGTGGGGTCTTTAGCAAGCTGTCTAAACACTTCTTTTTTCCTGTTTAGTGGGTGGGGCTAAATGGTATTGAAAATGCTGAAGGATAAAGTGGGGAATAATGACTATACGTTGCTGTTTGAAGCGGAAGTTATAAAAATCTATATCAAATAATGATAAAGTGTCCTGAAATTTAATTAATCTTGTATAAAAGGGGAAGGGGAGCATGAGCACTCATGTAGAAGAGTTGAAACTGAGGCTGATGACTATTGAACTTCTCAGAACTGCAAAGTATAAACGGAACATTACTTATCGTGAATTATCGTCTAAAACAGGCCTACCTGTTACTGTTTTAAGTAGATATGCTAAGGGACATGTTTTGCCTAACGCTGAAAGAGCTAGGCAGCTTTGGAAGGTCCTGACAAAATTTGTGGGTTTGGAGAATGAAATCCGTAGTAGGATAAAGTTTAATGAAGATGGCTATTTTGACAATACAGACATAATTGGCGACTTTAATATTCTTCAGCAAGCAGCCAACCATGCTCTCGCAATTTTCGCTGGAAAACGCGTCACAAAGGTTTTCACAGCTGCCGTTGATGGGATCCCCTTAGCTACCATGGTTGCGAACGCTCTAGGAGTAAATCTCGTAATAGCCAAAAGAACAAAGGAGGTTGGAGTTAAGGAATTTTTGGAGGAAACCTATGCACTTAAGGATTCCGGGGTTACAATGACGCTGTACGTTCCAAAGGACGCTATTAAAAAGCGGGACAGCGTTTTAATAGTAGATGACATGATTAAAACAGGTGAGACTCAAGCAGCACTTGTCAATCTTGTACGGAAGGCAAAGGCTGAGATTTCAGGAGTTTTCTCCCTTATAGCCATAGGAGACGAATGGAGGACAAAGATGAAGCTTCCCGAAGGTTGCCCTGTGGACGTGATAACATACATTAAACAGGTCTAACGCTTACACAGTCGCCTTTAACGGGGCACACAGCACACTTCCGCCTTCTACAAAAATTTTTACCTAAGCGTAATAGGGCTGATTCAAAGTTTATGAAGGATTTTTCTGCAATTTTGTTTTCAGCCCAAAACTTCTCAAGGTGTAGCAGGGCTTCCTGAGGCGTTTCATCAACCAATAAGCCAAGGTTCTTAGCTGCCATGATAACTAGGCTTGTAGGGTTTGGTTTGGCTTTCTCCCAAATACCGCGAAGCTCCCTCAAGAAGACATTGACTGTTACATCCCCCACACCTTTCCCGAGACTTTTTAATTCCGCCTCCAAAGCACGGGAGTCTGAAGCTTTTTCGTGTATGTTTGACAGGCTGCCTCCATATTTTTCTATGAGGTTCTGCATAACCGTCAAAAGTTTATTCGCAGTTTTGAAGTCGTAGCGAGTGTAGCCTCCTTCATCTAGAATCCTAACAAGCCCATCCCATCCTGTTTCAAGTATTCTCTTTGGGGTTAAAACGTTGTATTTTTGGAAACACTTGTAAGTTTTAATAGCCGTCCTCTCTGTTATGGGTGCCCCGAACAGTATGGAAGCCAAAAACCACTTGAATATTTCCTCCTCTCTCCCGCTCTCCAGGTCTATGCCCAAAATTTCAGAGTACTTTCTTCCAAAGTTTTCAATGAAAAATTTGAGACTTTCCATTTTCAATGCTCTCTCCTTTAAGGATTTATTATTGCTCCAGCATAAAACGGTAAGGGTGAGGGAAAGTCTGTGAGAACCATAGCATGGCAAAATGGAGCAGTTGTGACGATAAACCAACTCAAGCTTCCCCACAAAATGAAGCTATTAAAGTTGAGAAGTTGTAGTGAGGTGGCTGAAGCCATAAAAACCATGAAAATAAGGGGCGCGCCTCTCTTGGGTGCGGCAGCAGCCTACGCGATTGCTTTAGCTGCTTATCATGCAAAAGCAAGAAACAGAGAAGCACTGCTAAGCGAGTTAGAAAGCGCGGCGGAAACTTTGAAAAGAACAAGGCCTACAGCGGTTAACCTCTTCTGGGCCATTGATAGGATAATGAATAAGGCGCGCAGTTTCCAAGGAGGTGTCGAAGAACTGGTAGCTTTTGTGGTATCTGAAGCTGAGAAAATAGCGGATGAAGATGCCTCTGCAAATCGTCTTATAGGCAAGCATGGCGCGACTCTAATTGAGGATGGCGACACCATTTTAACCCATTGTAACGCAGGAGCCTTAGCCACGGTTGATTATGGCACGGCCTTAGGTGTTATCAGAGCTGCTGTGGAGCAAGGGAAAAGGGTTAGGGTTATAGCCACGGAAACGAGGCCGAAGCTGCAGGGAGCTAGGCTGACGTCATACGAGTTGAAAAGGGATGGTATACCCGTAACGCTGATATGTGACACGATGGTTGGATATGTCATGTATAAGGGTGAAGTTGACAAGGTTATTGTGGGCGCTGATAGAATAGTGGCAGACGCAGTCATCAACAAGATTGGGACCTACCAGATAGCAGTTTTAGCAAAAGAACATAAAATCCCATTCTACGTTGCAGCTCCAAAGTCGACCTTCGACCTGAATCGCAGATCCGTAAACGTAACAATAGAAGAAAGAAGCCCTGAGGAAGTCATATTTATAGGCTCGGAGAGGATAGCTCCTAAAGGCGTTGAAGTTCTAAATCCAGCCTTTGACATAACTCCCATGAAATATGTGACCGCAATAATCTGTGAAGATGGCATCTTATATAAGGATGACATCGCAAATTTTAAGGCAAGCCAACATGGATAAAAGGGGCGAGCTGCTGGGCCTATGGAAAAGAGTAAAGAGCGGACGAATCAGCAAAAAGAAGGAAAAACTGGAGGTTTGCTAACAGAAAAGGGTGTTAAAATCATAAACACGCAAGCAGCAGAAGAACTTAAAAATAGAGGTTATGGTATAAGCGAAAACGGCGAGCTTCTCCTAGATTTTTATGAAGCCCTATACTTACTGGATAAAGGCTTACTTGAGGTCAAAGATGCTAAAGAAACCCCTGTCACATTTAACGAACTCTTACAAGTCTCGGAAAAGGCCGACGAAGGTTCTTGGGCGAAATATTTGGTTTACAGGGACTTAAGGAGCCGCGGGTACGTAGTCCGCGGAGGCTTCGGTCTAAGAGCAGATTTCAGGGTATATGAGAGAGGCGAGTATAACAAAGACGCTGCCAAATACTTAATTCTAAGTTTGCAGGAAGGAAAACCCTTAAAACTAGAGATTTTAGCCCAAATCCTGAAACAGAGCCAAAATCTAAAAAAGGAGCTAGTTCTTGCGGTTATGAGCCGCCGAGGGGAAATAGTTTACTATTCAGTCTCACAATTAACCTTGAAGTGAAAATTAACCTTGAGTGAAAAGGGACTAGCCGTGAAAACTTTCAAAGTAGTTCGTGGAATGAGGGATTTCCCGCCAAAGGAGGCTGAAATGTTAAGGTTTGTTGAGGGCAAAGCTAGAAAAATAGCACATCTATACGGTTATAAGGAAGTAATAACCCCCGTCGTGGAGTCATATGAGCTTTTAGCTGCAAAGTCAGGGGAAGAGCTGCGCTCTAGGATGTATGTCTTCAAGGACTTAGGCGGAAGGAATGTTGCCTTAAGACCAGAGTTCACATCTTCCGTGGCTAGGCTTGTTGCGACCACAATGCGAAACGACCCTAAACCCCTAAGGCTTTTCTGTG
This sequence comes from Bathyarchaeia archaeon, assembly GCA_038865865.1. Lineage (GTDB taxonomy): Archaea > Thermoproteota > Bathyarchaeia > Bathyarchaeales > Bathycorpusculaceae > JANXEP01. The sequence goes on along the minus strand of JAWBZV010000005.1, from coordinate 29,360 downwards.
CTGGAAGCCTATATAGATACGACGAACCCCAAAAAGGCCGATTCAGAGAGTTTTGGCAGTCAAACTTCGAGTTGATGGGATCTGAAAAACCAGAGGCAGACGCCGAAATAATACTATTAACCAACAGCCTAATGAAGTCTGTTGGGCTAAGAAACTACGTGTTCAAAATTAGCCACATCGGAATTTTGAGGGGGATTCTGAACCGTGAAGGGTTAGATGAGGATACGCAAAACAAGGCCATGCAACTTTTGGACAAGAAAGAGTATAAAGAGGCCATAAGCGTGGTGGAAGAGGCGGGGGCTTCCGATAAATGCTTGAATGTTTTGCGGAGACTTTTGGAGATTAGGGGCAGCAACTTTCACGATATTTTAGCCGAAATGAAGGGGCTTTTAAAAGAATATGGGGAAGCCTCCCAAGCCGTCGAAAGGTTTGCGGAGGTGTTAAGACTTGTTTCAGAAGCGCAGGCGCTTAACATGGTGGTGGATGCAGGCTTTGCAAGGGGGCTGGAATATTATACAGGGATCATTTTTGAGGTTAACGTGCCAGAATTGGACATAGCTTTGGCAGGTGGCGGAAGATATGACAAACTCGTGGAGCTTTTTGGAGGTGAACCGACACCTGCAGTGGGCGTCGCCCATGGGTTAGATAGGATAATGCTTGCCATGCAAGAGCAGAAAGTCGTTGTGGGAAGCGATGAGGAAAAAGAGAAAAAGGTGATGGTGATACCTGCCAGTGAAACCCTTAAAAAAGAGGCGCTGAGAATATCTGAACTTTTAAGGGCTGAAGGGATACCTGTAGAAGTTGAGGTTATGGGGAGAAAAATCGCTAAGGCCTTGGAGGACGCTGACAGAAGGAAAATCTCTTTAGTTGTGATAATTGGGGAAAAGGAGCTTAAAGACGGAGCCGTGACCCTTAAATACATGCGAAGCAGGGAGCAGGTCATCGTTAAAATAGAAGATTTGGCTAAAGCGATTAAGTCTGCATAGTGTGTCTCCTCTCCCTTCTTAAAAAGTCTCCCAAGTCCAAAATGTTTTTAACAACAACGCCTTTTTCCGCTTTCCGGGGGTTCTGCACTATCAAACCATAACCTAGGCATTCACCGTATCTATTAAGGATTATGGAATAATCGCCCTTCCGTGTAGAACCCTCAACCTGTATTATGCCTTCTTTAAATATATCCCTTCCACAGATGAAAAGCCAAGCTGCCTTGTCGTTTACAAAAACTTTGTTCTTGGTTTTGTCGGCGATCATAAACAAAAGTGGGAAACTCGGGATGAATTTTCCATCTTTTAACTTGCCGAGAAAAATTCCAGCATAACTACACCTCCTACCAATTCCCTTTATCAGGCACCTCAATTGCTGATTTATTAAGAAGAATTTCCCACCTATCTGCTCTATCGGCTGTCCTTCCAAGGTTTTTTCCGCGTTAAACTTCTCTGCAAAGCTTTTAGGATTTCTCAAGTCTATCCCTCACCTTTTTGAGCTTGCATATAAAAAAGCCTTGGTTTTCCTCGCTTGGCCAAATTCGCCTACAACTCTTCACCGAACTGTCCAGTTTTTTGCCGAATATTTTTGTCGGTGCCTCTTCGCCGTGACAGTTTATCTCAGCCACTTCCAACCCCAAGTTTTTGACTGCCCAGTCTACGTTGAACTCGTTTTCCTCCGGTTCAAGGGAGCATGTCGCGTAAACTAGCTCGCCATTATCCACCAGTATTTTGGAGGCTTCGGTCAGTATTTCCCTTTGTAGCTTAGCGTTTCGCTCAACATCCTCTATAGTTCTCCGTTTAAACCAATTCTTGTCCGTGGCGAAGTTGCCCGAACAAGGAGCGTCAACTAATATTCTGTCAAACTTGATCCCAAGTTTTGATGCTTGTCTAGCGTCTAAACAATAAACCACGGTGTTTCTGACTCTGCAACGTTCCAGCTGATTCGCCAAGGCATTTAACCGCCGCCTGTTAACGTCCAAAGCAACTATAACACCCGTGTTTTGCATCAAATCAGCGAGCTGAACTGTTTTCCCACCTGGAGCTGCACATGCGTCTAAAACCTTTTTGTCCTTTAATTCTGTAAATAGCGTTGCAGGAATTTGGGCAGCTGCCTCTTGAATTGAAAAGTATCCGAGGAGATATTCTATTGTTGCCCCTACCGAAAATTTTGCTTCACTAATCCAGTAGCCATTTCTCAGGTATGGAATTTTTTTAAGTTTGAAGCCTAACTTTTCCAGTCTTTCAATGATTTTAGCTTCTTCAATGTTCATGGTGTTTATTCTAATCGCTTGTCTGGGCGTGACGTCCCTAAATTTCCAGCCCAATTCGCTATAGCGCCTTATGAAAAATTCCCTACCAGACATTAATTAATTGATAAAAGTCAGAAATACAATAAAAGTTTGGCGTGGTGACTTGGCCCATGAAAGCTTTCATCTCTGGTCCCATCCAAGGCATGGAAACCAAACAGTCTTACAGGGAAAGGATAGCCACTATCTGCATTCGCTGTGGATACGAGCCTGTCGACCCTTGGAAACGTGAAAAAGTATTGTATAGGGGAGAAGAGCATGGATGGTGGGGGAGGGTTCCCCCCTCAGATTTTATTAAGCGTGATTTGGAAGACATTGAAAAGTGTGATGTCCTGATTGCTTATTTGCCGAGGCTTTCCGCTGGCACTTGCATGGAGCTTTTTTACGCAAAAATGAAGGGTAAAAAGACCATATGCATATGCCGCCTTAAAAACCCAAGCCCGTGGATAATAATTCACTCCAATATGCTTCTTAAGAAAATTAGTGAACTTGAAGAAGTGTTGAAGGCCATGCGCAACTGCTGAGCAAGGGCTTTAGGTCGCCTTTAAAGTTTCATGGCGGCTCTAAGCCTCGCCGACCTGGAACGAGGATTTTCCGCAACTTCCTCTTTGGCGGGCCTAATGGGCTTTTTGGTTAAAATCTTTACTTCGCCTTCCTTTGCTTTTCCTTTGAGGAAATTCTTGACAATTCTGTCTTCTAGAGAGTGGAAGGCGATAATCACAAGTCTTCCCCCTCTTTCCATCACTTCAAGGGTTTGAGGTAGGGCTTTTTCCAGATTTTCTAACTCGTTGTTGACGGCTATCCTTAGAGCTTGAAAAGTTTTTGTTGCGAAATGAATTCTTCTACGATGATACCATGCGGGTGTGGCTCTTTCAATCGCCATTACCAAATCCACAGTGGTTTTCAATGGCCTAGACCGTACTATTTCTTCAGCTATTCTCCTTGAAAATCGCTCCTCGCCGTAAATCCTCAGAATCCGTTCAATATCCTTTACGCTCCAGTGGTTTAGGATTGTTTCAGCGGTTAAAGTGTTTTGTTGGGAGTCATACCTCATGTCGAGCTGTTCGTTTCTCATAAAAGAGAACCCTCTGCGGCTTTCTTCCAGATGCCAACTGGACAACCCTAAATCAAACAGAACCCCTGAAACCCTCTTAAAACCATGCTCCTCAACTATTGATTTCAAATCTGCAAAGTTGCCGTAAACGGGGATTAAACGCTTATCATAGTCTGTGCCCTTAACTTTAAGCTTAAGCCTCTCCAAAAGCACTGGGTCACGATCCAAACCTAGAACTTTCCCGTATGGCTTGTTATGCTCTAAAATAGCCATAGCGTGGCCGCCCTCGCCTATGGTACAGTCGATAAAATTCTCATTGCCCTTTGGGTCAAGATAATGGATAACCTCTTTCAACATAACTGGTAGATGCAAGCAACGCACCAACTTTCATAAATGTTCTTAAACCTTATAACTGGATCTAATTTCTAGCTAAAGATGCCGAGCTGGGAAACTAAAGCTGCCAAGACCTGCTGAGCACCATATTTTGAGTATATTTAGCTCGCTGATAAACGAATATTTTCACGACGATTTTACCAACTTAATAAATAATTTACAACCGTCTTATGCGTAAAGCTTTTATGCATTGCTGTTGCTTGTGTGTCATCAAATTTGATATCAACAGTGACTTTACCCCACAACTGAACTCGGATGAAAATAGCAGGTTTGGCTATTGAAAAAGGCAGAGTGAAGGCAAATGGCTGAGGATCTTGAGACGGTGCAGGGGTCCCACGGTTTAGGCAAATATAGGGATAGGATTGTTAATGGACCGACTATTAACACGTTTTTCTGGCTTGGAATCCCACCTCTTTTAAATCAGCTTGTTTTTGTAGCATACAACGTTGCTGACACTTACTGGTTGAGTTGCTATAACGAATTAACTGTATCTGTTCCCAGACAAGTCATGCCTGTCATAATGCTATTCCAGGCAATTATCATGGCTACAAACAGCGCCTGCCTAAGCATAGTTTCCCAGTACATTGGCGCAAGAGCTTACAAAAATGCAAGCCTCGAAGCTTCACGCTTTTTCACGGCGGCTTTCCTTTCGGGAGTTGCACTAAACATTTTGCTTTTGACCCTTAGGGGTCAAATTTTCTCTTGGTTGATATTTACCCCGCCTGAAATTTTTGAGGATGTTATGGCGTTTTCAGCCATCACTGCTTTCGACGTGTTCTTTAACGCCATAGCTTTCACATATGCTACGCTACTCCAAAGCGTTGGGGACACTAAACGGCCTGCCATGATTAATATGATGGCAGTTGCAATAAACGTGGTTTTGGATCCCTTCCTAGTATTAGGCATAGGGCCGTTTCCCCGTCTCGGGGTTATTGGTGCATCCCTTACAGATGTTATGGGGAAAATAATATCTATCATTGGTCAAACTTACGTGCTTAGAAGAAGCTATCCGGAGTTACAGGTCAAACTCACACGGGACGTCAACGTTGAGTGGATTAAGCTAGTATTGCGTATAGGCCTACCTGTTTTAGCTTTTGGGGTGGTGAACGGGTTTGCTTTTCTCCTGCAGCATAGACTTATCAACATGGTTGGTATAGTAGCTGCAACCGCCTTTTCAATAGGTTTCGTAATAATAAACATTGTTGATGCTGCCCTTTTCGGACTGAGTGGAGCCACATCCATAATGATAGGCCAGAGCCTGGGAGCAGAAAATCCCAAAAAGGCAAAGGAAGTTGCTTTCAAAACAACTTTCGTAATATTCATGATTATCGCTGTTGGAGCATGCGTTCTATACCCCTTTAAACGGTCGATAGCAAGTGTTTTTGCAAGTGATCCAAGCATACTTGATGAGACAGAAAAATTCTTACAGGTAGTGCTACCAACGCTCCCATTTTTTGGGCTTTGCATGAACGCCATGTCCATTGGGAGGGGGTCAGGTCACACAACTTTTCCCACGGCCGTTGACATTGGAAGAACTTGGACTATAAGAGTGGCTTTGGGGTATTTCTTAGCATTTATAATGGGCTTGGGTTCTATGGGCATTTGGTTGACATTCTCGTTGAGTAATATTGTTGGCGGGATAATCGTCGTACTATGGGTGAAATATGGAAAATGGGATAGGGCTGTAATAAAATATGATCCAAAGTGATAAACAATACTTATCATTTGTAAAAGCGCTGTTACTTTTTGGGCTTAGTGCTGTGGCTATGAGAGAAAGTCGAGTATAGCGTTAATCACCTTGTCTATCTCTTCAACTAGACCGTGGGCCGATTTTTCCAGATAGATAAGTTTGGCTTTAGGTATTTCTTCAGCCAATATCAAAGCGTTCTCCGGAGGTATAACAATATCTTTTTTACCGTGCAGTATTAATGTTGGAGCTTTAATTTGCTTTAGCCGATCATACGTGTTAAAGTTTTTTATTGCGTCCAACTGCCGCATAAAACCTTCGATTGGCGCTGGAGCTTTCATCATTTGTTGAACTGTAAATTCGACAATTTCAGGGTGAGCCTTAATGAATTCCTCGGTGAAAACCGCTCTAAGAGAGTTTTTAATCACCTCCTTAGGAGGTAGGTCACTTCTTCCAATATGGGGCGGTGGCAGGAGTGGTGGTAACACAGCCTTCGGCCCCCCGCAGAATGTCGAACATAGAATTAGTTTCTCCACTTTTTGGGGGAAGTTTAATGCTAACTCTTGGGCTATCATGCCGCCCATAGAAAGGCCTAAAACATGGGCTTTTGAAATCCCAAGCGCATCCATTAGACCAGCGGTATCCTCTGCGAGGAGCTTGATGGTGTATTGCCTGTCCGATACGTCTGAGCGCCCGGAACCCCTATTGTCAAATAGCACCAGTTTAAACCTTTTTGAAAGAGCGTCCAGCAAACGGACATCCCAATAGTCTATGTTTCCGCCCAAACCCGTTATCATAACTAGCGGGAAGCCTTGTCCACGAACCTCATAATAAAGGTTTACATCATTCACTTTAATCTTAGGCATACATCATCCCGGTCAATATTTTAAGCTCATAATATTTGAAATTTTGCGTAATAAGTTTGTGCAAGCCCACAATTCGCTTCGGAAGCTGGCTTAAATTTATTTATTTTAAGTGGCGTATCTCAACTTTGGTGTTAAGTATGGTGATAGTTAATTCAGATGATGCAGAGGCAGAGGCTGCATTAATCGCTGCAAAGTTGATGGTTGCCTCTGCAAGGACGGCGCCTAAGGCTCGTGGAGTTGACAAAATTACAGCCGCAATTGTGACGGGAGACGACAAAGAAAAGCTTGGCGACGAGATGGCCAAGATGCCAGATTTTCAATTCATGGGGGAGAGAATACAAAAACAGGTTATGAATGTAAAGAACGCCGACGCGGTTGTTTTAGTTGGGGTAAAGGTTGACGACGTAAGGAATGAAGCTGAACGGACAATGAGGCTTGTGGACTTGGGCATCGCCATAGGTTCAGCGGTTAAAACCGCAAGCATACTCAACGTGGATAATAGGGTTATGTTCACTGTGGGAAGGGCGGCGCAGAACCTAAAACTTATAGATGGCGATGTGGTTTTCGGCATACCCATCTCCATCAGGGGTAGCAACATCTTCTTCGACCGCTACGACCCGTTAAAGGCACAGTGGCAGGAAAAACTACCTCCACGTGGACGCTAATACAATGCCTAAGCAGCGGTTGCCGCATAAATTTCAAACTCTTTCTTTATGCTTTAGAAGATGGGAATAAACATCTTTTAGGTGATTTTTAAAGTTTTGGAAATTGTTAATTATTAAAGGTGACAAAATCATGATAGTGGTGTTTATGCTCTTTGATATCAGACTGAGTAAGCGTATGGAAGGATTTTTCGATGGGGAGGGGCAGTATGGCAGGAGCTAAGACTCGTGCACTTAAGTATGGTGATTTTGTTAAGGCTATTCCCTTTATGGACTTTGATGTAGATGGATTTCGCCGCGGCGCCATCCTCGATAAGAACTGGCTTGGCTTTGATGTCCATATCAAATACGGAAGCTATTGGCTTCCCGGACACATGGGAAAAGAGCCCTACCCCCACGTGCATGACTTTGATCAAGTGCTGCTTTTTGCTGGTTCAGACATGAATGATATCGGGGATCTGGGGGCGGAGGTAGAATTCTGCTTGGGCGAAGAGCTTGAGAGACACATGATTACCACAACAACCGCGGTGGCGATCCCCAAAGGCATGCCGCATTTCCCTGCAACCATCCACACCCTTAACCGGCCGTTCTTTTATTATGAGATATCCTTAACCGCTGAATACCATGAGAAGCCAGTTCTCACCAGAAAAAAGCCTGGTCCAATTGCAGGTTTTCGCGCAGCGACGAAGAAATACATTATGCCGCTCGCCTTTATAAGAAAAGGAGCATGGCACTATGGTCCAACCAACCGCGACGATGGCGGCGGGTATCTTGCCTTCGTGCAGACAAAGGAAGTAGCAGGGTTTGACTTTGTGATGCTTTATGAGAGCATAAAGCGTGGACCTTATCGCATAGGCCCCGACCCAGAAAAACCCCATGCACACCCTACAACCCAGATCATGTTGTTCCTGGGCACCGACCCCTACAACATGGAGGATTTGGGGGCAGAATTTGAGATTTGTCTGGGGAAGGAAAAGGAAAAACACAAATTCACCAAATCAACTGCTGTGCTCACCCCACCTTTCCTTCCTCATTGGCCTGGAGGAGTTGTCAGGTTGGAAAGACCAATAATCATGTGCGATATCCATCCCTTTGGCAACGAGCGCTAGACGAAAAGATGGTTAAGCAAAACCCGCACAGGATCAACATCAGCATTGAGAAAAAATGTAGGAATAACCACTTTTAGCCAGTTCAGGAACCATTGTATCGTTCACCAATTTGTATACAGGAGCTTCACATTGCCCATTCACTTTTGGACGAGTAGGCCATACCCATCTCGTTGGAGGAAATTGAAGCGTGGAGGTAATTGGAATGAGGCCTAATAAAAGGGAAAGTTTCCCCCACAGTCCTCCGAATGTAAATGAGTGTGCGAGCTTATGTTGATGGGGTTATGGAAAACCGTAGAAGGGCCCTCATAGATGCGAAAGTAAAAATTTTAAGGAGTATAGTCTAAAACGAGGGTTAAAGCCGTGGCAAACAAGTTTGAGAAGTTGAAGGAAATTGTGGGTCCAGAAGCTGTCATGGACAAGTTGGCTTTTAGGTTAACATACGCATTTGACGGTTCTGCGGCTAGTGCGCGGGCCTTGCTTGGCGGAGAGGTCCCGGAGGCTGTTGTCAGGCCCGGATCAGTGAAAGAGGTTCAAGAGATAGTTTTGTGGGCTAATGAAACAAAGACGCCGTTGTACCCTAGGGGCGGCGGTTCAGCTCTTTGGGCTGCAATTCCGGCAAAAAAGGGAGTTGTTGTTGACATGACTCGCATGAATAAGATTCTTACGATAGATGAAGATGGACTTTGTTGTGTAGTAGAGCCTGGCATAACTTATGAGGAACTTAAAACGGCGCTTAGAAAGCATAGCTTGTCGCTTCTAATGGAGCCTGGAAACGCTGTGACTGGGACTGTTGGGGGCCATTTTGCTTCGCATGGTACGGGCCGTGGCTCAGGGATTTACAGCGACATTGGAGACTGTGTTCTAGGATGTAAAGTAGTTTTGCCAACAGGCGAAATTCTCACTACTGGTACTATGGTTAACCCCAATGCACACGGCCATTTTCTTAGATACGCGTGGGCAAATGATTTGACAGGGCTTTTCTGTGGTTCTGAAGGAACGTTGGGAATAGTGGTGGAAGTAGCCTTAAAAGTTGAACGTTTGGGTGCTTTTGGGTCTGTTTCATTCGCTTACGATGACATAGATGATGCTGCGGAAGCAATTTACGAGGTTAGGAAAGCTAGGCTACCGGTCTCGCAGAGTTACCTTATAACAAGCTGGGCTTGGAACACCTATTTCCCTGAAAAAGCTCCCTTGCCGCACACTGTAAACTTTTCGTTAGAAACAAGTACAAAAGAAATTTTGGACATTGAAATGCAACGATTAAAGTCCATAGCTGGTAAAAAAGGAAAAGAATTAAGCGGATCGTTAGTTGGAGGCGCGGCTTCAATTGAACGTGGCCTTGCAACACCAGGATTGCTGGACCATCCGCACGGCATGATGGATGCAGGCCTCCATGTCCATGTTCCATTAAAAGAATTAGCCTCCTATATCAAGAAAATTAGGGAGTTATGCGTCAATTTCGAGGATAAGTATGGAATTATTACAAATATACGGGGTTTTACATGCGACAGAAGCTTTCTGGTGGCATGTCGAATTTTCTTTGATGCTGGCGACCCTAAACAAACTGAAAGGGCTTTAAAGGCGTGGCATGAAATGAAAACAAAATTTATTGATATGGGGATTTGCCCTTACAGGTTAGGTACGCTGTGGGCTAAAGAGCTGGCTGAAACCGGGACATATTATGAAGTAATAAAAAGGATAAAGCGTGTTCTAGACCCCAACAATATTATGGCCCCTGGTATAATGGGTTTAGGGCTAAACTCTGAATATTAGGGGGAATGGAATGGTCTTGGAGAGATACTCCTCTTACGTTTACCATTGCAGCCAATGTGGTTGGTGCAGGTTAACGCTAGACTACAATTTCAGCGTTGATAAAGTCTGCCCCGTTTATGAAAACTATCCAGAACATTGGGAAAGCCTAACCGCTAAGGGGAAGATTATCTTAGCTAAAGCGTTGCTTGAAAATAAAATAGAAGTCACCGAAGATGTGGTTGAGCTAGCCACTCTTTGTACAACTTGTGGGAAGTGTCGAGAGAGCTGCATGGTTTATCTCCCATGGAAAGCTGGTTATTTCAAAAAAGTTGAGATAGACACCGTCAAAATAATTGAGGCTCTACGGGCTGAAATATGCAAGAGAAACCCTAACCTGCTGCCCCAGCCCTACCGTCAAATATTGGAGAGAGTTAAAGTTTATAAAAACCCTTACGCTGAGCCGAGCCATAAAAGCTTGGCATGGTTGCCAAGCAATATTCCACTGCGTGAAAAAGGCGAAATTGTATATTTTGCAGGATGCACGTCACCATATAGACACCCAGAAATCTGTATAAGCACCATTAAAGTGCTGTATGCAGCAAATGTTCTCCCTGCAGTGGTTGATGAGTGGTGTTGTGGATCTATATTACTCAGAACTGGACAGTGGGACTACGTGGAAACTCTCGCAAGGCATAATGCTGAAGAGTTAAAGAAGGCTGGAGCAAAAATGGTAATAACCTCTTGCGCTGGTTGTTATAAAACATTTAAAACCGATTATCCCGAAATCTTGGGAAGACTCTGGGACTTTGAAGTTCTCCATATGGCAGAGTTCGTAGAGGAGCTTATAGAAAAAGGCTCACTTAAACTCCATAACAATTTAAACATGAAAGTTACATACCACGATCCATGCCACTTAGGACGACATAGCGGGGTTTATGACGCTCCAAGAAATGTTCTTAAATCTATTCCAGGCTTAGAGCTTATTGAGATGCAATCTACGCGTAACCTGGCCATGTGTTGCGGCGCAGGAGGCGGACTAAAAGCAGCGTTTAACAATTTGGCTATTCAAATTGGAGTGGAAAGGGTTAAGGCAGCTAAGGCCGTTGGAGCTGAAACTCTAACGTCGGCCTGTCCTTTCTGTAAACATAATCTGGTAGATGCCATAAAAATGTTTAACACGAATTTAGAGTTCTACGACCTCTCAGAAATAGTTGCGCGAGCAGCTTCGAAGCCATAGATTTTCATCACTGGACATGTCTAAACGTTAGTATAATGCGATTTTCCTACGATTTATTTTATTTTGTTGATAGCGAGTTGGGAAAAGTTTCAGCTAAACGGAAGAATGGCTCTAAACATGGCGACCTTTAGGGTAGCGATGTCGCATATCTTATCTGCGAAAGAGTTTGTAGACCTTAAAATTGCGTGTATAGAGGTGCATCAGAATAAGATGTTATTGGTGCGGCCGCCGGGATTCGAACCCGGGATCGCAGGCTTGGAAGGCTTCCACAGCTTTTGTTCTGTGTCCTAACCAGACTAGACGACGGCCGCGCTAGACTGCGATGTGCTATTTCGTCTATACTTATTTGGGGGTAATAAAATTTCTTTTCAACTCTGCTTGAGCTTTTCGTTCGGCCTAAACGTTCTTTTCTCGTGGGCCGATTTAGGTTTGAAGTCTCCACGGAGCTTTGGTTGAGAAAGCCTGTTCCTCTCAATGTTCTTTAGCCTCGCGTAAAGCTTTGAGATTTTCGTTTTAGAAGGTTTCTGCTTTCTAAAAATTTTTGAGGGAACAGGTGTGAAAGGTTTTTCCAGCTTGCTTTCGGTTTTCACTCTAAAACTTGCAGTTGGCAGGCCCTTAATCTTTTGGAAAACCACATAGCCTTCTTTAAGGTTTACTTCGACTGTTTTCCATCCCGCTTCAAGCCAAGCCTTTGAATGGACGTTGTTTTGAGAATTGTCCCACCAGCTTTCAGAGCGAAAAGCGCTCATGGGAAGGTTGTCGCCAATTATCCCGTCTATTTGGGCGAAGGAAAGCTTAACAGTGTCTGTGAAGGCTGCTCTAAACTTTAAATAGCTTGTAAGCGCCCCATATTTGCTCCTAGATTTCGGAGAGACTATGTATCTTGCACAGTTTAAGCAAAGCATTTTCTGCGTGTCACCTGTGGAAACCTCCGGGACCATGCAGTCTAAGCAGAAAAGCTTCCCACATTTCCAGCATCGCCTAAGATAGCCGTATGGTAGAACCCTGCCGCACATTTTACACTCGTCTTTGAAAGGCATATAACCCCTCTAAGCAGCCATACACCAATAAATTTGCGATGGCAATGTATAGCTATTTCTAAAGTTTAACCCGTTTAGCGTGTTTTGAACGAAAACTCAAAAAGGGGGCTTCAATTAATTTTAGCTGTTGTCTTGCGGGATGGCGGGTTGAAATGTTTTTAGGTGCCTTTTTCATGCTTTCCAGCATCCTCTTCGGGGCAGCTTTTTCAAGAATTCTCAAGATAAAGTTTACATTGGAGGAAAGACTCTGCTTTTCCATACTTTTTGGAATTTCAGCCTCAACCATACTCGTGTACATTTTTTCCTTCATCCAAAAACGCCTCGACTTAACCAGCGTAGCCGCTGCAACAGCCCTAATCCTAATAGCTTCCTCCCTCGTGATTAAGTTTAGGAAGCTTTTTTGCGGCGCCCCCTTCAGCAGGGAGTTAAATTTTGAAAATGTTGCCGTGGCTATAGCTGGCGCTGCAGCCTTTCTTGTTTTAAACCTCATATGCGTCCTCAGGGAGGAGTTCAACTCCGTTTATGGTTCTCTCTACGTGTGTGGAGATTACAGCTTCCATGTATCAATAATAAATTCCTTCGTTTATAGAGATAATTTTCCTCCACGATATCCAATAATGATTGATACGCCGATGAGTTACCCCATTACCGCGGACTTTTTGTCAGCTGTTCTCATGAAAACCGGTTTCAACCTTCGGACCAGTATTTTAGTTCCCAACGTCCTATTTCAAGCATCAGCGCTTTGTCTCATATCATGTTTAGCCACCAGAATCTTTAAGAGGAAATATGTGGGAGCAATCTCCGCTTTCATATTTTTCTTTGCGGGGAACATGGGCATAATTTACGCCGTTCAAGACCTATTAAAGCATGGAGATTTAGTCACGTGGATAACAAACCTGCCGACGGATTATTCAGGCTCGGGCATCTCAGACCTTCCAGAGATACGTTTTGGAAACCCTGTGGCTGTTATGCTTCTGCCTCAAAGGGCTAGCCCGTTAGGGATAGGCTTATCGTTGCTTGTCTATATCCTAATTTTTTACGCCCTCCAAAGCGAAGAAAATTTTAGGGAGCTTGTGGCTGCTGGCGTTTTCTTGGGGCTGCTTCCGGCAGTGCATTCACATTCCTTTATAGCCGCAGCCCTCATAGTGTTCTTTCTCACTGTCAAGTTTAGGAAGGGACTAAAGTTTTTTGCTGCAATTTTTGTTCCAGCAGCCGTTTTGGCGTTTCCCCAGATTCTCGCTGTTCAAGCCCACATTGAAGAGGGATTCATGGGCTCAACTATAGGTTGGCTTGAGTTAAACACTGTTAGGATTATGTCCTTAAACTGGAGTACGCCATTCAACGTTCTATGGTCAACCGTTCAAAGCGCATTTTTGCTGCTTAGGTTCTGGATTATGAACATAGGCGTAGTGATCCTGCCATTCATTTTGGGATATAAAAAATCGGATTCGGCAATCAGAAGCCTCTATTTCCCATTTTTCATGCTGTTCATTTTGGGAAATTTTGTAAGGTTTCAGCCTTGGGACTGGGACAATTACAAAATTTTCCTACACTGGTACATTATGACGCTAATTTTCGCATCTTTTGGCTTTGTCAAAATTGCCGAGTTTGCCTTTAAAGATTTCAGGTCAATCAATAAGCTTAAAAAGTCAAGCAGGCAATTTTTGAGAACGCTTTTAGAGTTTACCGCCTTAACTGCCTTACTTTTTTTCGCTACCGCCACGGGTTTCCTGAGCTGCATTAAGATGGTTCAAGAAAGTTACCTAGTGTGGTCTGAAGCTGATTTGGCCTTTGCAAGCTGGGTAAGAGAGAACACTCCTCCAGAGTCAGTTTTTCTAACAAGCACGCATTTTTCACATCCAGTGTTCAGCGTTGGGGGAAGGCAGATCTTTTTGGGTTACGAGGGTTGGCTTTGGAGCCACGGAATAAGTTTAAACAGAATTCAAGAGGTTAAGAACGACGTGATTGAAATGTTTAGGGGAAACTACTCCCTCATTAGAAAGTATGGCGTAAACTTCATCACTGTAACACCATACGAAAGGAATTTCGCGGCACATAACGGCTTTAAAATAAACCTTGAATTCTTCAACAAGTCTGGATACTTTAAGATGGTTTATGACGAGGTGCTTGATGGCGAAGAATACATGATATTCAAAGTCCTAAGCTAAAATTGTACCATACTAGTAAACAAAAACATTCTCAATTTAGCGGAAATTATTGCGGCAAAGCCCAATTACACTCATCTTTTCTTCCTTTTCATACATAACTAAACTTCTTCGCCAAAAAGGAACCTAATATTTTGCGCTAAATCGTAAACAAAGTTTTAAATTCTTAATTCATTACATTCAAATGTTCCATTGGAGGGGAAAATTTGTCTTGTAGAGTTAGACCGACTGGGGTTACTGTTTATAACAAAGGGAAAGCCTACGAAGGATACACGTTATTTGCTCCGATGGGCGGAGACACCATTTACCTTGTCGATATGGAGGGTAAAGTGGTTCATTCATGGAAAATTCCGTATCCCGCCCATATGGCGAGGCTGCTGGCAACTGGAAATATACTCTATATGTGTCGCACAGAAGAGGGCCCAATTAAGGCTGGAGGGAAGACAGGTATCGTTATAGAGGCCACGTGGGAAGGAGAAATCGTCTGGAAATACGAGGATAATACACTTCACCATGATTGCTTTAGAAGCCGTAATGGAAATACTTTGCTTATGTGTTGGGAAAAGGTGCCTGAAGAGATTGCTAATCGGGTCAAAGGCGGACTGCCTTTCGAATGGCAGTCTGAGGGTAAAATGGCCGATGGGGCTATGTGGAGTGACAAGATTATTGAAGTGGATAGGAATGGAAAAATTGTTTGGGAATGGCATGCCTACGATCACCTAGATCCAGAAGAGGATTTTATATGTCCGCTTTGTGGAAGACTTGAGTGGACCCACGGTAACGCTGTGTTTGAAACAAAAAGTGGGGACGTGTTGACGAGTTTTAGGCAAACAAACACTGTTGGAATAATTGATAAGGAATCTGGAGATTGGAAATGGAAATGGGGTAGGGGAGTAATATACCATCAGCATGATCCAACCGAATTACCGAATGGAAATATACTAATATTTGACAATGGAGCGCACAAACCCGATCCTCAACTTCCAGGATCTAGAGTGGTAGAGGTCGATCCTAAAGAAAACAAGATAGTCTGGGAATATTCAGACCCGAACTATTTAGGGTTCTATTCACATGTAATAAGCGGCGCCCAACGTCTGCCAAACGGAAACACTCTTATATGTGAAGGAAATCGTGGCAGAATATTTGAAGTAACACTGGAGAAGGAGATAGTGTGGGAATACTATAGCCCATTTGAAAGTCGTATAGTACCGGTGCATAATAAGAGGAGAGGGGTTTCCTACGACGTATTCAGAGCATATAAATATGGGAAGGAATATCCTGGACTGGTAAACTTAAGATAAGTTCCCCCAAATATTTATTGCTAATCTAAGATTGAAAATGTTTGAAGATGGAGAACACTAACATTTGAGCTTTAAAGCCTTAAAGGTTGTTTAAGCTGCGTAGGAAGCTTGTGACACTTTTATCAACCTTTGACAACAGCTAAGGGTACAAGCCTTGCCACTTTTGTGGCTATGCCAACTTTGTCGCTTACCTCCGCCACAATGTCCACATTTTTATAAGCCGGATCCGCCTCCTCAGCTAAAACCACTGCGCTTGCAGCTCTAACTGCGATTCCCCGCTGCTCCAGACTGCGCCTTACATCGCCTCCGAAAAATCTCTTTTTGGCCGCTGCACGGCTAAGCATCCTGCCCGCTCCATGGGCTGTCGAGCCGAAGCTTATTTCCATAGCCTTATTAGTGCCCACTAGAAGCCAAGAGCTTGTTCCCATACTTCCTGGGATTATAACAGGTTGACCAACACTCCTATAGTCTTGCGGGATTTCCGGGTGGCCTGGAGGGAAGGCCCTTGTTGCGCCTTTTCTGTGAACCCAGACTTTTTTGCTTTCGCCGTTAACCTTGTGAACCTCGATTTTTGCAATGTTATGGGCGACGTCATAGACTAGGTTTAGCCCAAACTTTTCAGGGTCTTGTTTGAATACTTGCTGGAAGCTTTGCCTAACCCAATGCATTATGGCTTGACGGTTTGCAAAGGCGTAGTTAACGGCGCAGGCCATAGCCTCATAATAATCCTCCGCCTCGTTGCTTTTTCCAGGGGCGCATGCAAGCTCCCTGTCAGGCAAGGCGATTTTATACTTGTGGACAGCTCTCTCCATAACCCGCAAATAGTCTGAGCAGATTTGGTGTCCATATCCTCTGGAGCCGCAGTGGATCATAACCGTTACTTGGCCTTCCTGATATATCCCGAAGGTTTTAGCCGTCCTTTCGTCATAGATTTTGTCGACCTTTTGGATTTCTAAGAAGTGATTTCCAGAGCCCAACGTGCCTATCTGGGTTAGACCCCGGTTTTTGGCTGTTGTTGAAACTTTGTCTGGATTGGCATCCTTCATGCATCCGCGTTCTTCGCAGTGTTCCGCGTCTTCGGTCCAGCCTAAGCCTTGGTCGATAACCCATTGGACGCCTTCCATGGCCAACCTGTCTAAGTCGTGGATAGAGACCTTGAAATCCTTCCTTCGGCTTCCAAGGCCGCATGGCACGTTCTCGAATATAGCGTTTGCCAGATTGACAAGTTTAGGTCTTAGATCTTGCTCTGTGAAGTTGGTTGTTAATAGGCGAACCCCACAGTTTATATCGTAGCCTACTCCCCCAGGGCTGATTACACCCTCCTCAAAGTCCGTCGCCGCAACTCCCCCTATTGGGAAACCGTAACCCTCATGTCCGTCGGGTAATGTTATGGAATACTTGTATATGCCCGGTAAGTGAGCCACGTTTGCGCATTGTTCAAGGGTTCGATCCGTCTGCATCTTTTCCAACAATACCTCGTTGGCGAAAACTATTCCTGGAACTTTCATGCCTGGTTTATATTTGGGAATGCGCCAAGCGTAATCACTTATCTTCTCTAAGGGCACTTTTTCAGAAGGAGGACGCCCTTCTCCCTCCTCGCCCATTATATCACCTAAGCCTCCCTAAAGGGGAACACATTATAAAAAGGATTTTGGTGCTCCAAATTTTAGAACAAACCTAATTTCTTAATGTATTTCTAACAAAAACTTCTTCTCGTCAAGTACTACATGGCTATTGCTTTCCGTGCACTTTAAGGTGTCCTCAACCCCGTGCATGTCTTGTCCTTGAAGGGTGTTGTGCATCCACCAGAGAAACCTTTCAGTAATACTTAATTATGAACCGACTCTTTTACCTAAACTCGTTTGAGGTGAAAAGGGCTTGGTTAACCTGATAATATTTGGTGCACCCGGCTCTGGGAAAGGAACTTACGCCTCACGATTGAAGATAAGGCTTAACGTTGAGGTGATTGCGACGGGAGACATTTTTAGGGAGATAATTAAGGAGGACACACCGCTTGGAAAAACTGTTAAGGGCTACGTTGAGAAGGGACTGCTTGTCCCAGATGATATTACGCTGGAGGTTCTGAAGCAAAATTTGGCTAAAATTCCCAAAGGCAAAGGCTTCATTTTAGACGGCTATCCAAGAACAATCGAGCAGGCTAAAGCCTTAAACGGAATAGCGAAAATAGATGCCATAATCCACCTCATAGTCCCCGACTGGATAATTATTGAGCGTTTATCCTCGCGGAGAATATGCAAAAACTGCGGCGCAATCTATAATATACTATATTTGAAGCCGAAAAGGGACATGATATGCGACAATTGTGGCGGCGCCCTATACCAACGTTCAGACGACACCCCAGAAGTAATTAAAAAGCGCATAGAAATCTACGAAAAACAGACCCAACCCATTCTGCAATATTATAGGGAAAGAGGGATCCCCTTTGTAGAAGCAAAATGCGAGAAACTTGAAACCCCGCCAGAAGCTGTTGTTGAAGAAATAATGAAGGGTTTAAAAGGGTTGGGTATCGCTTAATTGAACAGAAAGCTCAAATGTCGAGAATGAATTTTACAACAACCCTTTCTGGTTCTTTAATTATTTCCATGCGGTGATACGTCACAGCTTTAACCCCAACTTTCTGGATATGCTTGTCGGGGTTAAACTTTTCACCCCAGATCTTCGCCTCAAGCTTAAACCCTTCCTCGGTTCTGTTTAAGGATAATACTTTAAACTTTGAGTAGAGCATCTGGTTAACTTCAGCCTTCACGAGTAAAGCTTCAAGCCAACTGTAGAGCAGGGCATATTCGTCTTCTGCCTCAACCTCAGCGTAGTCTTCAACCTTTGGGCTGACCTTTCCAACGTCTGTCATAACCTCAAACATGGCGGCTGCAGCGTTTTCAAAGGCTTCGGCTAAGTCCTTACCATAAGCGGCAATGTACGCGTCTGCTGTGTGTTCTAGAAATTCAAACCCTTTTTCCGCACACATACCCCCTTTAGCCAAGAGTCTATAAAACTTTAGAAGTATTTTGGGATTCTCTTTATAGCTTCAACCGTTAATTTCACAGCGTCGTTTAGGTCTTTTATGCTTACCAGGGATGCTGGGCTGTGGATGTAACGTGTTGGAATAGATATGACACCGCTTGGAACACCCTCCTTTGTCAGGGATATACGAGCGGCGTCTGTTGACCCTTGCAACCCGGCTTCAAGCTGGTATGGAATATTATTTTCTTCGGCCACATCAACCAGCAGCCTCAAGACTTTAGGATGGGTTACAAGGCCATAATCAGCCACTGTTATTGAGGGGCCCTTCCGCATTTTTACAGGAGCCTCGATCTCTTTCACTCCCGGTACGTCGCCCGCGACGGTCACGTCGAGGGCTATACCAACGTCTGGATAAATACCAAAGGCAGCTGTTGCCGCACCCCTTAAGCCTAACTCTTCCTGGACAGTTCCTACGGCGTACACAGTACATTTTACATTTTCAAGCTGTTTCATTGTTTCAATCATAACTGCGCATCCGACGCGATCATCAAAAGCCTTCCCTATGACAGCATCTTTTCCAGCCCTAGTGAACTTTATGTCAAAAC
Source organism: Bathyarchaeia archaeon (assembly GCA_038865865.1). GTDB lineage: Archaea > Thermoproteota > Bathyarchaeia > Bathyarchaeales > Bathycorpusculaceae > JANXEP01. The sequence continues at coordinate 10,214 of JAWBZV010000005.1, read as the reverse complement.
TTATGGGGTCGCCTACTTTTACTCCCATTTTTTTTGCCTCTTCTTGGCTTTCGGCACCGATGTCTATGAAAAGCTCGTCGTAAGCCATGACTTTTTTACGTTCCTCCTCCTTCTGTATGTGGGGAGGCTTGGAACCCACTATTCCATGCAGTGCTCCCTTCTCCGTGTGAACTATCACTTTTTGAGCCAGCAAAATGCGGTCGTCTATTCCGCCCATTTTGGCAAACTGGATAAATCCTTCTTTAGAAATTGTTTTCACAAGCAAGCCTATTTCGTCCATGTGGGCTGCAAGCATAACCTTCAGAGCGTTCTCTCCGCCCCATTTTACTCCAATAACATTTCCAAGCTTGTCTTCTTTGATCTCATCCACATAAGGTCTCAACAAGTCTTTCACAAGACTCTTAACCTCTTCTTCCCTGCCAGCCACGCCGCAGGCATTTGAAAGTTTTTCCAATGTTTCAACAAGCGTCATGGCTTCTTCCTCTTCCAGATGGTTACGTGTAGCAATCGTATAAAAACTTTATATTAAACATGTAAAGATAGTTTGTGAAAAATGGGAGCTTACTTGAATGAATGATTACAAGAAATTAGGCAGCGTTTTCATCTCGCTAGTTGCTGTTTTTGCCGCTTTCAACATCGTCTGCGACTCCCTTGTGGTGCCTCCGCTTTTGCCCTATTCAGGCGTATGGCATAGCTGGATCTTCATATCCGAACCCATCACTGGAATAATGCTTGGGCCGTTGGCTGGATTCTTTTCAAACCTCGTGGGGGTGATGGCGGGCCATTTCATTAATTTCGTGGACTTCTACGAATTTCTCTTTACGCTTGGTGCACCCTTGGGCGCCACGATTTCAGCCTTCGTCTTTAGGGGGAAATGGAAGATAACCTTGGCATACTACCTTGTTCTCCTAGGGGGCTATTTCGCTGTGCCCATTTCGTGGCAGCTTCCCTTCTGGGGCATGTGGGATGTCTACTTGGCTTTCGCAGTGCTTCTCCTGACAGCAATTTTGGCAACGAAAATGAAAGGTGTTTGGAACACGGGTTCTACAGTTCGTTTGGTATACATTCTTGCGTTAAGCACTTTCATTGGTTTAGAGGCTGACGTTCTCTTTCGCATTTTCGTTTTCGTTCCATGCCAAACCTACAGTTTATTCTACGGTTACGACTTAAGCGTGCTTCAAGCCACATGGGCCATGGGCGCCGTTGAAACTCCAATAAAGGTGGCATTATCCACCATTGTTACGGTTTTGATTGGTCCTCCAGTAATTAATGTTGCGAGGAGGATGGGTTTATCCGTCTAAACTTCGCGGAGTTTACTGTAAACTAGCTCAGCGAGGCTGCTTGCTTTATGAAATGATGAGTCGCGGCTTTCTCCTTCAGCTAAAATTGAGCACAAGGGTTCTCCCTCTTCTGTTATGCAGTTTGGCAGGGGAATATCCCAAACTTCTTGAAAAGCTGTTAAATCTGGGGCGAGAACCCGTTTAGGTGCATACAAAATTAGTCTGGTGCAAAATTTTGATGGCTTATGTATTTCCGGTAATTCCCCGTACAGGCATGCTTTGATGTGGGCTTCTACCAGGTTTATTCCAAAAACCCTTTCAACACATCCTAAGGTTCCTTGAAATCTGGGGTTCACCTCCACGACGTAGGGTTCCCCGCTTTCTGAAATTACTATGTCAATTCCATTAGAGCCCCTTAGGTTGAAGTGCAAGGCGATTTTTTCAGCGATGAGCTTGCATTTTTCAAAAACCGAGCTCGGAACTTTTAATGGAACAATGTTGCCACAGTATCCAAAAGGTTCTTGTTGAAAAACTGACGGCAACCCTAATAATTGCTCGTTTATGGACAACATCTTTACACTTTTTTCTCCAGCTAGAAGAGATATACTTGCGTGAACTCCGTTAATGAATTTTTGAATGACGACGCCTTCGCAAGCCTGGGATGCTGCGGAGAAAAATTTTATTGTGTCTTCATGATTTAGCGCTTTTCTTATGTCTGATCCCCCGAGGCTCTTAGTTGGCTTAATAACTACGGGATATCCAATCTCCGCAGCAGCATCCTCCGCTTCGGAAGGATCCTTCACAACCCTAGTTTCAGGGCAGGGTATGCCAAGGGCTTTGAGCTCATTGAAGAGTTTTGATTTTTCACGGACTTTTCTGATTGCTGTGGGAGAGTTTCCTATTATTGGAGCTAAACTATTAAGCCCACACAAAACGTCGAAATAGTCTTCTAAACCTGAGGAAAGCAGTATCCCATCTATATCATGCCGATTTTTCAGCCTTTCCGCCATTTCTAGAAAAGCTTCTGGTTTAAAATTTTGCATGATCCTCCCACAACTTTTCCCTTCTTCCTGTTTAACAACAGCCTCAAAATCATCGCATGTTCTTCGAAGATCCACATCGCCAAAGTAGTCTGCTGCATAAACACTGTAACCTGCCCTTTTTGCAGATGAGGCAACAAAAACGGTGTCAATTCCGACGACTAGAAGGTTTTGAACCTTGACGGTTGCCAACTTTCTAACCTTTCCATAATTCTTACGGAGTATAAAAACTGGGAATAGAGTTTATGAGGGCTGTGCGGGTGGCGCTGTTTGTTCCTGCTTTGCTTGCCGTTGTCTCTGAAGTTCCATGTGTTCGGTCAACAGCAGAACACCTTCAATTATAAGAAATATTCCGACAATTATTCCTAGAAGAGCTGGTATAACAATCACTAGAATGCCGAAGATTATACACAAAACGGCTAGGATGGGTTTAGAAACCGTTACGCCTATCCTTTTCAAGCTTTTTTCAACAACTTCTGTCATTTTTCATCCCACAAATGTTACAATGTTATTTGGCGTTTTTGGATTATTTAAATCGTTCGGAAAGGCATAGAATGTTCCGTGTTCTCTGATGGGCATATATAAAAATATATACTGGAATCCATAAGTATATGTATGGGGTGAAGTCTATGGAGCAGAGAAAAATAATGTCCCTTGGGAGATCTTCGCTTGTTGTATCCCTTCCGAAATATTGGACGCAGTTAAACGAGCTCAAACCAGGAGATGTTGTTTCAATCACCATGAACAGAGACCGGTCCCTCGTTATCTATCCCGGGTTAAAAAACGAGGAAGAACTGCCGAAAATAACTCTCCATGTGGAGCCGGAGGAAAACACGACATCTATTATTCGTAGCATAATTTCCTGTTATCTTAACGGTTATGCCTACATAACGCTGGTCTCCAAAAACTTTTTCACGGTTCCTCAGCAAAAAGCCATTCGCAAAATAGCCCAGATGTTATATCTGCGAATATTAGAGGCAGACACAAAAGAAATTCAGTTGGCAACCCTTATTGATGAATCTAAGGCATCCATTGAAACAGCAATAAATAGGATCTACAAAATATCCAGCTCCATGTGCCGCGATGCTCTCTTAGCCCTACAGAGACAGGATGCTTCACTTGCGAAATCCGTTTATATGCTTGATGATGAGGTTGACCGCTTTGCGTATTTCATACTGAGGCTACTGCGTAAAGCCGCCGTCCAACCAGCCTTGGCAAACCAGCTCGCGTTAGACCCTATCGACTGTTTAGACTATCAGACCCTTGTTCATCGTATAGAGCAGGTTTCCGACCAAGCCTCAAGCGTAGCCCGTCACGTAATTATGATTGAAGGGCGGCAAAAGAAGATTTCAGAGCAACTTTTGGAAAAAATGTATGCTGCTGGGTGTGACTCTTCGGCTCTTTATGACAAGGCCGTAAACGCCCTTTTCGCAAACGATGTAAAGTCCTCGATAAGTGTTATTGAAAGCAAGGCGCAAATAGACAAGTTGGATGTGGAAATAGCTTCCCTATCCTTTATAAAAGAAAAAGATACAGAAGTTATTTGCGCGTGTTGTTCGATACGGGACAGCATAAAAAGAATTGCGGATCACGCAGTTGACATCGCTGAAATCACTATAAACCGCTTCATAAAAAAATTCTCTAGTATCAGTCTATGAAGCTTCTTTCTTCTTGGAGGGGTAGCTTACAGTCACCGTCAGTTTCGCTGGTGATATTTCACCCTTCAAGATTTTCCTTGCAAGCTCCATCGCATAATTATAACTGTAAACCGTAGCTTTGTTGTTTCTGCGGGCTTCCCTTAATATTTCCCTTTCAAGCTTGTATTTTAATCTCCCAATGGTTAATGCGCCTATGCTGAAAATTCCCGGAAGAATCTCTCTCATGTCATCGTCAAGCTTCATCCCTTCAACTCCCAATGGTGGGACGGCGTTGACGTCGGCTATTACTTTAACAAATTTCGCCTCATTTAGGACTTCCTTAGTGATTATGCGGGCGCCAGCTACTGAAGCGCAAAGGATAACTTCGTGGCTGTTCACCACTTCAGCCTTTTTTGCTGGAGTTGGGGCGAAAACTCCGTTTACGTTTACTCCATATTTTTCACGAAGCGAATTAGCTAGCTTGGTGATGTATTCTTCACCGTCTCTCCTTTCTGGGTTAGGGCTGACAATGGTTACTTTACATCCAAGCTTTGCTAATAGTATAGCGGCAACCCTTCCAACTGCTCCGGTGCCAAAAACAGCAACAGTTTTGTCCTTTAGACTTCCAAGTTTAAACTTTGCTATAGCATCTTCCACCTTGGCAACCATTGCTGAAGCTGTTGTATAGGCTCCTGCCGGATCAATTATTATGTTGGCTTGAAACGGTGGAAACATGGATTCGCGAACAACTTTCAAAACATCTTCAGCCTTGTCCATGTCTTTTCCGCCGATGAAAAAGCATGTGCGTTTAACCCCTTTGGGGTCCCTTGAAAATATGGCGTCCTGTACAATTTTCCTAGCCTCTCCCGGCGTAACGTTCTCGTATGGAACGACAACGTTAAAGCCTGCATCGTAGGCCATGCATATGTCAAAGGGACTGGCCCTTTCATCCGTGTCTAGGAAAAAAAGTATGTACGGCGCTTCCTCTGAAGTTTTTTGAATTACAGGTTTAACTTGAATCTGCATTGACTTAAGCAAATCCTCAATTTCTGCAGTAGAAGCCTTTTCTTTGGATAAAACAAGCTTTTTGACTGGGTGAACTGTTTCCACGTCTACGTCAACAGACTCCAGGAGCTTCTTTACACCGCTTACATGTTCAGGGCTGGATATGTGTAGGCATGTTAACTCTTCCTTGTCTAGTTTTCTGGCATTTTCAAGTATCCCCATGACGATCCAGCTTTCCCTAATAGAGAACTTGGCCTCTTTTTCCATTTCCTCAAATTCCTGTTGCAGGCACTGGCCGTAGGCTTCTAAGTACTCCCTTTCAGCATTTTCTTCATCAGGTAATGTCTCTAAAGCTTTCAATATACGGTTTCGCAGCTCTTTTTTCTCTTCCATAAGGGATGCAATGTAGCCTTTTGCATTTTCGTCCATGTCAACAGCATAAATTGGAATGTTCCTTTTTGATGCTATTTGGGCAATAGCGTTGTTTTCGTTGAACTCTTTCGGTGAGCGGTTTCCTAACTCCTCCGTTATAAAGTCTGGCTTAACTTCGTCAGTCAACTTTTCTAGAAAGCTGCAGAAGGCGACGGATGGCTTAAACCTGGATAAAAGCATGTTCTTTGGCGTGTGGTTGTTGAGAGGTTCTATAACCCAGAAGGGTTCGCTGTACTCTTTCTCAACAATTATGACTTTTAATTTTTTCCCTTCCAGCGGAGTTATTTCAAGGGTTTTCAACGTTTTCACCGGGCGAAGAAATAGCAAAGGCTCTATATATACTTAGTCGAAATAACATATGTAAAGATTAATATGATATATACACATTTTCTTTTTTATAACTCTTAATTTAATATTTAGTTACCCTTGATTTAATGTTTAGTTACCCCTGCATATAGCTCTTCGTCAAAAGTTGCAGGTGACATAAGCTTCTCCTTAACTTTAAGCCTTCCATCCTTTGAGTGGGGCCTCCTAACTAGGGTGTCAGCATATTTCTCAATTTCCCTAGCCTCTTCAGCCAGCCTCGCCGCAACTTGTGCAATTTCATGGGCACATGCAACTAGTGGAATGTATTTTTCTTTTTCTTTCTCCATAAAACAGGCTCGAGTGTTTATTTCCGCAACTTTTTTGGCTAATTCATAAGCCGCCATGGCCTTTGCCTTTGCATAAGGATTTCTAAAGTCAGAATTGTCTCTCACGTTGTCCGTGTCTATTATTAGCTTTGGCAGTTCAGGCTTCAACCCTTCCTTATAGTAATTAATTACTCTGTCGATTTCTTGGCTTATTATTTTGTAGACACCTGTTATTGCGAGCACTTTAATTATGTTAGAGTTGAAAACGGCCATTTCAGTGGGGTCTAAAAACTCTTTTCTGGCGCCAATGAGTGGATCGCCCATGATTATGATGTAGCCAAAGCCTTTTTTTTCAAATTCTTCCTTTAATCGTCTTCCAGGAGAATCGGAGATGAAAATGCTTGGGATTTTCTTTTCAAGGAGGATTTCCCTCGCTCTTGTTGGCCCTTGAACTGCGGGGTTTGGGGATATGAATACTATGAAGTGGGGGTTAAAGTCGAAAATCTTCGGCAGGGCCTCTTCAACTTCTTCCGCAAGCATTTTTGCCCCCGTTGTTACGCTTCTAACGGATATATCCTCTCTATCAGCTAACTCGTCGAGGATAAGTTCAAGGATGGGAGCAGATCCAATGTTGCCGCATTTAAAAATGCCGATCTTAACCTTTTCCATTCGTTTCCCTCTTGAAGCCAAACTAAAGCCGTATTTGGAAAATGATGTTTATAAATTTTGAGAACCTTTAATGTTCTTAAAACATTTTAGCAAGCCCATTAAGAGTTGAATGCGAAAAATCTTAAAAGGGAAAATATTATCAAAGGTAAGTTAAAACATGTAAAAGCGTGATGGAAATTGGAAAAAGCAGAAAGTTTCAAAGTACTAAGCTATGATGAAAAGGACAGGTTTGGACCATGCTTCATTGTTAGGACTCCGTCGGGGCAAACGGTGAAAATTGCAGACACCTTCGCTGAAATGTTCCCTCTGTGGGTGGGGCGTGTTTTAATAACGGCTGACAATGACAAGTGGGCTTTAAAGGCGGCTGAAGTTACAACCGGTTTTGCAACCAGTGTTATCATGGCCCCAGCTGAAGCGGGTATAGAAGGTGTGGTTCCAAGAGATAAGACTCCAGACGGTAGAATAGGCGCCTTAATTCAGATTTATAACCGCAACAGGTTTGAACTGAAAAATCAGTTGTTGTTGCGCATAGGCCAGTGCATAATGACTTGCCCTACAACCGCTGCCTTTGATGGTCTTCCAAACGCGAAAAGGAAGCTGAAAATTGGAAGAAGCCTCAGGTATTTCGGAGATGGTTTCCAAAGGAAGGGTTTAGTTGGCAACAGAAAAGTTTGGCGGATACCCGTAATGGAGGGCGAATTCGTTGTTGAGGACACCTTCGGAGTCGCCGAGGCTGTTGCGGGGGGAAACTTCCTGATACTAGCTAAAGACAGAGGCTCGGGGCTTGCAGCTGCAGAAGAAGCGGTTAAAGCCATTACGAACAGTGGGGTTGAAGTTATATTGCCTTTTCCTGGAGGAATTTGCCGTTCAGGCTCGAAGGCAGGTTCATTAAAGTATAAGCTTAAGGCTTCTACAAATCATCCCTTCTGTCCATCCTTGAGAAAAGTTGTGGCAGACACGCAGTTACCTGAAGAAGTCAACTGCGTTTATGAGATTGTCATAAACGGTTTAACCCTCGAAGCCATTAAAAAAGCCATGAGGGAGGGCATCAAAGCAGCTTCAAACGTTCCGGGCGTTGTGAAAATAACTGCTGGCAATTATGGTGGAAAACTAGGTCCATATAAGGCGTTTCTAAAAGAAATTTTGGAAATAAGTTGACCTACATATAAACTCTTATTTTGATCCTTTTCTATCTATTCAGCCAAAAAGGAACAAGTGAAAACGTTTGAGTCGCAAAAGAACATCGCTTGAACTCTTTAGGTTGAAAAAGATACTTAGTACGCTGGCAAACAAGGAGGGTCGAGGGACAGAGCTTATTTCGCTTTACATCCCCCCTGGTAAACAGATAAGCGAAGTTATGAACATGTTGAGGGAGGAGTATGGTACAGCGTCAAACATAAAGTCCACAACGACCCGCAAGAACGTTCAGGATGCCATCGTGCGAGTGCAGCAGCGCCTTAAGCTTTTTAGAGAAACTCCTGAAAACGGGCTTGTAATATTCTGTGGTGCAATTCCCCAAAACGGAGCCGGCAGCGAAAGAATAGAAACTTATGTGATAATACCGCCTGAGCCAATCAACATATACCTTTACAGGTGCGATTCACGTTTTCACACTGAGCACCTGCAGGAGCTTTTGCGGGAAAAGGAGGCTTACGGTATACTGCTCATAGACGCAACAGCGGCAACTCTTGCAATCCTTCAAGGGAGACGCCTTGAAATAGTGAGGGAGGTAACTTCCGGTGTTCCTGGAAAAACACGGGCAGGAGGCCAGTCTGCTAGGAGGTTTGAAAGGCTTAGGGAAATGCGTTTACAAGATTATTTTAAGCGTGTAGGCCAACATGCCAATGAGGTGTTTCTACCAATAGAAAACTTGAAAGGTTTGATAATTGGGGGACCTGGTCCAACTAAACACGATTTTGAAAAGGGCGACTATTTGAATTATCAATTGAAGGAGAAGATCCTTGACGTGGTAGACACAGCCTACGTTGATGAACAGGGTGTGAAGGAGGTTGTGGATAAGGCCCCGGAAATTATGAGGAAGGTGCGCTACATAGAAGAAAAGCAGATAATGCAGCAGTTCCTCTACGAGATTGGCCATGATACCAGCATGGCCACATATGGTGAAGACGAAGTTAGGAAAGCCCTCGAAGCTGGCGCCGTTAAAACATTACTGCTTTCAGAAGGCCTTGACATAACTCGGGTTAAAGTAAAATGCAACGCATGCGGATACGAGGAGCAACACACCATCAGGGCTCCTATGCTTATAAGCTTTGAGCAAAGCCTCGTAGGAAAGCCTTGTCCAAAGTGCAAGGCGCCTTCATTGGGGATAGCTGAAACCCAAGAGCTTATAGAAAACTTCGCCAATCTAGCTGAGTACACGAACACGGATGTAGAGATTATTTCAACAGAAACCGAGGAAGGTCAAATGCTTAAAAATTCCTTTGGCGGGATAGCCGCCATCTTAAGATTTAAACTGCAAGAATAGTGGTTTAAACAGAATGTTCTATTTTTAAGGCTGATTTTTCTTAAAGCGCTTGATTTCTTCATTGATTATGAGCGCATTTTTTGCAGTGTGGCTTTAACCGTCAGTTTGGATTTATTAAGTGTTAATGCTTTCCAAACTTTTTCAGCGGAGGAAGTATTGTTTTGTTTTGAGGCGGAGGAGGTTGGGTTTCTTCTTTTGACTGTGGAATGTTCGGGTTTTCAGGCTTTAGGCTTTCAAGTTCCTTCTTTGCCCTTGCCCTGAGGCTTTCAATGGCTTTAACCAATTCTTTTACAGCTGAAGCTTTGTCGTTCAGGCCTACGATTTTTATGCCTTCAGGGTGTATAGTCACATATACAGGTGGCAGGCCGAATTTTAGCTCCCTTCTTATAAAGTTTGTTATGGCTGAGTATTGTCCATTGTTTCTGAAAGGGAAGAAAATTTCGTCTTCTGAAACTTGGGAGGGGTTATCCCCTTGAATGGGTACGACAATGTTGGCTAAGCCCCTCAACATTTCTCTGTAGGCATTGGCCCGTTCAAGGGTAAGCGACTCTACTTGTTTTTTAAGAGAGTTAACTTTTTCCGCTAGATCCTTTGACTTGTCGTTAAAAGGTAGGCCTGTAAGCTCGCAGAAGCGCCTTTCAACCTCGCTTTTCTGCCTAAACTCTTCAAGCTCAGTCTGAGCGTTTGAAAGCTTAATTTTGCACTCTTCAAGGAGTTGGTCGATCTCCAAAATCCTGGAGGCAATAGCTTCAAGGTGTTGCAAGTCAACAGCCTTTTCTTCCTCTGGTTTTTCAACCAAAGTTACCTTTAAAACGTCTCCTTCCATTATCCTTAACACCACGCGAAAAGTTTAATATTCAACCCTATAACCGTTGTTAACATGCAAATATATACTTAACAATTATATATCTAGAAACGCAAGCTGACGTAAGTTTCAAAACTTGTTTAAAGATGGCAATGGTGAAATTAGAAATTGAAAGAATTCATAAAAATTGTGTGAAATAGCAATTATGGTCTAAACTTTTAGTGAAGCA
>JAWBZV010000004.1:85543-104739 GCA_038865865.1 Bathyarchaeia archaeon | reverse complement strand
TCCCTAGCGGGTTTCTTCAAGCTTTGCAGGTAGGTACTCGTCTACGATGTATGTTAGGCCGTACCTGCTGAAGGCTTCCTGCTCCGCCTTGCGCCTTATTTTCATGAAAGTTTTTATTTCCCTCTGCCAAAGCGGGTCCTCCTTGTACCTTGGGTCTCTCTGCAGTTCATACAGCCTTTTCATGTCAATTTCGTCCAGCGGGTCTGTAGGCAATTTATAGTTAACTATGTCCGTAGCCCAAACACCACTCCACTTAGCGTCCGGCGTTGTCAAGTCCCTCAAGTGCGCGGCGTTCGCTGAACCCGAAATTATTACCATGGCTATGTGCATTCCCCAAGGATCACCGTCCGTGAAAATGTAGACTGGAAGCTTCAGTTCTCTGTTCAACCGCCTAATGAAGTGGCGGGTTGCCCGAGGCGCCTGCCCGGCTGTAAGCACAAGGATCGCGTTAAACCTCTTATGCACATTCTCCTCTATAAAGCGTGTGAAAAGGCCGCCTTTCTCTATGGCTATGACCTTATCCGCTGAGGTTTCAATAAACTCCGCTGATGTTAAGGCTGGGCCTATCATGACACCGTCGGGGTGCGATGTCAAGTTTAAGGTTTTCCCCTCATAGCCCGGCACTGTATACCTTATTGTTAGATCGCCGAAAACCGCTGAACGTTCTTCTGGGAATATGCTGAAGTCCTCCCTTGAATAGCTCAATACTGTTTCCAGGTCGGTTATGATGTTGTTTGACTCCTGCTGGTCTTTAAAGGCCATTTCATAGGCCTGCGCCGAGTAGTAAACGTCTCTTAAGGTTGAGGTTTTGCGTTGGGAGGTTAACTCATATGAGAATAGTGCTGCCCACACAAGCTGGGCGAGGGGTTTCAAGTGGCGTATATTGCGGGCGCTTCTTCTAACCTTTTTATCGCCTAAAATGAACTGTCTAAACTTTGGATCGTAGTAAATGTTGTCTGTGGAGCGGCTTGGCATTTCTATCGAAGGGAAGTAACCCCTATCCAGCTGTTCGTAAATTTTTAGTCCAAGGTTTTTTAGGCTGGCTAAAACTTCTTTCCTTCTTTCTGTTATGCTACTCTTAGAATCCTTCGGTTCCAAATCTTTTAACACTCCTTAGAAGTTTTTCTACATCTGGAGGTTTCTCCTTTCCAGCAAGTTTCGCCGAGAACTGGGCAATTTTTGGAAGATATTTGCTGAAAACCCCGAGCCTTTTCTTTTCTCTGTCCACGTGCTCCTTCCTGCTTAGGAAACGCTGAAGCTGTCGTGCAACCTCCCTTAGGCCGTTGGCTATCTCCCTCCTGACCTCCGGTCTGTCGGCTATAAATTCTTTCCCAACAGTCTTGTAGGGGACCTTTGTGCTGCATATATGCACAACTATGGCTATGGGCATGTCTGGTGTAACCTTGTACCTCCGCCAGTTCATGGCGTTTATAACCTTAACCGAAACATCGCTTGCCTCATCGTAGAGCAGCGGTATCCTGTTTGCAAAACGGTAAATCGTGAAGCCCTCCCTTTGAGGGATCTCTCCACCATAGGCTATTGCCACCTCGACAATGAAAGGGTGCCCCGCGTAGGTGGCGGGTTTTCGCTGGTGGACAGCAACAAACTCTGGCTTTAACTCTTTTAAAACACCAGTTCTAAGCAGTTCTTCCCCCAAAGGAGATAAACAACTCGCATCAGGCGGCAAAAAATCCTTAAATTTCTTAAGCATATGCATTAATCTGACGATCTCCTCATGTGAAAGTTTCTTAGGATTTTTAGAGGGGCTTAGATTACTGAACTCTAGAAACTTGCTTGCAGTTACCTCTCCAACCCTGTGAAAGTGGTTTTTCAAGAAATCCAACAGGTTGTTGTACGGCGTTACTTCTATTAGGCGTTGAAGAAGCTCTACGTCAACGCCGTATGGGTGGGGAAGGGTCTCTTTAGGCGGGTCGGGCATAACTGTGGTAGCCCTACTAAACTTGTAAAGTCTTCCCTTAGGATCTACAAAGGTTAGGTTGGCGTATGGGTTAACCATGGCCGTCTGCTTAAAGTACTCCAGAATTTTCGGCATGGCCCTCAAATAGTCGCCTTCAAGGCTAAACTCAACGATTGTGCCCCGCCACTGTTCCTTGTTTGAAAGGACTTTTCTGTCCAAGATTATGGGGCGGTTTCTCTGAATGTCAATCATAAGCTTATAAACGTAAATTTTTGACATGTCTGTGCTTGAAATTATCGTGGCAGGTTGATGGGTGGTTATCTGCCCATATAAGATGGCCATTTTGCCTCCGAGGCCGAAGGTCCCCCTTTGCTGTTTAAGCTTATATTTCGAGCCGTAGAGCACCTGACCGAATGCCGAAGGAATATGTGCAGGCGGGACTCCTGAGCCGTTGTCCTCAACCCTCAACTTGTAAATTTGTGTTTCCTTACTTGCTTCCCCTTCAAAGGACAACCTAACATAGATGTCTGGCGGTATTTTTAGGCTTTCAGCAGCGTCCAGTGAGTTTTCCACAAGTTCCCTTATAGCGGCGAAAATGGCTCTTGCAGGGTTCGTGAAGCCGGCTATGTCACGGTTACGGTAGAAGAAATCTGAAGCGCTTATTTCCTCAAAGGTTGCTTGTGCCACCCAGCCTCCACCACAAACTACTTTTACGTATACGTAGCCCACTCTTTAATTTAACGATGGCTGTAGCCTCCATTTCTCTATTTCTAGCACGGTTTGGCCTTAAACCTTTCAGAAAGCTTTACCTAAAGCATTTTAAATGAAAAACCCAAGTTCGCCAAATTTTGCCGCAACAATTTTAATTGGCACCATTGCTCGGCATACAGGACTGAAACGAGACGTTGTTTCTTCTAAAGGGCCTATTTTAATTGCTTTCTGTAGCGCATGTAATAGTATTCGCCTATCTCTTTCTGAAACATGTCGAGCCTTGAGCCCTCCTTATTAACTCGCGGCCTTTTTGTGACAGGGTCTCTTCTGAAAGTGACGTTCATCTCTTTCAAAAACATGTTCATGCCGTCCCTCAGGCTTGTCGGCGGGTTTGCTATCCCGCTTATTCCAGGCTGTCCTGTGAAAATCATGAGACGGTCTGCGATGAAGTCTTGGGCGACCACGTCATGCTCAACGACGAAAGCTGTCACGTTGCGGGCTTCTATCACCCTGCGGATGGTTCTTGCCATGTTAAGCCTCTCCTCCACGTCTAAATATGCGCTGGGCTCGTCGAGAAGGTAAAGCTCAGCCTTCTTGGATAGGCATGCAGCAATCGCCGTTTTCTGCAGTTCGCCACCGCTAAGTTCAGTCACATTCCTGTCTAGAAGTTTGTCCAGTCCAAGGGGTTGAAGGATTTCCGCCTTGTATAAGCTTGATGTAAAATCCTCCTTAGCAATGCTCATCAAAAGCTCTTGAACAGTTCCTTCATAATTGGCTGAAATATATTGGGGTTTATAGCTGACCTCCAACTCCTTGAACTCTCCACCGTGATCCGGCTTTTCTATTCCAGCTAAAATTTTCACGAAAGTTGTTTTTCCTATGCCGTTAGGCCCTAAAATTCCTATAATTTCGCCTTTTCTTACTTCTCCCTGATAAGCGACAAGCTTGAAACCCTCATATGTCTTCTCTATGGTATTCCATTTCAATAATATTTCGCCGGCGCCGAAGCTTACCGTTGGAGTTTTTTCATGGAATATTATGGCTTCTTTTCTGAAGCGGACGTTTTCGTTTGGAATATAGCCTTGAATATAAAAGTTTATACCGGTTCTTACTCCGTAAACGTGAGAGATTATTCCATAAACACCTGCCTCGCCGTAAAAAATGCACACTTGGTCTGAAAGATAGTCTAGTACGGCTAGGTCGTGTTCAGCCACAACCACAATTTTTCCGTTCTGTTTCAAGCTTCTTATGGCTTTGGCCACCTCAAGCCTTTGCTTTACGTCGAGGTAGCTTGATGGTTCATCGAAAAGGTAGACGTCTGCCTCCCTACATATTGCTGCCGCCACAGCCACCCTCTGCAGTTCGCCACCGCTTAGGGCTTCCAGCGGTCTTTCCCAAATCTTGTTAAGTTCAAGCTTCTCTGCAACGTTTTTTAATACCTCCCTCTCGTTAACCCTTTCTAAAAGTTCCCCCACCTTTCCCGAAACCACTTTTGGAATTTTATCCACATATTGTGGTTTATGCACAACTTTAAGTTTGCCCTCACTCATTTTTTGGAAGTATTCTTGAAGGGTAGAGCCTCGGAAAAATTTTATAACCTCGTTCATGCTGGGCGGATTTTCATAGTTCCCAAGGTTAGGCTGTATTTCCCCAGAAAGGATTTTCAGCGTTGTCGTCTTTCCTATTCCATTCTTTCCAACTAGGCCCAGAACAATACCTGGAGAGGGTGTGGGAAGCCTGTAAAGCTTAAAGGCGTTTGGACCGAAACGATGGCTACATTCAGATTCCAGTTCATTCGGAAGGTTAACTATTGAAAGAGCGTTGAAGGGGCATTTTTTCACACATATTCCACAACCTGAACAAAGGGATTCAACAACAACTGGCACATCGCCCTCGAAGCGTATTGCCTCCACTCGGCTTCGAACCATTGGGCAAAAGCGATGGCAAATTCTACCGCAACGTTTTGGTTTACATTTATCTGGGTCAAGTACTGCTATGCGGGTCATAGCTTCATCAACAAGTAAAACCGTTAATTAATAAATATGAAGCTTGAAATCGTGGGGAAAGACTGCTAAAAACTTTTGGTTTAAAAAGGGAATGGTTGAGCTTGGAGTTTTAAACGTTCACCACTCCTCTTCTTCCCATTCCTCTTCTTCCCACTCTTCCTCTTCCCATTCATCCTCTTCCTCGAACATTCATTTTCACCTCCGGGGCGGCTGTGCATAGGGAGATGCCTCCAAACACCTTTAAATGTTTTCGTTCGGCAGTTGTCGAGAATAAAGTTAAAGGACGTGTTTTGTTTTAAACCCTACCCTACAATTTTTGCCACAAGGGAAGCTGATGGTTCAAGCATTTCGGGCGTAATGTAGGCCCAGCATAGGTTTGCAGTGTTATGTGCAGCCCCTATCCCCCCATGGCTGTCAACAGCAATTAACCCCATGTGGTTGGGTTTTTCAGCTGCTCTCCGGTTAACCAGTTTTATAGCTTCCTCAACAGCTTCTTGAGCTGATTTTCCCATCTCCATGTAATTGCAGACAGTTTTTGCTAAAACAAGCCTTATGGCTATTTCGCCGACACCTGTCGCAGAGCAAGCTCCGCTCTGGTTATCTGCGTACGTGCCGCATCCAATAAGTGGAGAGTCACCTATCCTTCCCGGAAGCTTCAGGGGGAAGCCACCAGTCGAAGTTGCTGCAGCCACATTTCCATCTTTGTCCAAGGCGACAGCACCTACTGTTTCAAGTTTGAAAAGCTCTGGATAATCCCTGATTAGGCCTGCAAGTTTCGGCAGCTCAAACTTTCCTTCAAGCAGAGCCTTTTTCTGCTGCTCGTAACGTTTTAGCTGAAACTCACTTGGAACAGTCATCCGTTCAACGTTAAACATTTTCGCAATTTTATCGGCGCCCTCCCCCACAACAAAAACATGGTCTGTTTTCTCCATAACAAGTCTAGCTAAGCGAACAGGGTTTTTAACGTCTCTAAGAAGCCCTGCAGCTCCAGCCTTGAGGGTTCTTCCATCCATAACTGAGGCTTCCATCTCCACAAGCCTCTCAATGTTTAGGCTTGAGCCGCGGCCAGCGTTAAATACCCCCTCATCCTCCAAAAGGGCCACAGCTTCAATCACAGCGTCAACTGCACTTCCACCTTTCATCAAAATACCAAAGCCTACTTTCGCAGCTTTTCTAACCCCTTCAAGCGCGGGTTGACTATGTTGGGGGCTCCATGTCCCAGCGCCACCGTGGACGACGATTACTGGTTTACGCCCTTTCAATTTAGACCCTTCCAGCTAAGGTAGAACCGTTGACTTTAGATTTAAGATTAGTGTTAGGCGCCTCAGATCAAAATGGATAAATCTTTGCAGTGTAGACTATATGTTTGGGATGATGTGAGGCGACGGCTAGGAGCCGCGTGGCTGTGAAAGCCAACTAACCTGCACTGACCCCCTATAAAGAGGTGCAGGTTATGCTTAGAGACTTCAATCTTTTAGCGACAACCTCGCGGGGAAACGAAGACGAGGCTTGTTCGGAGTTATGGTATCTTCTTGGGCAGGTTGGGGATTCTGCGCCTGTCATTGACAAGACTGGTGTTTCGGGACTGATTGCCGCAAAGACAGCTTTGAACCCTTTTGAGGTTGTTGAAAAGTTCCGTCTCATCCTCCGTGAGCGCCCATACGAATTCCGCTACACGCTTAGAGTAATCCCCATCGAAAAAGTTGTGCGCACAGACCTTGGGGAAATCCAGAGGGCAACGTTAGAGCTAGGGTCAAAAATTGAGAAAAACGAGACCTACCGCATTACTGTTGAGAAACGTTTCACAGAAACATCTACGAGGGATATTATAGAGGCCGCAGCCTCGGTTATTGATAGGAAAGTCGACCTGAACAATCCGGACAAAATCTTGCTAATAGAGGTTATTGGAGGGTTAACGGGAATATCCCTAGTTAAGCCCACTGATATCTTATCTGTTGTCAAAGAGAAATTCCTATAACATTAATGCTGAGTTGCCAGTAGCGCCATACGCTCTATAATAAGGTTTACCATAACCGTTTCGATAGTTGCCCCCACCATCGCAACCTCAGCGTCTGAAATCTCAAAAACCCTCTTTAAAGCTTCAATTTTCTCTTTAGAAAGCATAAGCACTCTATCATCACGCTCCGCATTCACAATCTTGGTTATGGAGGATAAGGCTGACTTCACGTTTTGGAGGTCTCCGCTGATGATGAGTACAGCGATCTCCGAAGAGTTCGGTTTTATTCCAAGAAGCCCCACAGCTTTTTGGATTTGGCGTTGGGCAGAGGCATAGAGCATGGTTTCCATGGATAAACTCTTTGAGATGTTTTCTTTGTTTTTGAAGGCTTTTAGGGCATTTAAGGAGGCAAAATACAAATGCTGCCAGGTAGCCACAAATCTCGCATCAAAAAATTGAAAATCCACATCCTTCCCTAAACAGGCTCTGACCTCCTCTAAAAACTTTTCAACATTTGAAATTTTCGCGTCTCTAAAACCAACAATAGCAATGTGTTTCCCATTTATGCGTTTTATCAACTTCCTTCCTCAACAATCTCTTTCAAAAAAGTCTTAACAAGCCTTTTAGATAAGCCTGCTTTCACAAGTTTCTCCAGATCCTCCTCGTATGGCCTACCCTGTTCCACGCACTTTTTAACAATTTTTCTAATAGTTTCTTTCACCTCCCATGGGAAAACTATCCAGTTGCTTGTCTCCTTCACATAATAGTCAGGCTTTACTATGCTCCATGGCTTGTAATAGATTGTGGCTATTTTCGCCTCCGCAGCACCCATACTAATCAAGTGCTCCTTTACGAGTTTGAGGCTTCTCCCAGTGTCCGCAACTTCGTCTACTATAAGCACTTTCTTGCTAGCAACGTTTACGGATATAGGCTGTGTCAGGGTTGGCTCCCCTTTAGTCTCAGCAACTCCCAAATAGAATTCGGCTTTAACATTTGCAAGATTTGGATTATCCAAAAGGTCTGATAAAACTCTTGCAGGTGGCCATCCACCGCGGGAAACTCCCACAATCACATCTGGTTTGAAAGAGCTTTTTCTGATGTTGCGCGCCAATCGCATGAGCATTTCGTATATTTGGTTCCACGTTGGGACTTCAAACTCTAGTTTTTGATTCAATGATTTTTCCTCTCTGAAAGCGAATAGAAGATGAAAAAATGGAGAATTTAACTTTTCTGAAAAATATAGGGGTTATGGGAAGTTTTCTTAACAAAAAGGTTTAAATGGAAAAGCTGTGGGTTCACTCGAACTCTGATGGTTCTTTAGGTGTTTTCTCCTTTTCTTTTTCCTTCTCAATTCCCTTCGCTGCAATCACGTCGTCGATCTTTAGAATCATGTTCGCAGCTTCTGTGGCAGATTTAATCACCTGCAGTTTGACCCGTAATGGCTCGACTATGTTGAGTTCAAGCATGTCTCTGACTTTGCCTGAAAATACGTCAACGCCGTACGACGCGGTTGCAGCATCCTCATGCTTCGCTCTTAGGGCGACCATTATGTCAATGGGGTCCAGCCCTGCGTTTTCAGCCAGCGTTAACGGTATGGACTCAACGGCATCTGCAAAGGCTTCTATAGCTAGTTGTTCCCTGCCGCCAACTTTTACTGCATAATCCCTAAGCTGTTTTGCCACTTCAGCTTCTGGAGCCCCGCCGCCTGGAACGATTTTCCCATCCTCTATGGCGTTTCTCACCACGCATAGGGCGTCATGAAGCGACCTTTCAGCCTCGTCGACTACGTGCTCCGTTCCGCCTCTAACCACTATTGTGACAGCTTTTGGGTTCTTGCATTCCCGTATGTAGACTAGCTTGTCGTCACCTATCTTAACTTCCTCAACTACTTTAGCTTCGCCGAGAACAGCAGGTGTTAGGTCCTTAACGCTAGCCACTATTTTTCCGCCAGTCGCTCTAGCAAGCTTTTCCATGTCGCCGCTGCTGACGTTTTTGACAGCGAGTATACCTCTTTTCGACAGGAAGTGCAGCGCTACATCGTCTATGCCCTTCTCACAGAAGACCACGTTGGCGCCAGCCTCTGCGATTTTGTCAACCATTTCGCGGAGCATTCGCTCCTCTTCATCCAAGAAAAGCTTCATTTGTTCCGGACTTTCAATGTTGATTTTCGCGTCAAACTCCGTTTTCTCAATCTCCAGTTTAGCGTTCAAAAGGGCAATCTTAGCGTTGTTGATTATCTTTGGCATCTGCGGATGCGCCACTTCCTTGTCAACAACCATGCCTCTGACAAGCTCCGTCTCTTCAAGGCTTTTTCCATGTTTCTTCAAAACTTTGATCAGGTCGATGTCAGCCTTAATCTTCCCATCCTTTTCCTCCGCCACTTGCTTTACTGCTTCTACAGCCAGCTTTGCAAAGTGCTCTTTGGCTGCGGCTATGCCTTTGCTACCCATCGAAGTCATAGCAACATCCATTAAGCGCTTGTCATCATTTATGCTTATTGGGATTGCCATTTTCTCAAGCACTTCCCTCGCTTTTTCGCTGGCTTTTTTGAACCCTTCAATGATTATTGTTGGGTGAATGTTCTGGTCTAGAAGGTTCTCAGCTTTAACCAGAAGTTCGCCAGCTAGGACAGCAGCCGTTGTTGTTCCGTCGCCAACCTCGTTGTCCTGGGCTTTTGCCACCTCCACAAGCATTTTTGCCGCTGGATGCTGAACATCAAGCTCCTTCAGAATGGTTGCGCCATCATTTGTTATGGTGACGTCGCCGAAGCTACTTACAAGCATTTTGTCCATGCCCTTAGGGCCTAAAGTTGTTTTAACGGTTTCAGCTATTATCTTCGCAGCCATAATGTTATTTCTTTGAGCTTCCCTCCCGGTGGTCCTCCCGGTTCCTTCTTTTAGCACTAAAACAGGGACTGTTCCAGAGGGTATGGCCATACACCATCACCCCCTTACATTTCCCATTTCAAGTTTTAAATTTGCAAAGTTAGTCGAAAAATTACTTCTATATAAATATTTCTATCCCTAAGCTTTGACAATATTATATCCTGAAGCCTTCCTAATTCTGTTCATGACAGCCAAACCCAGACCCTGCGCTGGTACACCTTCAGCGATAATAATATCAACTTTTTCCATGTCAAACTCCCTTAGAAGCCTGAACAAATTCTTTGCCATCTCTGACATGTTGCTTCTGCTCCCAAGGGATTTTACAACGTCGGCTTGATAATATGTGATTGTTTCATCGGTGGCCAATACACCCACTTTAGCGCATTTCCGTTTATAATCTTCAGTTAACCTCCTTATTCTTTCAACAACAGCTGACAAATCACCTTCAACCACAATCATCTCAGCTTCTGGGGCGTAGTGCTTATGTTTCATCCCCGGGGAACGCGCCTCGTTTATCGGTAACTCCTTTTCAGTAACGACTGTAGGGTGAAGTTCAACATTTCCAAGAACTTCCTTTAGGGCCTCGTATGGTATTCCACCAGGGCGGAGGATTTGGGGAGGATCAACTGTCAAATCTAAAACTGTTGATTCTACCCCTATGCATGTAGGACCAGCATCTAGGACAGCGTCTATCCTTCCGTAGAGGTCTTCTAAAACGTGCTCAGCCGTCGTTGGGCTTGGTTTCCCAGCGAGGTTTGCACTTGGAGCTGCAATGGGGCAACCACTTTCCCTAATTAATGCTAAAGCAACATTATGTTTGGGCATACGGACCGCGATGGTGTTTAAGCCAGCAACAGTTACATCCGGCACTACTTTTGAACGCTTGAAAATCAATGTTAAGGGTCCGGGCCAAAAAATCTCCATAAGCTTTTTAGCCTTTGTCGGAACCTCTTTCGCAAGCTTATAAACATCCGCTACACTGGCAACGTGCACTATTGGAGGGTTATCAAGCGGCCTATTTTTAGCCTTAAAAAGCGCTAGAACCGCGTTTGAATTTAGGGCGTCAGCTCCTAAGCCGTACACAGTTTCCGTTGGGAAAGCCACCAAGCCGCCTCTGCATATTAGCTCTGCAGCTAGGCGGATGGTTTCGGAATCCGGTTTGTCAGGGTTAACCTTTAACACTAAAGTCTTTTTCATAAACGGCAGACCCGACGACAATGGCTGGCTGAACTAACCTTTGGGGTTGCCGAAAAACTTTGCTGTCACACCACATAATAGCTGATAACTTTTTGCATGCTTTTAGGCGTGGCTTGTCGTGCTGCAAGTTGCTTCAGAATTTCTATGATATAGGGATGAACCCGCGCTATGTCTGTAAGGCTTACTAAACCTATAAGGCGCTTACCCTTAACAACAGGAAGCTTCTTAATTTTCATCTGAAACATCAACTTCACAGCCTCCTCTAAATCCATGCTTGGCTCCACAAATATTAAAGGGGTTGACATAACATCCTTAACCTTTGTCTCGTTGACGTCTCTAGCCTCAGCTACAACCCTTTTTAGCATATCTCTTTCAGTTATTATCCCTACAGCCTTTCCTCGCCTAACAGCGATTAAGCACCCTATCTCAAACTTGTTCATGATCTCAGCGGCTTCCCTAACCGTTGAGTTTTCGTCGATGGTTATAACTTCCCTAACCATGACATCCTCAACTTTAAGGGACAATGTTTCAGGCTTTTTTCCGCTCAAGATAATAACCCTAAAACCTTCTAGAGACGCTTCAATATAATTAATTTAATTCGCTAATTAACCTTTGAAGTATGTAGTTTTTGAACTATTTCCTTGACACGTTTGCTCGTGGGAATTTTTGCCCGCTCAAATTTTTCCTTAGGCTTTGCCAGGGGTCTCGTGGCATCTATGCCCATCTTGCTCGTTAAACCAGTTTCTTGGTCGGCTGAAGAGTCGAGGGTGGAGCCCCGCGCATTTTCAATAACCAGCAAATCTTCAGACGCCTGAAACCTCGTCGCAAGAGCCCATTCAACGTCAGTCATATTAAATACGTCAATGTCAGAGTCTACGACAATCGCGTGCTTTAAGCTAGGATGAGCAGCGAAGGCCGCTAGCAAAGCGTTTTTCCCGTCGCCCTCCAACTGTTTTTCAATAGAGATTACGGCGTGAAGCCATCCGCTCCCGCCAACAGTGAGGTTAACCGCGTTAACCCTTGGAACAACCTTTGAAACTGCTTCATAAATTGAAGCCTCCCGAGGCAACCCCATCAGATATTTGTGCTCGGCTCCAGACGGCAAAAGCGCTTGGTAAATGAAGTCCTCCTTGTGCATGACCTTTACAACTTCAACAACAGGCTGCCTTCTCGTAATGTCATACGTCCCTGTAATGTCCACTAAGGGCCCCTCCACAACTTCCTTGCTTGTTGAAATTTTGCCTTCAATGATTAATTCTGAATCTGCCGGGGCGTAGGCATCAACTTCCTCGCACTTAATCAAGTGAAGTTTGCCTCCCAAAATGGTGTTCGCCACGTCAAACTCGCATACGCCGAAGGGGACAGGTGAAGATGCTGCCAGCATTACAGCCGGATGGACTCCGATGGAAATAGCTACATCTAAATCCACGCCTTTTTCTTTGGCCATATGCCAAAGCTTATAAAGGTGACGGGGGACCAGACGTATAGCTAGACTTTTCTTATCCAAAACTTGAAGCCTATGTATTGAAACATTTTCAAAGGCTCCGTCAGGGCTCTTTGCGTGAACAACAGCTGAGGTTATATAGGGTCCAGCATCCCTCTCAAAATGGGTGAGAATGGGAATTCCGAACAAATCGGGTTTTTTAACAAACCCCTTAACATTAGATGCGTCGATAATTTTTGGCTTCGTAGGGGAGCGCCAGGCTTCCAAAAGTTTCTGATAAAGTTCGTTCTGCTTGACGCCGAGCGCCCTACATATGCGTTTCCTCGTCCCGCAAACATTTGCCACAATTCTAGTTTTGCTACCCTCAACGTTTTCAAAAAGGAGGATTGGACCGTCATTATCAAAACATTTCATTATGTATGAAATTTCAAAAATTGGTGAAACCTCGTCTTTAATATGCAGAACGTCTCCTTCAGCTTCCATCTGCTCCAGGAAAACTCTGAGGCTCATGTTAGGCTTTCCCCCATCGCCGGCTCTGAGGGAACAACCCTCTCAATAAGCCTCTTAAAGATCGACTGGGCTTGCATTTCATCCATCTTTTCCAAGTAGATGGAAACCAAGGCTATTTTACGCTTCTTTGAGGCTAAATACTCTGCGAACATACGAGCTGAGATAACATTCCTATCGCCCAACAGAACCGAGGAGGATGGAAGCCCAAGCATGTCTGGAGGTTTAGGCACAGCCACAGCCAACGTTCCAAGCCTATCCTCGTTCTCGCTCAAGAGGACCAGGCAAGCATTTTTTGTTTCGAGGTAAATTGCCAAGAAATGAACGTTCTGCTCAACTATTTCGTCTCTAACAATTTTTGCGCGCTCCACGAAATCACCCAATGCCTATTTATAGCTTCACACATTCACTATTTATTGCTTTCAAAAGGCGGCTGCAAAATGGCCGAAGATAGGGCCGCAAAAATACTGCAAACGCTTAGAGATAACTTCACAATACCAAGCTGGGTGACCTCTGACAAAGATCCGTTTACAACCCTCATAATAACAATAATCTCACAGAACACGTCTGACAAAAACACTGCAAGGGCCTTTGAAACCCTTTCGAAAAATTTTCAGATAACTCCCGAAGCGTTAGCGAAAGCTGAAAAGGAAAAAATTGAAGAGGCTCTTAAAACCGCCGGTCTTTACAGGAACAAAGCAAAGGTGATAAAAAGGGTTTCACGCATCATTTTGGAAAAGTTTGGAGGCAGCTTAGAACCAATTTTAGCGATGCCCTTGGAAGAGGCTCGAAAAACGCTTATGCAGCTTCCAGGCGTTGGACCTAAAACGGCTGATGTTGTTTTGCTTTTCTCTAGGGGTTACCCAACGATTCCCGTGGACACCCATGTTAAGAGGGTTTCAAAAAGGCTTGGGCTCACTTCGGCAAACGGGGGTTATGAAGAGGTTAGAAAGTCTCTTCAGTTACTTTACAAACCAGAAGACTACTTTGACGTTCACCTTCTGCTAATCCTGCTTGGCAGGAGGTACTGCCGCGCGATAAATCCTCAATGCCAAAAATGCCCTGTTAAAACGCTTTGCCCTTCTGGAAAAAATCAAAATTAGCGTTTATCTTCCGTAGGCATCGGCGGAGGGACTTCTTTAAAGTTTTTATCTAGGCGCACCTTTCCAACAACAATCGTTGAAACGCCGCTGGAGACAGGCGTAAACAATTTCATCACTTTTCTAGCATGGTTTATTTCGCGTATTATTCCTATGCCCATAAACTTATGCTCGCCATTGTAGAGGGCGACAAGTAAGCCTTTCTCGTCATTAGTACGCGTCGCCATCGCATTTTTGTCTAAACCCGCCTGCTCAAGGTTTTCAACTTTCACCCAATTTAGTGGTATAGGCTGCACTTTCGCATTTTTCAAGTATTTTATGTAACCTAACTCTCTCAGGCTTTTGCGTTTCTCTCTGCTTCTCGGCTTTATTGCAGAAGGTGAATCAACCGTGAATATTCTATAGTTTTTAAGCGCAGCTAGCAGAGGATTAAGCTTGTCGTTTTGTATGCAGAAAATTATGTCGGGACCTATTCTCTCGGCAAGCTGGACTTTGTATTGTATGGCATCTTCGTCTTCAACCCAGCCATCGGTGTTTACAACAATGAAGTCTGGGTTGGCGTTGAATATCTCCCTCTTCAAGAGCATTAACCCCTGAAGAACTCTGTCAACCGCTTTACTTGGCGAGGTTACACCCACAAAGTAGGCGTTTTCCACTTCTAGGTTAAAGAGGTCTGTAACTGGTTTAGACACAAAAGTATATGCTATGGTGCACGGCGGACCAATGTCCGACTGCCCAAGGTCAGCGTCCAGAATAGCCACCTTACGCTTTTCGCCCAAAAGCTTGTTTGTTAAATATGTGCAGAAACTCGTCTTTCCCGAGTCTGACGCGCCGAAAACCAGCGCTGTAACGGGCTTTAAGGGAATCGCCGCTAACTCCTTATACGCATTATTCCAAGACTGGGGTATGGAGCTTCCATCAAGCTCCTCAACATGGGAATTTTCGCCCAGAGAAATTTCAAAAGTTGCAGTTTCTTCAACCGTAAAAGGCATCCTTTTGCCGTCCCGTATAATAACCCTTTGCACATGTCCCAAAGGGAAACCGAAAACATCCGCCTTTCCAGAGAGGAGGGTCACTGAGGCTGGTCCGTCAACCAGAAGTGTTTTCCCCTCTTTCACCGTTATGTTCATTTATAGCCCTCCTGGCAAACTTGTTGCCACTTCTCCTTGCAATTCTAATCGCTGAGGCAATGTCCCTCAACCCCCTCCTATGCTTAGCCTCTTTTATGTGACGGTTTGTTCCCGCTTCGCTGACGCTTTCTAGTATAACATTTTGTGGGAGTATTTTGTCTAAAGCTTTTAGAAGCTTCTCTTTATATTCGGGGATGCCGTCGCCGACTTTAACCGAAAACAGGGACGTCTTAACGTCACTAAAGTTCTTTATAATATCCCCTATTTTGGTGAGCGTTTCCTCTATGCTGAAACAGTTTTCAGTTTTAATAACTTTCCCGTCTGCTAAAACAGCAAGTCCCAGTACTTCGCCTGGATCAATGCCTATAACAATTTTTTCGTAGGAGCTTTTTCCCTCAACGTGTTGCAATGCCTGGTTTATCAACGCTTGTGGCTCCATCCCATCTTTAAATGTTAAAACTGTTTCGTGATTTATGAGGGGACGCTCATTCTCGGTGGTTATTACAACCTTGATTTCTAGAGGTATGGGGTCATAAGGCGTTAAGCTTATGAAGGGTATCTTTGTCTTCTTCAACTCATTCACTATCATGTAGTATGCTTTTCCCGAAACCGTGGCCACAGCTATCCTTGCTTTCATAAGGCTTTCCTACAAACTTGCGTTGAAAGCATAGAATAAATTAACTCTTTTGTTGTTTATATTCATTGGCGTCTATGACCACGCTTCAGAAAATCCCGACAAAATGCAGGGAGCTGGATTTAATCTTAGATGGAGGCTTCTCTCTTGGCAAAATAGGTCTAATTTATGGGGAGGCTGAAACAGCGAAAACAACTCTTGTAATGCAATGCGCGGTGAACTGTGCCGAGTTGGGGTATAAAACGTTGTTTGTGGACTGCGACGGCACTTTTTCAGCTAGGAGGCTATCCCAAATTGCTCGTGAAAATTTCAAAAAAGTTGCAGAACTGATAATCTTGGCGAAGCCTAAAGATTTTAAGGAGCAAGCCCTCATCGTGGACCAGTTGACAAACTACTTGACTAAGGGTTTCGGCTTAGTCGTCTTCGACACGCTTACATCCCTTTATAGGGTTGAGGTTGCGGAAAAACTTGAAAAAAAGTTTGAGCTAAATCGGGAATTGAACAGGCAAATGGCTTGGCTGGCGCAGATTGCTAGAACCCAGAAAATTGCTGTTCTTGCAACAAGCCAGGTGCGAAGCGTTTTCGACGAAACTTTCACTGGCGTGGAGCCTGTGGCCACGCGGGTGCTAAAGTTCTGGGCTGATGTGACAATCGCCATGAAACCCACTGGAACTCCAATGGTTGTAAAGGCGTCTGTGGAGATGAAAGCGAAAATGGTTCAACCTCAAACCTGCTACCTAAAAATAGAAGAAGACGGATTACATGATTATATCATTCAGTGACTTGAAGGGGCGCGGATGAACGCCACAATACAGCTTATCATTGAAGCATTGAAATTCGCCTTTCCAGCATACTGTGCAAACGCGATACCCGTGCTTGCAGGTGGAGGACTACCAATAGACCTTGAAAAAAAGTTTATTGACGGCAAGCCGATCTTTGGAAAAAATAAGACTTTCAAGGGTTTCTTCTCCGGACTCGCCGTCGGAACGGCTGTAGGTTTTTTGGAAAACGTGTTTTTCCCCGAATACCCCGCCGTTTTTGGTTTTCTGGCATCCCTGGGAGCCTTAATCGGCGACCTTGCAGGAGCCTTCATAAAAAGGAGGCTTGGAATAGCCCCTGGGGAACTATTGCCAGTAATCGACCAGATAGACTTTATTGTTGGGGCTATGATATTCGCAATTCCCTTGAAGGCGCCTCGTGCAGAGCTTGCCTTGGCAATCTTAATTATCACAATACCAGTTCACATGCTCACTAACTTTGCAGCCTATAAATTGGGTTTAAAGAAAAACCCTTGGTGAGTCATAATAGGGTTAGACGCCCTTCCAGACGTGTATCACGGCTTCTATGGAAATATATGCCACTATTAACAGCGACAAGCCCACTAAAAGCATCATGTAGGCTTGTCTCGGCTTGTAGGCTTGCTTCGTGCTCTCATAAACGAATATGGCGCCTATTATGCCCAACGAGTATAGAATCATGGATATGATGCTGTCGGACCAAAATTGGTAGGACAGTGAGGGGTAAACAAAATAGAAGCGTCCATATGCGTATGCCGCTGGGGGAGGACCCACCGCCAAACTGTATAAGCCGCCCCCGAACAGGAAAACTGCTAATGCTACGGCTGCCGCTGCGAGGAAAAATGTTGAAGGTTTAGTTGTTGAGATTCTCCTGTAAAACTTTTGAAACGAGTAGGATATTGAAGAAATTGTTCTTTTAGCTTGACGCGCCAATTTCCCTCTCTCCGCTCCTAATTAAGTGCTCCGCCACCTCTTTAGCCCATTCTCCAGTCAATGGATTCTTCACAATCTCGCTTAAATATTCTTCCCAAGAGATGTCTAAAGCCTTCTTCCAAGCCTCATACCCCTTTACAACGCTTTCGTAAGCTTCGATGTGTAAATCGCAATAGCCGTTTTTTACGGCTTCCCTGCTGCATATTTTACATCTCAATTTTGTTCACGCTCTTTTAACGGACAAGTGGGGTTAAAGCAAAGCGTCCAAGGGCGTCTACCCTTAACCCGAACTTGAACCGTGGGCCAACCACATTCCCGACAATTTTTCCCAAGGGGTTTGACGCTGCCTTTCTGCGGGAGCGGAAATGAGGCGTTACACTGACCTTTGAAAAAGTTTGTACATCCGATAAAACGTTTACCAGTCTTTCTTGAGTATAAAATTGTGAGCCTCCCCGTTCCGCAGATTGGACATGCACCCACATTTCGCTCTTCGAATCTAGCCCTTTTTATGGCTTGGCTTAGCTGTTCACCTATGACCTTCTCGTTTTTCTTCAGTTCTTCCATTACAGGCTTTAAGATTTCAACAGCGTCTAAGAGAACATTTTCCCTCTTTTCCATGCGGGCTTGAATCTTATCCATTCTCTCCTCAAGGTTCCTTGTCAAATCCACAGATGTTATTGTTCGGCAGTGCTTCTGTAAAACCTCAAGAACCTCGAAGCCTAGGTCAGTAACAACCATTCGCTCATCACGAACATACTTCCTATCATAGAGGGTTTGTATAATGTCAGCTCTAGTAGCCTTAGTTCCAATCCCAGCCTCCTCCATTTCTTTGAGGAGGCTGCCTGGATTGTATCGCGGCGGCGGCTTTGTGAATTTTTCCTCCAAAACTATTCCCTTAACCCTAAGCTTTTGTTTCTCCCCAATCGGCGGCAGGAGAACCTCATCAGCCCTCACGTATGGTTCGTAAAAACGCAGCCAGCCCTCTTTAAGGGTTTGACGCCCCCTAAGGTAGAACCTGTGGCCGTTAATGTTAATTTGCACTTTCACGGTTTGCCTTAACGCTGGCTCGCCGAAAACAGCCATAAACCTTCTAACAACAAGGTCCCAAACCCGCTTTTCAGAATCATCTAAAACCCTTTCGGACAGTTTGCCGGTTGGGTAAATGGCTGGGTGAGCAGGGTCCTCTTTCTTCCCCTCATTGGGCTTTAAAACTTTTATAGCTAAAAGCTCCTCAGCCAGCCGCTTATACTCTGGAATTTCGCTTAAACTTTTCAATATCCCCTCATAATTTATTGCTGGGGGTAGTTTCTGACTGCTTGTCCTTGGATAGGATATTAAGGCGTCCAGGTAGAGGCGTTGGGCTATGTCTAACGTACGCCTCGGCGTGTACCCGAAGAGGCTGTAGGCTTCGCTTTGCAAAGAACCAATATCAAAGGGTGTTGGCGGCATCTGTTGAAATTGTTTAACATCGATGCTTTCCACAGTTCCATCTTTACCTTCACACTCGCTAACTATAGTTTCAGCTTCTTTCTTGGTTTCAATTGTTGCTTTTTCATATTCCGCCTCGAAGATTTCACCGTTTATCTCAACTTTAGCTTTAATCTCCCAATATGGTGTTGGCACGAAACTTCTGATGGATTTTTCCCTAGCCACTAGAAAGCTTAAGGTTGGCCCTTGAACCCTCCCGGTACTTATGGTTGCATATTTTCCACTCCAATCCCTCGCGGCAATGGTTAAAGCCCGAGACAAGTTAATGCCATACAGCCAATCAACCTCGTGTCTGGTTCTTCCAGCCTCTATAAGGCCAAAATCAAGTGTTGGAAGCAGTTCATTATAGGATTTTTCAAGCTCCTCCTTCGTCAAAGTGGAATACTTCATTCTTTTAGCTACACCTTCCTTGTTCCCACAGGCGTATTTTAGTATGCAGTAGCCTATGATGCTTCCTTCAATGTCGTAGTCGCATGCATCTATGTACAT
>JAWBZV010000004.1:17751-85444 GCA_038865865.1 Bathyarchaeia archaeon | reverse complement strand
GTCAGCCCCTTCCGCCAGCTTTGAGATGGTTTCAAGCCAAGAGCGGATTTGCTTTGCACCCCTTTCAGCCAAGTACCGTGGAACCCACCTGAAACTGAAAACTGGATAGTGGTCTCTCCCACCGACGCCCCCCTCAGCCACAGTGTACAAGTGGCCTATTGCTGGAACAACTATTATCTCCTTATCCCGCTCAGCAATGTAAAATGGCGTCCCCTTCTCCTCCATTTTTTTAGGTTTACCCTTCAAATCAAGGGCAGCAGCTATCCTCTGCGCTGCGTCAGGCTTCTCTGTGATGATAAGTGTGTATTTTCCCATGTTTATCTCAAGCCCACACGTTAATGCGACTCCTTAAACAAAGCCTAACGTTTAAAGTTTATCACGAAGACCTTACGAATTTAATAGCAACCGATAAATACCAGCAACGCTTCTCCTTTCCATCGCTAAGGTGTCAGCATTGCCTCAACGTGTTACTTGCCATCAATGCGGCCACGTCTTATACGAGGGAGACGAGCTTAAGCCTCCAGATGAAATTCTACATAAGCATAATGGGAAATGCCCTGCATGCGGCAGGAAACTTGCATTCATACCCGTAAACGTTGAAGTTAAACCACTAAAATGAGCTTTCCAGATAAAAGCGCGCATTTTCATTTTAAGCGTTAAGGTAGAAGATAAAACCGCAAGAGAAATAAGGAAATAAGACACTTTCAATAATCCATTAAAGAGCTGAAGTTAAAATGAAGGTCAAAGGGGTTCTAACAAAAGAGCAAATAATCAATGTTTTAAAAAGTCTTGGAAAACTCCGCATCAAAACAGACCGCAGCACGGCAATAACCCTTTCAGCCCTAATCCTCATACTCTTCATAGCCTTCACGATACGCCTTTTCCCGATGAGGTGGGAAATAGACCCTGAAACTGGAAAATCCAATCTGCTACTGTCAGAATTCGACCCCTACGTTCAATACCGCTTCACCGAGTACGTTGTTAAAAACGGTTTTCTATCCTGGGCTTGGCCCAATCCTTGGATAGACTATCAGCGATGGTATCCGGATGGGATTAACATGGCAGAAGCTTTGTTCCCAGGCCTTCCCTTAACAGCGGCTTTCCTTTATAAAATAGTTTCAGCCCTAGGCGTAGGCATAGACTTAATGAGTTTCTGCTCCCTGTTTCCGGCAATAATGGGAATGCTGGCTTCCCTCGCCATATACTTTCTGGGAAAAGATATAGGCGGCAGGCCTGTCGGTTTGTTGTCTGCACTCTTTTTGGCATTGCATCCGTCATACATCCAAAGAACATCCTTGGGTTTTTTCGACGACGAAACGATAGGGATATTTGCGCTCATCCTGTTTGCCTTCTTGTTTCTCAGGGCGATTGAGGAGAGTAGGCCGGTAGGTTCAACAGTAAAGTATGCCCTTGCATCAGGAGCCGTCCTTGGATACTTCTGCATCGGCTGGGGTGCCGCCTATTACCCGATAGGTGTCACGGTGCTCTTCGCCTTAGCATTGCTGATTATGAGGAGGTACACTCACAGGCTACTTTTGACCTACAGCCTAGCCTTCGGATTAGGGCTATTCATCGCCATAAACACTCCAAGGCTTTCAATGAACTATCTTTTGACAAGCGCCATTCTGCCGGTCGCGGGAGTATTTTGCCTTATATGCCTCGCAGAAATTTCTAAAAACATTACTACCATAAAGTGGAAAGCGATATTTGTTATAGCGTTTTTCGCCGTAATCCTTGGCGGTTTTGTTCTTCTTTCATACGCGGGTTACATGCAAGGTATTGCAGGAAAGTTCATTTCGGTCATAAACCCCTTTTACCGTCAGACCTCTCCGCTCATAGAGTCTGTGGCTGAGCATAGGGTGTCTGCTTGGGGCTCTATATACTATGAACTTGGCATAGGGATAATTTTCTTCGCCATAGGGCTGTTTTTCGTTGCAAGGGACCTAAATAACCGAAACCTGTTCCTTTTAGTTTTGGGCTTAACCTCCCTATATTTCGCCTGTTCCATGGTTCGACTGTTTGTGCTTTTCGCTCCAGCTTTCAGCCTTGTAGCCGCGGTTGGGGTATGCGGCCTGCTAAAACCTTTTGCCACCCTGTTTAAGGAGCCGGCGAGGATAAGCACCAAGAAAAAGTATGTGTTTGAACGGGTTGGGAAAGAATTTAGTGGAACAGCCATATTCCTAATATTCATTGTTTTGATGACGAACCTGGCTTTTCCGTCGCCCAAAGTGTATAGGCAGGTTGTTGCGCCCACAACAATATCCGGAGGCAGCCTCTCCACAGTGCCTGAAGTCCCAGTTCAGGAATGGGTAAACATGTTGAAGTGGACGAGGGACAACTTGAAGGGGACAACCGTAGTTTGCAGTTGGTGGGATTATGGATACTGGCTTTCAATACTTGGGAACGTAACAACCCTTGCGGATAACGCCACAATAAACTCGACTCAGATAGAGAATATAGGTTTCATTTTCATGGCTGATGAGAGCCAAGCAATAAAAATGTTAAAGTTGTATGATGTAGAATACATTCTAGTCTTTGTCACTATAGACTCCAACGGAAATTGGGCAAACGCAGGCGGTGACGAAGGCAAATGGGTGTGGATGGCAAGTATTTCCGGGAAAGCCCGAGACCGCTTCATAAAGGATGGTTTTATTAACGAAACTGAAATGTGGACCGAAAGCTTTGATGAAATCAGGGCAATTTTCGGAAACTATACTTTGGGGCTGAACTGGGTTGATGTTAACAAAAACGGACAAGCAGACACAAACGATCGGTTTGAAGCGGCTCCCAGAGGGCAGAACTCAACAATTTACAAGCTTATGACATACGCTGTTGAACGTTGGAAGGAAGTGAAGAAAGGCGGCTCACCGCCAACAACACAACTTTCGCACTTCAAAGAAGCGTATATTGCTGGGCTAGATAATGACGGAAGCCGTTATGGAAACTGCGTCCCCCTTGTATGCCTATATAAAGTTGAATATTAAAGGAAGCCATTAAGGAGGACAGAATTGTTTCCCAAAGTTCCAGACTACCATAAGCCTGGTAAACCCCTAGTTCCGACAGGTTTAGGCGTGGTCTATGTGGTTTTAAGTGTGGCATACCTATTCTTGCTGCATTTTTTTGAAAGTGGGGGGGCTGGAAACATTTTCCGGGCGCTGACTTTAGCTGCTTGCATCTTGTTTGGAGGTTTTATGGGCATGCTTGACGATTGGATGGATTTGAGATGGCGTTATAAAGCTTTTTTCCCGTTGATAGCGGCAATACCCCTCATAGCCCTAACCTACAAGCTTCCACACGTGCGCACGGCAATAAAAATTCCAATAATTGGAGTTGTGGATTTCGGCCCCTACTATTACTTCATACTGATCCCGGCAATTGTGACCGTAACCACAAATACTATTAATCAGTTGGGCGGGTTAAACGGTTTAGAAACAGTTTGCCCAGCCATAGTTATGATGGGGCTTATGGCGCTGTCGGGGCGAGACGCCATTCTTTTGGCGTTACCCTTGGCTGTGTGGCTTGTCCTTTCCTTCCTAAATTTTAGGGGTAAAATTTTTGTCGGCAACACAGGCTCCTTCTCAATTGGAATGACGCTTGCTGCATTTGCAGTGATATCCGACTTGAAGTGGAGTTTGATGATTTCGATTTCACCCTTCATCTTTAACTCCTCTCTGATCTTGTTAAATTATTTCCTCTTTAGGAGGAAGGCGCAAGTTTCCTTTGACGGAAAGAAGCTTTTTTCCGATCATAGGAGAAGCCTAATCACGCTTGTGACATATCGGAGGCCTATGACTGAACGTCAAGTTGTTCTCGTGATAGCGATTTTTGTGGCAGCCTCAACCCTTGCAAGTCTAGCTGTTCAATTGTTTGTTGTATAGACTGTGTTAGGGGGCTTTGCTATACACAAAAGGCAAAATTTGCTTGAGGCGAGGCTTATTACTACGGTTGTCAAGTGAAGTCCGCCTATTTTGATGCGGGGGGATCAAATATTTGCCCAGCACCCTATGTTAAGCGTTTCAGTTTTGGTGGACCTTACTAGCATTAGTAGGAGTTAGGCTTAAGGGCGAGACGGGTTTCAGTACTGTAAATTTTGATGTTAAAGCGAGAGAGAAGTCAGCTGGTGGTTGTAGATTTAGCTCCTCTTACCCAGAAAACCTGACCTTGTAAGTTTGAGTCGAGGGTGCAGTCACAGTAGAGGCTGAAACAAGCGGGGCTGTTGCAGAAAAGCCTGTTAAGGAAGGCGGACAGCAACATAAGGCTTAAACTGTACTTGCCTGTTTGAAGGGAAACCTTATATAATTCCCTCATTGAACTTATCGTTTCCTCGGCGGGTGAGTGGACCTCCACCCGTTCCGCCTTATAAACCCCGGTGTAGGAGGTGAAAAGAATGAAATTTGAGAGTAGAGATGTGGCTTTAACCGCGGTTTTTGCCGCTTTGTATGCTGCAGGAGTTGTTCTTCTTGCACCCATAAGCTTCAGCATCTACCAAGTGAGAGTTGCTGACGCTTTGCTGCCTTTGTCAATGCTTTTCGGCTTGCCTGTTGCCGTGGGAAGCAGCCTAGGCTGCTTGGTTGCAAATGTTTACGGCGGTTTAGGCATAATCGATATCGTCGGCGGAGCTGTTGCAAACTTTGCAGCGTGCGCCTTAGCGTGGTACGTTGGCAGAGGAGGCTTCGTCCAAAGGCTTTTAGGAAGCTTCACTGAGACGGCTGTTGTGACAATCATTGTTGGAGGGTATCTGTCGCTTATATTTGAAGTTCCCTTAGAACTGGGGCTATTCGGCGTCTTCGTCGGTTCTGTAGTAGCCATCAACATACTTGGCTTTGCGCTTTTGGAAGGGCTTCTGAGAAGCGGAGTCGTAAAGGGCTGTGCTGAGAAAGGGAAGCTGCAGAAAACTTGATGGAACAGCCTTTCTTTACATGAAGCGTTCCAGCTTCGTCAGCCCTATTATTTCGTTGAAGTCTAAGCCTAAAGCGTCTAAGACTTGGTCAAATGTGGAGTGGAGGTATGCTATGTACTTGTCAACGTCTATCTCGTTTTTAGACGCGATCTCCACTGGCTTAACATATGGTGCACCTACAACCTTCACAAAGCTTATCAGGTCGCCTGCCTTTAGCTCCATACCCCCCTCCTTCAATATCCTTGCAGCCTTAACGTGCTGAGGAGTTGTCTTCGTATAGCGTTCAGGTTCTTCGCCTAGAACCACGTTAAAGGCAAGCTCGCTTAGGCTCCCCCACTCCCGCCTTTTCAGCTTCATATAGCAGTCCCGAATGTTTTGGACTATGTCCTTTTTTGCCTCCTCAAAGTCCGCCGGGGTCTTAACCATGGCTAAACGTTCTTTCATCTTGTCAAAGGCTCTTTTAATGAATAGGGGGATATGGCGTTTTTTGCCCGTTAAACCCTTCACGTCAACGCTTCCGTCTTCAAGAACCCCCAAGTAGTTTTTCTTTCTTGAACTGAAAACCGCATAACGGTAAATCTTATCCACGTCCAAACCCATTTTAAGCTCGCGTTCAGTCCATTCTTCAAGCTCGCGTATCTGCTCCTGCGAGGGGTTCTTTAGGAAAATGCTGTCCGTGTCGCCGTAAAGCACCTGAATGCCCAGTTCTTCCGCCTTGCTAATTATTTTGGTTATCGCATGCCTCCCCAAGGCTGCTGTAGCTTCAGCCACCGGCGGGCAGTAGAGGTCGAAGGTTTCAGCTCCGAAAACTCCATAACTCGCGTTCAGAATAACTTTAAGGGCTCCTTGAATGATGTTGTACCAGCTTCTAAGCTCTGCTGGTAAGGTTTTATCCTTGGATTTAGGCTTATACCAATGAACCCTGAGGTCACGAAGCGAGCCTATAAGCAGGCTTTCAAGGGCGCGTTTTTGTATGCAAACCCAGTGGGGTGTGTCCGGCACAAGGTTTGCGCGGCAGTTTGGATGAGAACACAAAATGGACTGATAGCCTAAGTTCCAAACTTTTATTATTGAGGGGTATAGGCTTGGGAAGTCCATGACAGCCACGTTGAAGTGGACGCCGGGAACAGGTTCAACCACTATAGCGCCTTTATACTTTTTACCCTTAATTATGGCCTTTGTGGCCGTCTTCCCCTTTAGGGCTAATATGTCTTCAGCGTTTGGTATAAGCATGTTTCTCCTGCGGTGTTCCCTATGCATGAAGTTTCTTATCCATCGGGAAACTCCTTGACGGCTTACGTCTTCCATAGGCATGCTGCTTATCCTTGCCAGCACCAGTATCAGTTTCAAAACAAGTTCGTCTCCAAAGCTTGTAAGCTTGTAGGTGATTTCGGCGTCTCTGAAGCAGTATTTGGCAAGCTCCGTGTATGTTAAATCCCCTATACCCTTTTCCAAGGTTATCTTTTCAAGCCCTAATAGGGCTTTTCCGACGTCGCCCAGGGTTACGTCGCGGTAGCGGTTGCCGAAAGCGTAAATTTGGATGGAGCGGTTGAAGAAGAACTTGTATAGGTCTATGTGCACCCCATACTTTAGGAGGCAGACCCTTTTGCCCACCTCTATGGGTATTTCCTCCTTTCTGAAACCATAGTTTTCAGCCCTATGGGCTAAGTAGCGAAGGTCAAAGTCGTCCCCGTTAAAGGTTACAACGAAGGGATAGCCCCACAAAACTTCAAAAACAGCCCTCAACAGTTTTTCTTCAGAGTCGATGTACTCGATTTGCACGTCTGCGGGCAGGTGTTCTGCACCCTCGCGTACCCCTTCCCTTTTTAGGAGCAGGACACGTTTTTGGCCGTCTGAACTGTAGAAGGAAACGCAGACAATGGGGTAGGCAGCCTCTTTGGGGTCAGGCATCCTTGTTGGGATGGGCGATTGAACCTCTATATCAATGGCGACATAACGGAACTTTGGAGCTGGATACTCTAAAAGCCTAGCCCACTGCTCAATGTATTCTAAATCCTCGGCGGGGGCGCCCTTAAAAGTTTCCATTATCCTCTGAACCATTCTTTCAGCTTCTTCAATGCGTTTGGGGGTTAGGTTGCCGTTATTAACCTCGTAAACCATGCCGGGCAAAAGTCGCTTATCGTAAATATAGGATTGATAATATTTTATTTTAGACTCCCAGACTTTGATGGCCTCTGGGGCTACAGGAACTTCTGAAACCTTCGGAAAATCTTCTGGAATAATATCCCTTATGCAGCCTTTTGGGCGGCCTCCAATAGCAAGCGGGTCTTTAGCAACAATTTTTGTAACTTTGACGGTTTTGTCTGAAAGCGGGTCGTATTTTTCCTCAATTTCGAAATGGCTGAAGCCCGGATGCTTCATTAAACGGTCAATTTTCTCCAGCTCGTAGGGTGACAGGTTCGTGTAGCAGTAGGGCTTATGCCCAGTATTGTCATACCAGAAGTATATACGGCCAGAAACAGGCTCGTAAAGTTTGATTAGGGCTTTTCCAGCCTTTCCATCATAAGTGGCGGAGACAAAGTATGATGGGGGGAGTTTTTCAGGAGCGATTGGCGGGAAGCCCTTTTGTTTCCTTTCTTTTTCTAAAAGTTCCATGAAGGACGCTGCTCGCGCCTGGGCTTCTCTCCCACTTTCGGATTTTGGAGCGCAATATTCGTCCAGACGTCTCTGCACCATTCTGCTTTAACCTAACTTTTAATATGAGTAGGGTGGACTAAAATCTTACTAAAGCATTTAAAGAGTGGGCGGTTTGCTTAGAGAAGCTTGGACCCTTGCAATTGAAGCCCTAAGCTGGATGGAAAAGGAGAAAATCAATGAGCAGCTCGCCTTGGCCAGGACCGCCAAGCAACTGAATATAGGCGACGTTAACGCCATGCGTCTTGCCCATAGGCTTCTCCTCGAAACAGTTAGGCGCCGCAACCTAATAGACAGGTTCATCAACGAAGTTTTAAAGCCAAGAACCCTAAACGGGTTCACGCTGGGCGTCCAATCCTTTCTCAGACTCTACGTTTACCAGACTAGGGCGTCGAAAAATTGGGAGAAAATAGATGTTGAAGAGGCAAAGGAAATTGTTAGGCTCGGCCGCTCCATTCTTGGGTGGAAAAACCTCCAAAGCGTTGAATACGCCTTCGGGCTGCTGTTAACTGAAAGCCCAACGCCGCTGCTGAAAAACGTAGGCGATGAGGAAAGAATTGGGCTTTTAACGTTTCACCCCACATGGTTTGTCAGATACTGTTTCAAGCTTTTTGGCAGAAAAGAGGCATTAACCTTGCTTGAGGCAAACCTGGAGCCTCCACCAGCATATTTGAGGATCAACACGCTTAAGGGAAGCGAAAATGAAATCTTAGAGAGGCTTGCCGAAGACGGGGTGGAAGTTGAGAAGGTTGAGGGGCTGGCATATGCCTACAAGGTTTTAGACGCCCAGAAACCCCTGGTTAGAACAAGAAGCTTCAAAGAAGGCCTATTCTACATTCAGGATAAGGCAAGCTGTTTCGCGGCGGTGGCGGTAAACCCCAAGCCTGGATCCGTGGTTTTAGACGTATGCGCGGCTCCAGGGGCGAAAACAACGTTTCTGGCGCAGCTGATGCAGAACAGAGGCGCCATTTACTCCATCGACTATTCGAGGCGTAGGATGGGTGTTTGGAAAAGCGAAGTTGAAAGGATGGGTGTGGAGATAGCTGAACCAATAATCGCAGACGCATGTAATCCCCTGCCCGTCACGGTCGACGCTGACGTGGTTGTTCTAGATCCTCCATGCACGAGCACCGGAACCTTTGCTAAACTTCCCTCCGCCAAATGGAGGCTTACACCCCGTTCCGTAGAGAAAATGGCTGAAATCCAATGGCAAATGATTGAGAAAAGCGCTGAAAAAGT
This sequence comes from Bathyarchaeia archaeon, assembly GCA_038865865.1. GTDB lineage: Archaea > Thermoproteota > Bathyarchaeia > Bathyarchaeales > Bathycorpusculaceae > JANXEP01. The sequence goes on along the minus strand of JAWBZV010000004.1, from coordinate 76,650 downwards.
CAAGCCTGGAGGCACGTTAGTTTACTCAACGTGCAGCATAACCGTTGAAGAAAACGAAATGCTTATTGAACGGTTTCTGAGGCGGCATCCAGAGTTCATGTTGGCTGAGATAACGCCTAAAATTGGGCTTCCGGGGTTAAGGGGTTTGGAGAAATGCCAGAGGCTTTACCCCCACATTCACAAGTGCAACGGCTTTTTCATAGCAAAATTGTTAAGGCAATAACCCTACAAAGATTCTTTGAAGGAGACATGCCACGTTGAAAGGATGCAGGTTGGTTGGGAAGATTGTAAGGGTTGACGGAGAATGCTCGGCGGACCATACTGTGGGAGAGGAGTTTGACTTAACCCTCTACTCTGAAGAATCGCATAAAAGCCTCAGAGCTCCGCCTCTTTGCTGCTACTTCTATGACGCCCTTTTCCCATATTTGGCTACGCTGCAGTTCGGCGGGACTTTTCCATGGCAAGAAGACAAAGACACATTTATTTTCGGCTGTCCAGACCGTCAAAAAGTTGTAATTGAAATTAAAAGGTTGAGGAAAGGCTAGAATCCCCTCATTTTTTCTATGCTGCACAAAACCTCAAAAATGATTTTTGCCGCCTGAATTGCAGTGTTTCCCTTGTCGTAGTTTGGCGCCACCTCCACAACGTCAAAACCCAAAATGTGCTTGTCGCATAACCTGCCCAGAATGTCCAGCAGAACGGATGTCTCAAGCCCCTCAGGCTCAGGGTTCTGCACCGCTGGGGCATATGCTGGATCCAAAACATCCATGTCTATGGACAAGTAAATGTTTTGGACATTCTCAAGTTTCTTCATCAAAAACGCCGCTGTTTGTTCAGCTCCCTCCCTTCTAATGTAGTTTGATGTCAGAAACTTTATATCAGCATTTTCTGCGTATTCAAGCTCCTCCTTGCATACGGCCCTTGTGCCAACCTCGACTATTTTCGCGGGTTTGATCTCCTCGCTTATTCGCCGCATGAAGGTTGTGTGGGAAAGCTTCAGCCCCATGAACTGGTCTCTAAGGTCGAGGTGGGCGTCAAAGCTTACAACAGCCGTTTTTGACGCTTTTTCACCTAAGCCCTTAAGCACACCGAAGGTTATAGTGTGTTCCCCACCGACAACAACGGGGATTTTCCCCTGCTCAGAAATTTCCTTCACAACCCGTTCAAGCCTCTCAAGGGTCTGCTCTGTGCTTGTGGAAACGTGTAAATCGCCCAAATCATGAATTTTCAAATTTTCAACGTCTAAGCCTGTACGGAAGCTGTAGGTTTCAATGTTTAAAGACGCCTCCCTAATGGCGTTTGGGCCGAACCTCGCGCCGGTTCTGAAGGTGCCTGTGAAGTCGAAGGGAACCCCCAAAATTACGTAGTTAGCTTCCCCGAAAGGCTTTTGAAAACCGCTGAAAACATTGGGTTGGGAAACAAAAAGCTCCCTATAACCCATTCACGGTTCTCCACACACATTTTAATGCCTATTTTGGCTTGCAAGCACTAAACTTTTTCGCTCAGAACACGCGGCAACAGCACAAGTTTATTAAGTATGACGCAATTATCTAATGCTTTAACCCAAAAAGGGATGTTGCAATGGGTTTCAGGGACAAATTCAGGGTTGAAAGTTGGGGCATGCTGTTAGCCACCATCTTCTACGCAGTAGTTGGGGTTGCCTGCTTCGTTGTTTTAGCCGCTGATTTTAGGCTTGTCCACATAGCCATTATAGGCGTCTTCAGTTTAGCCTCAGCCTACAGCCTTTTCATGAGGAGGGCTTGGGCCCTCTGGTTCATTACGCCCCTATTCTTCACGGCTACAACGTTTGCGCTTTTCATGCTTTACTATGGTGTTGGAAATGATGTTCCCCTCAGCTTTGCCATGGCGGCTTATCTGGTTCTAACCTGGATTTTCACATTTTACGCAGTTGCAAAAAGAAGGGAGTTAAAAAGTTAAAGTTTTCTGAAGAGGTGAACAGTTACCTCCTCGCCAGCGTCAACAAACTGTTGGTTTTCAGGAATCTCCACAAAGCCGTCGGCCTTCAAAAGGGTTGTTATTGCCCCTGAAAGCCCTGTGGGGACAGGTTCGGCTATAAACCGCTTTGAGGCGTCCTCCTCAAGCTTAACCATTATGAACGTCCTTCTGCCCCGCGCTGGAAACATGCGTGTAGAAGCCAAGGCTTTAACCTCATAGGCCTCTTCCGGTTTTCTCCCAGCCAACTTCTCTACAACCGGACGCACCAACAAGTGGTACACCAGCAGGGCGGAGGTGGGGTGTCCTGGAAGCGAGAATATGGGTTTCCCTCCCACCAGCGCGACAGTGGTGGGTTTCCCGGGCTTGATGGCTATGCCGCAAATGATTAAGCCTGGTTTGCCAAGCGTGCTGAGTGTTTTTGGGACCACATCCCTTGGGCCTACGGAAACCCCGCCTGAAGTTATGACAAGGTCTGCTTGTTCCAAGGCCCTTTTCAAAGCCCTTTCAAGTTCGGCGGGATCGTCGGGAAAAACTCCGAGGAAGATAGGCTCTCCGCCGCTTTCCACAACCGCAGCGCTTAGGCTGTAAGCATTTATGTCATAAATTTTCCCTGGGGAAAGGGGCTTGCCAGGCTCTGTCACCTCGGCCCCCGTGGACAAGACTGCAACACGAGGAACCCTGTAAACCTTTATTTTGTTTATCCCCAAGGCGGCTATTGCACCTATCTCCCTTGCGCCCAGCTGCTGCCCCCTCACAACAACGGTTTCGCCCTTCTTCATGTCCGACCCGACTTTCATAACGTTTTCATCCTTTGCCACGGCGCTGTAAACGTAAACTTCGCCGTTTCTCAGCTCGGTGTTCTCAGCCATAACCACAGCGTCGGCGCCCGAGGGTATGGGCGCACCAGTCATTATTTCCGCAGCCTCGCCCTTGTTCACACTTATTTTTGGCATTTCGCCGACGCTGACCGTCCCACGGAGTCTCAGCTTTACAGGCCTGTTTTCCTCAGCTCCAAAAGTGTCTTCGGCTTTGACGGCGTAGCCGTCCACTGTGGAGCGGTTGAATGGTGGGACGTCTAATGTGGCTGTCACGTCTTCTGCGAGGATCCTGCCGAAGGCCTTTAGGATGGGGATTTCCTCAACGCCTAAGGGCTTAGCCTCAAAATGCTCCCATATGGTTCTTCTAGCCTCTTCGAGAGTTAAAAGTTTCCTAAACATGGTTTTCAGCCACCTCTAAGGCGTCGAAGAGATGAACTTGAACTGTTTCACCCTCCTCTAGGCCTTCACGGTTTTCTGGAACCACAACATAGCCATTAGCCTTAACCATAGTTGAAATAATTCCAGAACCCCTGGCGCTTATGGGCTCCGCAAAGAGTTGGCCGCCGCGCATAAGGACGCGGACGCGGACAAAGGTCCTTCTTCCAAGGGCCGTGGAAATACGCCTTGTCAGCTTTGCCTCCACCAAGGGCCTAGGCTCATCCCTCAAACCCAGCATTTTGAGGATTACAGGCCTTGCAAAAACCTCGAAGCCGAAAATTGCTGCTACAGGGTTGCCTGAAAGGATTATCACGGGTTTGCCGTTGACCACGGCGAGGGCTGTGGGCATAGCTGGGCGCATGGCGACGCCGTGAACTATGACGCCCGGCTTTCCCAACCTATTCACTGCTGCCGGAACGAGGTCTGCCACGCCGACGCTTGTTCCGCCTGTGGTGACAACCATGTCCGCCTCCTCTAAGCCCTGCCTAACTCTTACGGAGATTTCTTCAACATCGTCCTTTGCTATGCCCAAATCCACGGGTTCGGCGCCAAGCTCGCGGCATAAACCTGAAATGATAAGCCTGTTAGCCTCGAAAATTTGGTCTCTTCCGGGTTTTCCGCCTATTTCTACAAGTTCGTTTCCGGTGGCTAAAACCGCCACCTTAGGCTTTTCGTAAACCTCAACCTCTGCCACGCCTAGGGATGCAATTAACCCAAGGTGTGGAGGTCTTAGGCGGGTTCCAGCTTTTACGGCGATTTCGCCCCTCGCAACATCCTCGCCCTTTTTCGACACGTTTTCGCCGGGCGTCACCGCAGTCCAAATCTCTATTTCTCCGTTCAGACGCCTAACATTTTCAAGCATCTCAACGGCGTCAGCTCCGTCGGGAAGAATATTTCCAGTCCAAACTTGTTTGGCTTCCCCCTCTTTAATCTCCCCCGCCGCTGTCAGCTTGAGGATTTTCGGTTTAAATTGGGAAGCGCCGAAGGTGTCGGCAGCCCTAACTGCAAAGCCGTCAACAGCCGACCTATCAAACCTGGGCAAGTCCTCCTCCGCCCTAATATCCCTCGCAAGAACCCTGTTTAGCGCCTCATGTATGGGAACCTTCACCGTTCTTAATGGTTGCAGTTTAAGGTTTTTGAAAAACGTTTGATTTGCCTCTTCGACCGAAACGAGTTTTTGGAAACCCTTCAGCCTCACCAAAAGGGGGCACCTATAATCAGCACACAGGCAACATAGAAAAAGTTATCGCAGGAAACATGAAATTCTAGCTTTTAAGCTCCCCCATTAGGATGTCTCGCATCTTTATGGCGTCCAAGTCTAAGATTGGGCTTTCGCTTATTATGACCGGGGCGATTTTGAATTCGGCTATAACCTTTGCAAGAAGCTCAAAGTTGGGGCCATATTCCGCCTCGTCCATGGTGTGATGGCGTCTTTCCCCTTTATCCGTAAACTCCACTTTAGTGAAGTGGCAGTGGAGGTTTTTTACAATGTCGCCGCCCAGGCGCTTTTCAATCTCCACGAGGACTTTGCGGAAATCTTCAACAGTTTTTAGCCCTCCGCCCTCCCTTGCATGTAAATGAGCCCAGTCTATCACAGGCTGGGTTTGCTCAACGTTTTCGCATAGGGCCAAAACCTCTTCTAGGCTGCCGAACTGGGTGGGTTTACCCATGGTTTCAGGCCCTAACCGGACATTCTTTATTCCCAAAGTTTTCATTTCATCGACAACTTCTTTGAGGGCTTTAATACATTCGTTGAAAACCTGTTTTGGGGGTTTTCTGCCATAAAAGCCTACATGGAAAACAACAATTTGCGATCTCATCCACTCAGAGGCCATAGCGCATGCAATTAGGCGTTTTTTACTTGCCTCTATGGTCTCTTTACCTCCGCAAAAGTTAACGAAGTATGAGCCGTGGAGGCTTAACTGAACGTCGTTTTCCTCAGCTTTCACGGCGAACCTTTCCGCATCTTCCCTCTTTATTTGGGGGTTCACGCCCCATCGCACAGCCTGATATTCAAAAGCGTCGAGGCCTTCTTCCCGCAGAAGTCTAGGAACATCCATCAAAGTTGCCTTTCTAGCCCTAAAGGACGGCGGTATACCCGCGGGGCCAAACCTTGGGTGGTCAGCCATTTCTAAACCTCTAAACCTTCCTCAACCTTCTTTTGCGGCGATAACCCTTTCGCATGTAAAACCCGTAAAGGAGCACGGCTAAGGCGGAAACCCAGATGGCAAAATTTTGCAGGAACAAGTACTTGCCAACAGGCGACAAGTCAAACAGAGGCCTAATAAGACAGCCGATATTTCCAGCGAAAGCCCTGAGGTTGGGCGCTGAGGCTATTATAGCATTGTTTACGGCCGTACAAGCCCACAGGAGGGGCGTCAAGTTTTCCACAAAAACCCTTGCACCGCTACTTATCCACACCACAAGCTCAAGGGTTGAAGGGTTGTTCCAGTAAATGTTCAAGAAAAGCTTCGGATAAGCCGCCAAGGATAACAGGAAGAAAAGCGACAAAAAGGCTAAAAGTATAATTAGGGAGCTTTTAACAAAAGTTTTTGCGCGGCTCAGGCGGTCCCAGAAACTGGCAAAACCTTTAGAACGCATAAGCGCAAGCTTCACCCTATTAAGGGAGTTCTTTAATGCACGTTCAATCCCTAAGGCAAACCTTCTACCTTCCTTCTCAAAACGCTTAGGCCTTTGTTCTGGAAGTTTAGGAACGTTTAGAGCTAAATATTTTGTTAGACAAATCCAGATGAGGGAAAGCGCTATTATAGAGGCTAATGGAACTATGTGAAAGAGGAGGCTTACCGTTGCCTCCCAGCCCAGTAAACTCAACCGCAGAGGGTTTGGATCTTCCAATCCTAGGCTGACGGCATGCATGACAGCTAAATATTCAACTGCGGCGGATGCAATTATAAATAGGACTAGCGCCATTAAACTCCCTATTTTCCGGCGTGTCATGGAAGACTTTTGAGGCAACAAGACATGATCACCAAAGCTCGTCCATTTAACACCGCAATTTAATCAACACCTTTTCTGGGTAAAGAGCTTGTCTGTTCTTGACGGTTACTGTAGTGGAAATTCATGTTCACATTTCGGACACTTTGCATATCCACATTGCACAGTTGACGGGCAACCGGAACACGCAAAAGCCCTGCCATAAGATATGTCAAATGTGAAGCTGCATCTTGGACAACGGATAATCCTTTTGTTCTGGGCGTTCAATTTTGTTCACCGCCTAGACATACACAGATACAATATTTTAAGCTTTTCAGAAACCTCGTTAGAGAGGTGATATCTCTAATCTATAAATTTTATTAGTAAGTTTGGCGCCTTATGATACAGGCGTCTCATTTGTTTGGTTAGGGAAATTTAATGTCCAAGACTGACAAAGTTGAACGGATTGAACTTTACAAGGATAAAAAGGTACAGACCCTTTTAAGCAAGATTTTAGCAGAGGAAATAGGGGAGATTAAACCAGTTTTTGACCCAAGCTCAGGTTACCGATACCCCATTGTGGAAGCAGTTTTAGGGGAAAATCCTCAAGTTGAAAGTTTCCTGACAAGGCTTTACGAAGCTGGTATACTTGAAAGGAAACTCTACGATAGGGTTATTTTCTGCCCCAACTGCAATTCGCAGAATATCTCCACACATTACTGTTGTCCATACTGTAAATCCTTCAACATTCAAAGGGGCTCCCTAATCGAACATGTTAAATGTGGATACATAGGTGTGGAGGAAAACTTTCGAAACGACGGCGTGCTTATCTGCCCCAAATGCCGCAAGGAGCTGAAAAAGCTCGACGTGGACTATAGAAGGGCTGGGGTTTGGTGCACTTGCCGAGAATGTCAAAAAAGTTTCGACGTGCCCACGACTAAACACTTCTGCAGAGACTGCCAAGCAGAATTCACTTTTGAAGAAATGGAAATGAAAGATGTTTACGCCTACACCCTAAACGAAAAAGTTAGAAACGAAATATCCCTAGGCTGGGTATACGTTCCGTCCATAAAAGAGTTCCTCGTCCAAAAAGGCTTCGAGGTTGAAGCCCCAGCCTTCCTAAAGGGGAGGTCAGGCGCAAACCACATGTTTGACTTGGCGGTCTACCAGAAAGGGAAGAAAGGCGTGACCGTCATAGACCTGGCAGCCGCAACAGGCGACGTTGTCTCCGAGCAGCCTGTCATCGCCCTCTTCGCCAAAATCTACGACGTCTCTCCGGAAAGTGCCTACCTAGTGGCTATTCCAAAACTAAGCGAAAACGGAAATAGAATGGCCCAATTATACAACATTAAAATCATAGAGGGCAGAGACGCCAAAGAAATAACCCACGCCCTCAAAGAAAAAATGACCAAATAAACAGCTAACTTCCTTCAAAAACCCCAATATTCCCCCTTTCAGTGACAGCTTTAACCATAAACCAGCCGTCGGGCAAAGATATGTCTTCACGGATAACCGTTAAGGTCTCTCCAACGTTTATGAAGATGTCTACATCGTAGCGTTTATGAACTGTCGCATTATTAATCCATATAGCCACTATATGCATTGTTGACGCCCCCTGGTTGTCGAAGGCCATAACCACGCCATGTTTTAGAATTACTTTAACTGCGAAGAAATCTATGTCAAGGGTTGTTGGAACGATGTCCCCGTTTTCATCATGAAAAGCAAGCCTTATCGTGCCGTTGCTAGAATTAACATAATTTTGCCAGTTATCTCCCAAGTTTAACACGTAATCCTTAAAATATCTTGCTGGGAGAAGAATATTCACTTCTTCATAATGCCCGTTTACCCAGTTATACACCTCTAAAACCCAATATTCTCCAGTGTCGCTTGCCTTAAAGCGAATGTGGGTTTCGATTGAAAATATATTTTCAATTGGGTGAACTGCTAATTCTAAATTAAAATCTCCTATGAGGAACAGGCTATAGGTTTCGCCCTCTGATTCGGCCTTCAATTCTATGAAATCCACCCAAAGCTCAAAAGGCATGGGTGTAGTTTTTACAACCTTAATTTTCAGCCTCCATAGACTGGTTGCCGGATCTCTGAAGCCTGTGGGGTTAACCGTTATTATTTGGCTTACGGTCACATCAGTGGTACCTAAAATGGCAGAAATGTAGCCGTCTCCACTGTTGGGATACCCTCCCGTCTGGTAAAGCTGAAATGTTGCCGCAACATTGTCTGTGGTACATCTAGCATCAACAGTCCACGTTAGGCTCATCCAATCTTCGAGGTTGCTGCTTCCAGCAAATTCCACCTCGACGGTTTGTTCTGCACGCGGCAGCCTTATGGCCACGATGTCTGAATTTTTCACGTAAACGGTCATGGCAGAGTTTAGAGCGCGATATTTGGTTGCTATGGTGTGAGAGCCGTCGTCAAAGGTTATGTTTTGCATGAAAACTTTCGGCACATAATCGTTTGTGTCTTGGGGTCGGATCTGCTGCCTTCCATAAGTTACATCATCTATTGTTAGGGCGGTTTCATAGTCATAACTTGTCGAGGAGCCCCGTGTTGTTATGCCGCCTAGAATAAGGTAGTCCCCAGCCTTTCCAGACGGTATGTTTAGCGACGTGTACGTCTGGAGCGTTGTTTGAGTAGTTTGCGCCTGCGTCACGGTCGAAGCGTTATAAAACTCGAAAACGTCCGTAAGCCTTATAGCCAATAAGCTTACGTACTGCCAGTCTGCACTTACGGCCGCGTCGATGTCCGCTATTTGGAATTTGATGCTGTGTTGGCCAGCGGCAAACTGGCGAACGGCAAGTATCGCGAAGCAATGCTCTTCGTTTGTGCTTGTATCTTCAATACGCGCGTAACTCCAAGTGGACTCGCCGCCTATAAGGTATGGAATATATTCTGCTCCATTGTCGATGTTTAGCCTAACTGAAACAGAACTTGTTGTAGAGTCCGACTCTACCTTCGCGCTTGCCCAAATAAGATAGTAGCCAGCTGTTAAAGGATTAATTATTATTTCATAAGTGTCCCCACTGTCATCTCCCCAAACATTATCCATATTTGCCCTTTCAGCACCTTCATAGACACTTTGATACTCAACATTAGGCAGGTTGTCGATTCTTAACGCGTAGATTCTTCCTCTTAATGCTGTTGCAGCAACGCCAGAGCTAGAAGCGGAAATTTGCCATTTAAAAGTAACATCGTTTCCTGTTCCCGTGTAGATATATGCAAACATTTGAGGCATCACTTCAGTGTTGGCGACACGGGGTCTGTCGAAGTAGCTGGCTAGAATTGTTGTATCTTGAAGAAACTGGGCTCGGGCTTGCTGCCCGGTTGAGGAACAAGTTAATTCTATATAGCCCAATACCAGGTATTTTGCTTGGTTTTCAGATGTAAATGTTAAAGGTAAGTATTCTGTGTATGTGGTAGAGCTAACCGTGAGCGGTGTGTCTCTTGTTGCAGAATGGTATGTGATGCCTTGGGAGTAGCTGCGGAACTTCATGTAACTGCTGGTATTGTTCTGCAAATCAGATATGGTGCCTGAAACATACTGGGTTCCGCCTAAAAGTGCATAATTTTGTGGATAAAACATCCACTGTTCCGTGGAAGTGCTCCTTTCTATGAAGGATCCGTGAAGGCTGCTGTTTTCCAGCCACACGAAGTTGCGTTCAACGTTTAACACTTTTAGTTTTTCTTGGGTTTTTTCCCAGTCCAGTTGGTCCATTTGGTAGCTCCATAAGACCACGTTTGCCACTATAACTGTGACTAGGACTAGGCTTAGCATTACGACTAGCACGTTGCTTATGCCCTTTTTGTCGTGTTTAAGGCGCCTTATAGTAGCCTCCAACGCTGTTCCCTCTCGAGGTTACAATTTTTATGTGGTATGGGCGGCCTGAAGCCCATTCATAATAAATGTTGAGCCATCCGTGTTCGCCGACCTCCAGTTTAAGCGCGGATGATGGTTGGCGGGTGTTGTTTACGTACGCGGTGGATATGTACACGTTCACTTTGCCTATGTTGCGGATGTAGACGCTTATCTTGCCGGGGGTGAACCAGACGTCTTCGATGATTAGGCGTTCACCCATGGTTTCCCTAAGGTTTGTTGTTATGACGTATGTAGCTGTGGCGGCTATGGACATGGCGGCTACAGCCACAACCATAAGCAGAAGATTGCTGAGAACAGGCGTTATAGCCCGCCTGTCACATAAAAGCCTTAAAAACCGCCTTTCCGCCACGTTTCCACCTCATAAGAAGAGTTTTAGGGCTAAATAGCCCGAAATCATCAGCACCAAACTGTGTTTTAAACCAGCGCTTATTGCGCCTTCGCCCATTTTACCCGCAATCAGGCCGCCGAAAAAGGCTTGAATCGCTGCCATGTGGAAGAATAGGCGCTTAACCTCCCCAGGCGCCATTAAAGCTGCTCCTAGGAGGGGCATGCCTCCTACGTCCACAAAGAAGGATTTGAAGAGCATTGCAATGGTGAATATGAAGACGAAGAACGCCACATATAGTATGGCAATATAAGGTCTAGTCCTGGTTCGGCGCTCCCTGTGAAGCATAAGCGTTGACTGGACAAACTTGCCCATGGGGTCGAAAACTCTCTCCACACGCCCCCCAGAGCGATTCGCCTCGATTATCAGGGGCACGGTTCTCTGCACAAGAACCGTGTCTGCACGTTTAGCAAAGGCGATTAAAGCGTCTTCAAGGGTCATACCCCAAGAAACCTGGTTGTTCAATTTCTTCAACTCAGAGGTTAACGGTCCATAATCCCTTTTCGCAGCCTCTTCAAAGGCTCTGGGAAGGGTCATGCCTGTTTCCTGAGCCTGAACTATGCTTCTGAAGAGGTCTGGAAGGTGCTCGTCCACAGCTCTTTTCCAGCGGTAATCAACGTAGTTCAAAACTGCTGGAGGCGTAAAGGCGGCTATGACTGCGAAGAACACGAACTCGTCGAAGGTTTGGGTTCCCCAAGCCTCAAAAAATCCGAAAAGTATTATAGAGAGGGCTAGCAAGGCTGAGGTGATCCACGCGACTTTCTCAACGGATTTCTTAACTTTCGGCATTTTCACCTACCACTTAGGCGAAACCGCGTCTAGGATTATGAGGAACATTATGGAGCCTACGGGAATTCCAATGTATGTGAGCAGGCTGAGTAGGAGGTCTGGTGTTAGGAACCATATGGTGCCGCCACCCATCATAGCCATAACCGCAAGCATAATCACAAGGAGGAGGGGCCCGGTGACGAGGAGGGCCACATAAAATTCTGAAAGGGTTGAAAGGGTGTCTGAAAACTTTTGTAGACTCAGCCTTTTAAGCTTCATGTACTGTTTAGACTTTTCCCTTAGATAGGCGGATAGGCTACTTCCAGAATGGATAGTTGTTATAAGCCCTTCTATCATTTCGCGGAATCTCTCTGAGGGCGTGCGCCTCGAGGCGCGCTCTAATGCGGAAATTATATTTAAGCCGAAAAGGTTCACGTCGCGGATAATATTTTTAGCCTCTTCTGAAACAGCTAAGGGGATTGGAAGATTTGATAGGGATTGGAAGATTTTCTCAGGTGGAACCCCAGCGCTTGCTAGGATCGCCATATAACCGCTTGTGAAGGCTAGTTCGTCTTCAATCTCCCGCTTGAGCTTGTCGGCGCGGTAGATTGGGTATATGTAAAAGCCTATGACGGAAAAAGCTGTGGAAAATAGGCTTCCGCCTAAGCCGAAAAGCAACGCTGAGAATAGGGGCACATGGAAGATGTGGAGTAGCACTATAGGAACTACGGCGAGGGTTAGGAGCGCAGCTGATGCTGTAGAGAAAATTGTTAAGCTAACGTAAACTTTAAAATTGGTTTTAAGCCCAGCCCTATCCAGATGTAGGTCTAAACCTTCAAAAAGAGGTAAAAGCCGGGTGATCCTCCTGCCGAGAAGACTGTAGGCTAAGGATTCCAGCCGCTCGGTCACTGTAAATTCAGACTTTCCCTGCCGTGGCTTCCCCTGCACCCTTTTCATTTCAACTCTATCCTCGCCCTTTGGAAAACCCTGTCCGGATTAGCATAATAGTCACGGATCACGTTTGCCACGTCCATGTAGCGGCGGATGCCCTTATTAACCATCCACTCTAGAATGGTTTTTCTGCGCTGAATTTCCTGTTTAACATCATCCTCGCTTATATCCAATTTTTTCATATGCCTTTCAAGAAGGCTGCTTGACCCCAAATATTCAAATCTGTCCTCCTTCGGTTTCCAACGGAAAACCTCTTTTATGATGATCTCCTTGGTAGCTTGGTCAAACTTGGCGATCTCCGCTGTTGTCATAACTCTTCTAGCTGGCTTTCCTTCTATTTCAGTCCTCGTCATAACCATTATAACGTCAGTCATGGCTATGAGGGGTCTAGGGATATTCATGGGCTCGGATTCAAGGCGGTTTATCACAGCCTCCACAGATTCAGCGTGGATTGTGCACATTCCCAGATGCCCCGTCGCCATGGCCTGAAAAAGCGTGTACGCCTCTTCGCCTCTAATCTCCCCCACAATGATATAGTCCGGCCTTTGCCTCACAGCTGCCTTCAACAAGTCGAAGAGGGTTATGCTGCTGGCGCTGTCTTCACGCCCGAAGCTTAGTCTAACAACCGATGGAATCCAGTTTTCATGGGGCAAGTTAAGCTCCTGTGTATCCTCAACGCTCACTATTTTCATTTCAGGCTTTATGAACATGGATAGGCAGTTCAACATAGTTGTTTTTCCACAGGCTATACCCCCCGCCACCAGCACAGACGCCCTGTTCTCAATTACATACCAGAGGTAGGCTGCCATCTGAGAGGAGAGCGTGTTAAAGGCTATGAGGTCTGAAATGGTTAATGGGTCAACTCTGAAACGGCGGATTGTAAGCGTTGAACCCCTGCGAGTCACCTCGTTACCATAGGTCATTTGTATGCGGCTTCCGTCTGGAAGAGAAGCGTCCAGAATTGGGGATGCTATTGAAATATTTTTTCCGGCTAGGTATGCCATGCGGACGATGAGGTTGTTAAGCTCAGCCTCATCCTTGAAGATTATGTTTGTTGGTAGGGACTCGTAAACCCTGTGCCAGACGTAGACAGGTATGTTTACGCCATCGGCTGAAATGTCCTCTATGAAATGATCCTTCATCAGGGGATCTAGCTTCCCATAGCCGATAAAATCCCTAATCACATAGTAGAGAAGCTTGTCAACGGACTCCTGAGGGATTTTTAGGCGATACTTCTTTATTATCTCAGCCGTCTTTTGTTTTAGGTAATTTTTAGCTTTCTCTTTTGTCTCTATTTCCTTGAGATTTACGTCTATTTCCTCCATAAGCAGGGTTTTTATCTCCTTCAAAAGTTCTTCCTCGTCCTTCTGAAGTGTAGGTTCTATGACCTCGTAGATGATTCTCTGGGTTTCTGGGTCTTTGACTATCGCCGCGTACACATAGGGCTCCTCTATGGGGTAGACTTCCCTGAATACAGCTGTCCTTCTTTCTTTTGTCTCGATCACTGCTCCTATTCTTGTTTCCTCTGCACTTTTCTGGATCTTTGCCATTCATTTCCCCTTTCTGGTTTGGGGGGTGCCTGAGAAAGTATAATATCGCGAGTCTTAATAAGCTATATGAAGGTTTAATACTTAAATGCTTTAAAACCTAACGCCGACAGAAGCATTCAAAGCATGATTCGAACTACTTGTACCTTTCCCTTCTCTTCTGCCGCTTCTTTTTCTGCCGGCGCATCCTCTTCTTTTTCCATTTAGCCCGAATTATCTACACTCTCCAAACAGTCTATTCTAATGTTGCGTGCCTGCGCCTTAAATCTTCCTCGGTGCTCCCGATGCGGTGCATAAGTTCCACAATCAACCCGTCCAAAAAAACCATGCAGTTGTTTTCAAAAATGCTTCCAAGGGGAGTTAGGGGCTCCTTTTCACCCATTAGCTGCCTCGCAAGGTAGTCCTCCTCTTTAGGCCAGCCGGACTTAGTCCTCCCTTTTATAGTGACAACAAGGTCTGCTATCTGGCCCAAGGGAGATTCTGGAAAAGAGGTTATGGCGACAACTTTCGCCCCAATCTCCTTCGCGGCTGAGCTTGCCGTCAAAACCATTTTCGTGGAGCCTGTTCCCGAAATGGCCACCAGCACGTCTCCCTTTTCTGCGGCTGGCGTTATAGTTTCTCCTAGAAAGTAAACGTTAAAGCTCAAATTCATCAGACGAAGCGCGAAGGCCCTGCCGACGAAACCGCTTCGCCCCATGCCCACGACGAAAATTTTCTTGTTTTTGGCTTCGAGCAGTAGCTGGATGAAGCGTTCAACCTCTTCTGGGTTAAGCTCTTCAATGGAGCTTTTAATGCCTGAAATGATCTCCTCCGCCGCAGCCTTTAACCATCTCAAGCCCTTCAGCTCCCGGAGAACCCATTACAATGGCGACTAAATTAAAAGTCTTGCGGTCAAATAAGCCATTTTATAACTTCCTCTAAGCGTGGAACAGGTAAGTATAGGCGCACGTAGACTGCTGCTGCTAGGAGGCCTAGGGTGATGGCTGCAAGGATGAAGTCCCCCCTCTGCAGTTTCAGAACGTAAAGGTTTGTGCGCTTTTTGGTGGCTCCCCACGCGCGGGATTCCATAGCCTCGGCAAGCTCAAGGCTTCTGCGGATGGCACTGACAATTAGAGGTATAAGGATGGGAATGTAGTTCCGAACCCTTTTCAGAAAGTTTCCCTTTTCAAGCTCCAAGCCCCTTGATTTTTGTGCATCCATTATTGTTTGGGCTTCCTCGGCTAAGACTGGGACAAAGCGCACGGCTGTGGTGAATGCGAAGCAGAACTCGTATGGCACATGGGTCTGCTCTAGGGCTAAACCCAAATGGTCAGGTGAAGTTGTCAAAAAGAATATGGAGAAGGATTCCACAAGCACCAAAAACCTGAAAGTCATGGCTAATGCATATTCCACGGAGGCGAATGTGACAGTGTATCCGGCGTTTATGAAGGAGAATATGAAGTTTGTTAGGAAAATTATTGAAGCAAGAAAAGCTGCGCCCCTCATGGAACGTGCCCACTCACGTCTAACCTTCGCTAGAACCACAAAGGGCATCTGAACAATGAAAAGCACTGCTAAGGGAAGAAGCTCCCAAAAAAGCACCGCAACCACAAACACGGCGCAGGCATAAACAAATTTTATCCTCGGGTCTAGGTTATGGATGGGGGATGAAACCTTCCTAAACCTGAGCCCTTCGAACACGCTCATTTCTCACGCCTCTTAAAGGCTTTTAGGAGGACTTCCCTAGCCTCGTAAACGTCGATGATGTCCTTTGAAAAGCCCATGTCTGAAAGCTCAATGAAAATTTGGGCAACCTGAGGCGGAACTATAGACGCCTGGGCTAAGGTTTCCGGGCTTGTAAGCACTTTCCTGGCCTCGCCGTCCGCCACAATTTTCCCGCCCCGCATAAGCACAACCCTTGGGCTACACTCCGCCACGAACTCCACATCGTGGGTTACAATTACTATTGTTTTCCCCTGCTCTTTCAGCTGCATTATGAACTGTCGGAGCTTTTCTTTTTGTTGGTAATCCTGCCCTATTGTGGGCTCGTCTAGAATTAGTATTTCTGGGTCCCATGCGAGGACGGAGGCTAGGGCGACGCGTTTCCTCTCCCCGCCGCTCAGCATGAACGGGGATGTTTTCCTGTATTGGGCTATGCCTAGAAGGTTTAGGGCCCATGTTACCCGCTTTTCTATGACGTCGCTGCTGAAGCCGAAGTTTTTGAGGGCGAAAGCTATTTCCTCCTCCACAGTTTCGCTGAAAAGCTGGTGGTCTGGGTTTTGGAACACGAACCCGACTTTTCGGGCTAGGGAAGCCACGCTCGCCTTCGTGGTTTCAACGCCGTCCACAAGCACCCTTCCCCTCGTGGGTTTCAGGAGCCCGTTGAAATGTTTAACGAGGGTGGTTTTTCCAGCTCCGTTTTCACCCATTATAGCTACGAATTCTCCATTTTGGATGGTTAGGGAAACCCCTTTCAACGCCTCCACGCCGCTTGGATAGGTGAAATAGACATCTTGAACTTCAATCATCCGCCTTTCAAAGCCCTCCTTAATTTTTCAGCCATCTCCTCCGAGGACAATGGGACTTTACCCCCAAGCTTTACCCCCTCGGCCCTTAGAATTTGGTAAAGGCGGGTTGCTTTAGGGATTCCAACCCCTATGAGGCGGGCTTCCTCTGAGTCAAGGATTTCGTGGGGTTCACCATCTAAGACAACCCTTCCATCATCCATTATTATAATGTGGTCTGCATATCTTGCAGTTAGGTCAAGCCTGTGCTCCACGAGAACTATGGTTATTCCAAGCTGCTTGTTTATGTTGCTGATCACCTCAAATATTTTTTTGGCGCCCAGGGGGTCGAGGAAGGAAGTGGGTTCGTCTAGGACTATTAGCTCCGGCTGCATGGCCAGAACGGAGGCTATGGCTACACGTTGCTGCTGCCCCCCTGAAAGCTCGTGGGGTGGGCGGTCCCGCAGCTCGTATATGCCTGTCAGCTTAAGAGCCCAGTCAACCCTTTTCCGGATTTCCTCCCTTGGAAGGCCAAGGTTTTCCAGTCCGAAGGCCACGTCCTTTTCCACAGATAAGGCGAAAAGTTGATTTTCAGGGTTTTGGAAGACTAAGCCTACGTGCTCCGCAAGCCTGTAGATCGGGTTCTCAGGAACCTTAAGCCCGGCTACGGTTATTTCGCCCTTAAGCTCGCCTTGGTAAAAGTGGGGGATAAGCCCGTTGAAGCATCTGCATAGGGTTGTTTTCCCACATCCACTCGGGCCTGTAATCAGGGCGAACTCGCCCTTCTCTATTTTTATGGAGACATCTTTTATGGATGGTTTTTCTGAGCCTGGGTAGGTGTAGGTTAGGTTTTTTGTTTCGACTATTGCCATGCTTGGTTTTCCACCAGTTCTAAGCAGACTGTTTTCCATTTAAGAGTAGCTACTTAAATTTTGGTTTGAAAGTTTCTCCCTCAAAATCTTCAAACACTTTTTAAGTCCAGCCTCAATTTCCCCTAAACCGTTTACGCCAGCGGCGGTGGAGTGCCCTCCTCCCATCCCCTTCAAATATTCACCAAGGGGTTTGGCTATGTCCCTCCCCAAATGGATCCCCGTTTTTTCGTGGAATTCCCTCGTGCAGCGCAGGCTTATCTCTAGGCTTTCATTTTTCTGTCCTGCTACGGCTGCGAAATGGGCGCCTAGGTCTATTATGGCGCGGGCTGCTGAAGCTTGGTATGCGCTCACGTGGGATAGGGCGATTATCCATTCGCCGATTTTGAATAGTTTGGCTCTTCTGCAAGCCTTTAGCCTTGCAACCCTCTCGGAGAAGTCCATGGGAAGCGAGAGGATTGACAAGGCTTCTTGGGCGTTTACCCCCATATCTATCAAGTTCGCTATGGTTTTTAGGGTTGAGGAGTTTGCCAAAACGAAGTGGCGGGTGTCGAAGGCTATGCCGAGAAAAAGGGCTTTAGCCTCGTTTTCCCCAATTTTTGTATCCGTCTGCTTGTAGAAGCTGTAAACTATTTCACACGTGGATGAAGCGTTCTCATCCGTTATGCACAGCCTAGCCATTTTCTCTGTTTCAGGGTGGGCTGCATGGTGGTCTATTACGATTATGGGAGCCTTTGCCGCCTTCACCTTTTCAGCCAAATTGTCCAGTTGCTGGATTGTATTGGTGTCCAGAAGCATTATGAGGCTTGCGTTTTCAATGTTTAGGCTTTTTTCCACGGTTATGGGTAGATAATTCAGCATGTGTTTGGACAGGCGGCTTATGCCTTGCGGCGCACATATTTCCACCCTTGTTTGGGGTTTATGCTTTTTTATTAGGCTTGACAGCGCATAAGCGGAGCATATGGCGTCAGGGTCTGCATTGTGGTGGCACAGCAACACGATAAGCTCGCCATTTGTCTCATCTATTACTTTTATTATTTCGTGGAATGACACTTTAGTTCCCTCATGTACTTTTCAGCTTCTTCAAAAGCCTTTTTCACAACTTCATCTACAAGCTCCTGAACATTGAAGCCCCGCATTATAGGCGAAAGCTTCAACTCCACCTCAACAGTCAGTGTTAAAGGTTTTTCAGCGACAGCCTCAACAGTTATGTTTAGGACTTCTATCCGTTTGGCAGGAACTCTTGAAAGCACATGCCTCCTCGCAGTTTCCTCTGCTATGGTGCAGAGTTCCTCAACCTGCTCAGGCGTCAGCTCTGGCAGCCCAAGCTCTTCCAAGGTTTCACCATGGCCTTAGGCAAACCTTACTGGGAGCCTGAGATGGGCGTTAAATCCTGCTGAAGCTTTGCCTGAAGCTCCTTCATCTGGCTTCGAAGCCGCTCCTCCTGCTTGCCTAAAACCGAGGCACGCATGCTTAGGAGCTCTTTCCTCTCGTTTAAGTCCGCCGTAACCTTCGCCTTCTCCGCCTTCACAAGGAGGGAGCCAATACTCTTGTAGATAACCGCGTCGTCAGCCACCTTTTGCAACTCGTTCAATGCCTGCTCAATTTCAGTGAGCTCCAACTCAACCTGCTGCTTCTGCGCCAAGACAGACTGGAGGGTCTGCTGAACCTGCTGAAGCCTCAAGAGACGTTCCTGAACCTGCGGGGGAAGCTTATTCAATTCCTCACCCAACTCTTATCCTTCCATCTGCACAGCTTTACACAAAACCTATTAATTAAGCATTTTCCATCAAAAAGAAAATGACAAATAGAAACCTAATACAGTGTAGCCGCCGAAAAATTATAGGGGGGTAGTGTATTTGTTAAGGGAAAAACTCAACAAATATGACTTCACCGGAGCTTCTCGAGCGCTTTATCAACGTCCTCAAGCCCAAGCCCTTTAAGAACCTCTGATTTCGGCACGCCTTTTCCGTCCCAGCCAACCGCCTCATAATACTTCTGCCTCTCTTCGTTGACGCGTTGCTTGTCAGCAGACTTCCCTTTAAAGGGCCCATCTGGTAAAGGCTCATAAAACCTTGGCGGATTGTCATCGTGAACCCTCGGGTCCCATTTTAAGTCCGGTCCGCCTAAGAGCAACATGGCCCTCTGCAACTGAATCACCTTCAAAGCGTTGTTTTTAATCCACATGTCCTTTGTCAACTCTAAACCCGTCACAGCCTTGTAAAACTCGAAGAGGGCATCATGGGGTAAGCCGAAAGCGTTAAAGACACAGTAGACGGCCGAGTCGCCGAAAATGGTCATGGCCTCGCTTCTTGGATCCTCGAGGGGCTTGCAGGCTAGGGAAGTGTGGTCTCCACACTGAACGGAGCATGCGTAGGAGTAAACTTCGGCGAAGTCTCTTCCGCTGCGGATTCCATGGGCACCGATTCCTACACCTTTAACATGCACGGCGTATGGCAGGACATCCACGCCTTTCATTTGCCTAATCTTTAACGCTGCCCGATATGTCCCCTCAGCCAAAACGTCGCCTATGCCCTCCCTGTATGCGATTTTTCTCGCCATGGCGGCGAAAGCCTCGGCATCACCCCATTTAAGCTCTATGCCGTTCAAATCCTCCCTTGTTAATATCCCCCTCTGGAAAAGTTCAGCGGCGAAGCCTAAAACATTCCCCGTTTGTATTCCGCAAAGCCCTAAATCGTCAATAACTGAAGCCACATAAACGTTTTCCTCGGGGGTGAATATTCCAAGGTTTGGTCCCAAATAAGCCTGAAGCTCATAGTCAGGGTTATCCGTTATTGCACCCCTAAACTTTCCATGCTTCACAACAGCAACTTTTAGGCATGTAGTGGGACACCCAAAGTCTCCCCAATACTGTTTAACCCAAACCCTATTTTCAAACTGGTCAACCCCAAAGCTTTTCTCATCATGCCACTCGCTCTGCCAGTTTCGCACAGGCTCAGAGCTTGTCCTAGCCCCAAACTCGTAGCCGCCTGAACCCGTGCCCCAACGCCTCCACGAGTCGTTCTCGTATGCACCCTCACAAACCCTCTGCATCAACATCTTAACCTTCTCTAAGTCGGCAACTTCGGGAAGGGGGCCGGTGCCCTTTACGGCCACCGCCTTAAGCCTCTTAGAACCCATAACCGCGCCATAGCCACCATAACCAGCCGCATGCGTCCACTTGGCTGCAACCACAGCGGTGCGCACCTTGTTCTCGCCTGCTGGGCCAATGTAAAGGATGGAAGGTTCCTTCCATTCGCCCTTCAGCGGGTAACGGCTCTTTAAGAGCTCCCTACACTCTTTAGTTAGGGCGGAAACCGTCTGTTTAGCATCTAAACCCCAAATGCGGCTCGCGTCCCTAACCTCCACATCACCGTCCTTGATGAAAATGTACACAGGCTTCTCAGCTTCGCCGGCCACTATCAAGCCGTCATACCCAGCGCATTTTAGCTCAACCCCAAACTCGCCTGCAACTGTTGAGCCAATAACCCCGTTACTCTGCGGAGACTTCCCCGAAACGCAGATCCTCCCACCCGGGAAAAACCCGGTAAGAGGCCCTGTTAAGAGCAAGAGCAAGTTTTCCGGCCCAAGCGGGTCCACTGTTTCCCATTTGCCGCCCAGCCTATCCCATAAGATTTTTGCAGCCAACCCCCTCCCGCCCATGTAGTCCCGCAGGACCTCATCGCTGAACCTAACCTCTTTGAAACTCTTGGTTGAAAGGTCAACCTCCAAAAACTTTCCAGCATACCCGTAAATCATAATAGCCTCGCCCCCTCCTCCCCATAGATCTTAATAACTAGACTTCGGGTAATCTCCTCGGGTGTGCGCGAGTAAAGCCCATAAGGGTTCATCCTTCTAGGCACAACCTTCAGAACGTTCCAGCCTCCTTCTTGGCAGACTTTAACGCATTGAGGGTCGCCTCCGCACAGGTCGCAGATCAAAATGTGATTTTCCCTTGGATGCATGTGGGGAACCTTTCCGGGACAAGCTTCAATGCATTTTCCACATCCAGTGCAGACGTCTGCATTAACAAGCACCGCGCCTGTTTCTTTGCCAACGGACAAGGCATTTACGGGACAAGCATTGACGCATGGGTAGTCTTCACATTGAGCGCAGAAGTGGGGAAACTCAACGCCTGGGACAAGCATGAAAACCCTTATTCTTGAGGCTTCAGGCCATATACGCTTCTCATGGAAAAGCGAGCATGCAATTTCACATTTTCTGCAGCCGCTGCACCTTGAAAGGTCACGGGCAATCCAGATAGCTTCACGCTTCATTTAAACCTCAAACCTCCGACAAGCATAGATTTTGGGTTACAACCCAGATTTAAGATTTGGCTTCAATCAAGCCTAACCTAAAGTTTTCGCCTTCGCTCACTGAAAATTTTAAAGACTTAAAAGTAGACAATATTAATTCTATTCGAGAGGTGAGAACGTGGTTAAAGTTGACGGATACGAGGTTCCCGAAGGATTGTATTATACAAAAGACTATGGCTGGATAAAGATTGAAGGAGACAAGGTACGTGTTGGCATAACGGACTACGCTCAGAAGCAACTCCGTGAAATAGTTTATGCTGAGCTTCCAAGCCCTGGAACAGTCATCAAACAAGGAGAGCCCTATGGAACTGTGGAATCCGTTAAGGCAGTTTCAGACCTTGTAGCTCCAATAAGCGGAACTGTGGAGGAGGTAAACGAGGAAGTCCAGTCAAAGCCTGAGCTCCTTAACGAAGACCCATACGGGAAGGGCTGGTTGCTCGTGGTGAAACCGTCAAACCTCCAAGCGGAATTGGCAAACACGATGGATCTTAACCAAGCAGTTGAATGGCATAAAAGTTTAATAAAAGAAGGGAAGTAGCCGTTGCCAAGACGCATAGTCATAATTGGGGCTCATGCAGCAGGTGTAGACGCAGCCTCAGCTGCTAGGAAAACAGACAGAACCGCAGAAATCACCCTAATAACTGACGAGAAACATGCCGGATACTCCCGCTGCGGCCTCCCCTTTGTAATAGGCGGACAAATACCCAGCTTCAACGACCTAATAGTTTTCCCGCCAAGCTACTTCCAAATGATGAAACTGAACCTAAAAACAGAAACAAGGGCGACGAAAATAGACACAGGGAAAAAAGTAGTCCAAACAGTGGATAAAACGGGTAAGACGGAAGAAATACCCTACGACAGCCTCATCATAGCCGCAGGCGCAAGCGCCTTCACCCCGCCAATAAAGGGGAGGGAAAAATCGGGAATCATACCCCTAAGAACTATTGAAGATGGCCAAAAAATAGACCAAGCCATCAGGGAAGGAGCAAAGACGGCTGTAGTTATGGGCGCTGGGCTGATAGGCCTGGAGACAGCCGTAGCCCTTCAAGAAAGAGGGTTGAAAGTCACCGTTGTAGAAATGCTTCCCCAAGTCTTGCCAGCTATGCTTGACGCAGACATAGCGAAAATGGTTCAGGAAATGCTGCAACAGAAAGGAATTAACATTCTCACAGGAAAGCCTGTTGAAGAATTCTTGGGAACAGACAAAGTAACGGGTATCGTGGCGGGAGGAGAACAAATAAACGCAGACTTGTTCATAAGCGCCTTCGGGGTAAGGGCGAACACCCAGATCGCAGCTGACGCTGGGATAGCAATGGGAGAGACAAGGGCTATCAAAACAAACGCTAGGATGGAGACAAACATAAAAGATGTATACGCAGTAGGAGACTGTGCCGAATCCACCCACATTGTAACCCAAAAACCCGTGCTGCAGCAGCTAGGCACAGTGGCCGTGAGACATGGAAAAGTGGCTGGGATAAACGCTGCAGGAGGCTACGCGTTGTTCACGGGGGTTATAGGCTCAGCAGTAACTCAACTTTACGACATCCAGATTGGCGCAACCGGGTTAACGGAAACAGCAGCAAAAAGGGCAGGGATAGAAACTATCACTGGTGCTATAAGCTCAAAGACAAGGGCGGATTACTACCCAGGAGCCAAACCGGTAAGAGTTAAGCTTGTGGTTGAAAAGGAATCTCAACGCATTATAGGCGCCCAAATCATAGGGGGAGAAGAGGTAACCCAGCGCATAAACGCGGTGTCCATCGCAATACAAAAACAGATGACCGTACGAGAGTTAGCCAAAGCAGACACAGCTTACGCCCCGCCTCTTAACGAAACATGGGAACCCCTAGTGTTGGCCGCAGAAATGGTTCTAATGAAACTCCGTTAAGCATCACTTAAAATTCCACACTTTCCCCTTCATTTTCTTCTAATCTCCTCGAAAAAATTAATTAGGGAAACTATTTCAAAGATTTAAGCGTTGGTGGTTAATATGGCCATAAGGGTTGCGATAAACGGTTTTGGAAGAATTGGAAGGCTTCTGTACAGGGCAGCTATTGAAAGGAAGGCAAACATAGACTTTGTGGCAATAAACGATGTTACAGACGCAAAAACCCTAGCGCACCTCCTGAAATACGATTCAGTTCACGGTCCCTTCCCAGGGGAAGTCAAGGCCACACAAAATAGCATTATCGTAAACGGTAAAGAATTGAAGGTGTTTTCACAGAAGGACCCGGCTTTGCTTCCGTGGAAAGACTTAGACGTTTATTTAGCCGTAGAGTCTACAGGCCTATTCACGGACAGGGCAAACGCCTCTAAACATTTGCAGGCCGGAGCGAAGAAAGTTTTGATTTCTGCACCGGCTGAAAACCCAGACATAACCATTGTGCTGGGCGTAAACCACGACAAATACGATCATCAAAACCATAATATACTATCCAACGCTTCATGTACAACCAACTGTGTAGCCCCCGTGGCAAAAGTTCTACACGAAAACTTCGGCGTAAAGGCGGGGATCATGACAACGGCACACGCCTATACAAACGATCAGCGAGTCCACGATCTAGTGCACAGAGACCTTCGCAGGGCGAGGGCTGCAGCCTTAAACATAATTCCAACAACCACAGGGGCAGCCCGGGCAGCTGGTTTGGTTTTGCCAGAGCTTAAAGGGAAACTTGACGGCTTAGCCCTCAGAGTACCCGTTCCAAATGTCTCGATAACAGACTTAACCGTGGTTTTGGAGAAGAACGTCACAAAAGAGGAGGTGAATGCAGCTTTCAGAAAGGCAGCTGAAGGGCCATTGAAGGGCATATTAGCCTATACCGAAGAACCGATAGTTTCAAGCGATGTAAATCACACGACATACTCCGCCATTGTTGACGGCTTATCCACAATGGTTGTGAATGGAAACCTAGTTAAGGTGCTAGCGTGGTACGACAACGAATGGGGCTTCTCCTGCAGAATGGTTGAACTCATTGAACTCATTGGGAAAAAAGCTGGTTTTAACTAGCTTTCCCTATAAACTTAAAAATCTTTCCCACTCTATTTTTCTGTTCGCAAAGAAGGGAGGAGAGCATGGTGAAATACCTGACCTTAGACGATGTGGATGTAAAAGATAAAGTAGTCCTTGTGAGAGTTGACTTCAACTCTCCTGTTGACCCTGAAACAAAAAAGGTTTTGGATGACACACGCATCAAAGCCCACGGCGAAACCACTATAAAAGAGCTTGCGGAAAAGGGCTCAAAAGTTGTGGTGTTAGCCCATCAGGGGCGGAAAGGCGACCCTGACTTTATATCGCTAAAGCAGCACGCGGATATCCTCGGCAAAGTTCTCGGCAAGCCGGTGAAATTTGTGGAGGATGTTTTCGGGGAAAAAGCAAAAAAGGCCATCAAAGAATTGAAAAGCGGCGAAATCCTCGTCTTAGACAACGTTAGAAACTTTGCAGGAGAAACGAAAGAGGGAACACCAGAGGATCATGCAAAATCAGAACTTGTACAAGCTTTAGCCCCACTAGCCAACATATTCGTAAATGATGCTTTCGCCGCAGCCCACCGAGCTCACGCCTCTATTGTTGGTTTCACGGCGGTGCTTACAAGCGTGGCCGGCCGCATAATGGAACGAGAACTTAAATCACTAAGCCGTGTTCTGGAAAACCCGGAAAAACCATGCGTTTATGTGCTTGGCGGTGCCAAGGCAGACGACTCCCTCGAAATCTCAAAGTATGTGTTAGACAACAGGATAGCGGACTACGTTCTTACCGGAGGCGTAGTCGGCCACGTCTTCATGGTTGCAAAAGGATATGATTTAGGCAAGCCGAACATGAAGTTCTTGGAAGAGAAAAAGCTGATGGGCCTTGTTCCAGGAATAAAGGAGTTAATGCAAAAATATCCGGATAAAATTAAGGTTCCATCAGACGTAGCTGTGGAAGTGGACAAGAAAAGGAAGGAAATACCGGTTGAAAAGCTTCCAGTGGATTACCCAATATATGACATTGGTGCAAAAACCGTTGAAAACTATGCAAAAATAATAAGGAGCGCAAAATCAATCGTCGTAAGCGGACCCATGGGTGTCTTCGAAAACAGCGAATTCGTTTACGGGACAAAAAGCGTGTTTGGAGAAATTGCCAACTCAAAGGCTTTCTCCCTTGCAGGAGGCGGCCACACGATCGCAGCCCTACAAGAACTTGGACTATCAAATAAAATTTCCTATGTAAGCACCGCCGGAGGAGCCCTCATCGAATTTTTAATGGGAAAGAAGCTTCCAGGCGTAGTAGCCCTTGAAAAAGCCGCCGCACGTAAACCCTAAAAGTTCCCCTTTTTATTCAATATTATTTCGTTATCTCCTCAAGCAAGTCAACAACTTTGGCTTCCTCAAACCCCTGCCCACTTTGGAGCATCTCATATATCTGCAGGGTTTGCTCTGCAACCTTGCGCCATGTGAAATATTGCAGCACGCGCTTTCTACCGTTTTCACCCCATCTTTTAGCCCTTTCAGAATCGCATAAAACCTCCTTTACACCCCATGCAATATCCGCAGGATTTCCCCCATTGACATGAACCCCATTCTGATCCGGCCCAGAGGGTACCACCTGCTCTCTAAAGCCCACCACACCTTGGGCTCCTACAACTATGGGCTTAGCCATGGCCATAGCCTCTAAGCTCACTATACCGAAGGGCTCGTATGTCGATGGGAAAACACAGACATCAGCCGCCGCATAATGGAGTATGCGTTCCTTTTCTGGCACAAATTCAAATCGGCAAGCCACTTTACCGCTTATTCCAAGCCTAGCCGCAGCCTCAACTATGTCGTTTTGCTGCTCACCCTTCCCCAGAATAACAAGTTTTGAATTGGGATATTCACTTAAAATCATTGGCATCGCTTGGACAAGGTTTACAACGCCTTTAACCCACGTCAGCCTTCCAAGAAACAGTATCATCTTTTCCTCGGGCTTTATGCCATATTTGGCGCGTGTTGCTTCAGCCTCTTCTGGCCTAAATCTTCGCGGATTATACCGTTCAGGGTCTACACCGTTCCATACAACGCTGATTTTGGATTTAGGCCAACCGTGCCGCACCAAGTCCTCCTGCATGGCGTGGCTTACGGTTATTATTCTGTCCGCCTTTTCTGCCATGGCTGACTCAATATGAGAAACAACTTGCGAGCCTTGTCCACCGCTGCGGCCCCATTCTGTACTGTGAACATGAAAAACCACAGGAACCCGTGTTTCATTCTTGATTATAATGCCAGCTATGCTGCTGAGCCAGTCATGCACGCAGACGATGTCAAACTGGTATCCTTCCCTTTTCAATGCACTGTTAATGAATTTAGCTGCGCTTAAAACGTTGTAAGTGAAAATATCGCTAAACAGGCGAATGTTTGTCCCCCACCTTTTCAAGTCGTCCACAACGAACATGGGAAAAACGTTGCTAGCATCTACAATCAAGGGTCTGTGAACTTCAACGCCTTTCATGATTTCCCTCGTTTTCAGATTTCCAGGGTTAAGCGTGAAAACCGTAACGTCATTACCCATAGAAACAAATTGTCGAGTAATATAATCGGCGTAAGTGCCCAAACCACCAACAAGCGCTGGAGGATATTCCCAAACAAAAAACCCAATTCGCAATTGAATCACCAAAATAACCTAAAACTTAACAATGCTTTTATCTGCCAACTTGGCCAATAGACCAGCCTCGACCACAAATCTCCCCTTCATACTAGGGGGAAGGGCGGATAAAATAAGTTATGAATTCAAAATTCAAATTTTAAACCTAGATATAGCGTAAGTTAGGCAAGTAAAATAGAATAATGCATAAAGCATGTAGAAGTGGAGGTCTAGCTTGACAGACATAGTTTTCGTATTCGAGGTTCACCAGCCTTTCAGGTTGAGGAAAAACTACTTCTGGGAAAATAAAGTCTTTAAACGCTTAAAAAAGGGGGAACTTTTAGACTACTATTTTGATAAAGAACTTAACAGAGAAATTTTCGAAAGAGTAAGCAAAAAATGCTATTTCCCATCAAACCAAATACTCCTCAACTTAATTGACGAGCATAAAAGGGAGAAAAAGAAAGTTAAATTCTCATTCAGCATTTCAGGAACCTTTTTGGAGCAATGTGAAATGTTTAACAGAGACCTTTTAGAATCCTTCAAACAGCTTGCTGAAACAAAATGTGTTGAATTTTTAGGCCAAACATACTATCACTCCTTGGCAAGCTTATACCCAGAAAAGAAGGAATTCGTCGAGCAGATCGAAATGCACAGGCAAGCGTTAAAAGATTTGCTCAATTATGCACCTAAAGTTTTCGAAAACACCGAACTGATATACAATAATGCCATAGCAAAAATCGTTGAAGATATGGGCTATGAAGGAATATTCACAGAGGGGACAGAAAAAATATTGCATGGGAAATCGCCTAATCATGTTTATAAACCTAAGGGCTGCGGGAAAATTAAGCTTCTACTGCGAAACTATAAGCTGACGGATGATATAGGGTTTAGGTTTTCAGCCAGATGGTGGAGCGAATGGCCCCTAACCGCAGAAAAATACGCTGGTTGGCTAG
The DNA here is from genome assembly GCA_038865865.1 of Bathyarchaeia archaeon. Classification (GTDB taxonomy): domain Archaea; phylum Thermoproteota; class Bathyarchaeia; order Bathyarchaeales; family Bathycorpusculaceae; genus JANXEP01. The sequence goes on along the minus strand of JAWBZV010000004.1, from coordinate 48,738 downwards.
CAGCAACCCCTGGGCATTGCATAAACATATTTCCAGATTACGAGACGTTTGGGGAACACCACTGGCCTGAAACAGGCATACATGAGTTCTTGAAACATTTGCCTAAGAAAATTTTGGATTGGCATCACCTCAACATGGCTACACCATCTGAAGTTATAGAGAAATATAATCCAGTGGGAGAAATCGACGTTCCTGAGCAGGGCGGAACAGTTTCATGGGCTGACTTGGAAAGGGATGCAAGCTCATGGATTGGAAACACTTTACAGTGGGCGTATTACACGTCTGTTAGGCGACTTGAGCCCATCGTCAAAGAAGCCCAATGTGAAGAGTTTTTAGAAATTTGGAGGCTTTTCCAGACGAGCGACCACCTACATTACATGTACGTAGGAGGGGGTGGGCCGGGAGAGGTCCACGCTTATTTCAGCCATTTCAACTCTCCATCAGACGCGTACATAACAGCCCAAGCTGCAGTCTTAGATTTTGAAAATCGTGTAAGGCTTACAGCAATAGCCGCAAATGAGCCCTTCCTCTTCTATAGGGGCTTAGGAGAAGAAAACTTCACAGGGGTTGCAGCTTGGACCCTCAAGGGATTCTTAAAAGCTTTAAAAGAGATTGATCTGGATTCCTTAGAGTTCCACAGCCAACGTGGGGATTTCGTGAAATGGGCAAGGCTTTCCCTACGCGATGAGAAGTTAGCTGAAAATTTTGAAAAGATTGGACTCTCCGGGTTAAAAGGAGATAAGTTAAGGAAAGCCCTTGTTAACGTTGTAGAGAAGAGATTAAAACAGCTTCTTCGACAGTTAGAAGAGATAACTCAATATTTTTAAGGCGTAAAAATCTAAAGTAGATAAAGTTCCAGGTGGGAAAGTTGAGGGAGGAGCTTCCAATTTCCGAAAAGATTTTGCAGACCCTTCACAATCTGTGTGCTACAGCCCCGGACTTGGCAAGGAAAAGTGAGGAGCTCGCCCAGCTCATGCAGCTGGAGAAAGCAGAAGTTGAGAGGATTTTAGACGAGTTTGGCTACGAGGGTTACGTTGAAAGCTTCGCAGACGCCCACGGGAAGAAATGGTATTACCTAACGGGAAGAGGGATCATCAAAGTCTGCGCCCTCTTTACTTGATGGGCGAAATTAAATGCGCGTCATACTTTTTTCTTGGGAGTTCCCGCCAAGAACAGTTGGGAAACTCGCGGACTACGTAAGTGAATTAGCGTTAAAGCTCGTCAAACATGATGTAGAAACCCATGTGATAACATACCATGACTACATGACGGGAGATTTTGAAGAGAACGGAATTAAAATTCACAGGGTAACAAACCCTGTTAAAACCCACATAAGCGTACTTACATGGGTTCTAACATTAAACCAAGAGGTTGAGAGGGTGGCGGCTAACATATATTACAGAGCGAATAAGCATGTGGATTTAATTGATGCACATGATTGGCACTTCATTCCGGCTGCCGTCACGCTGAAAAAAGCACTTAAAATCCCGTTTATCTATTCCATCGAAAGTTTGGAGAACCATCGTTCCCACGGAGCTAACACGCCGTTTAACATGGCGATTAAAAGCATTGAATGGCTGGGAACATATGAGGCTCAGAAAGTTATTGTGAAATCTGACTGGATGGCAAACGAGGCCATTAGAATCTATAAAGTTCCACCGGAGAAAATTAGGGTCGCAACGCCGGAATCGGAGGTTTGGCTTAAAACAATTTTGGAAACTTATAAAAGCTTATCTGGGGAGCGGAGGTCAAGTGTCCCCTGAACTTAAAGTTATGATGCTTACATGGGAGTTTCCGCCCAGGGTTATTGGAGGAATCTCTCCACACATCTACTATCTTTCAAGAAAACTCGCAAGAGAAAACGTGGAAGTACACGTGGTTACATGCGATTTTCCAAGCGCACCCCAAAAGGAAAGCTTGGACGGTGTTGAGGTTTACAGGATAGATTCCTATAGAAACCCCTCCCCAGACTTTGCTAGTTGGGTTTACTTAATGAACATGAACATGCAGAAAGAGGCAGCTGCAATTGTCAACAGTTTAGGCGGAGTGGATATTTTCCATGCTCATGACTGGCTTGTGGCAACAGCTGGAATAGGCCTAAAACATATTTTTAGAAGGCCTCTAATCGCCACGATTCACTCCACAGAGATTGGGCGGCGGAACGGCCTTCACTCCGATTATGAAAAAATGATCCATGAGACGGAGGCTTGGCTTACATACGAGGCTTGGAGGGTCATCTGTTGCAGCAACTACATGCTTTCTCATGTTAAGTGGGCTTTCGGGCTTCCGGAAGACAAGCTGATCATGATTCCGAACGGCGTGGAGGTTGAAGAATACGACAAATACGCAGACGTTGATCTAAACAGTTTTAGAAATAGGTTTGCTCTGCCTGAAGAGAAAATCGTGCTTTTTGTAGGAAGACTTGTCCATGAAAAAGGCGTTCACACGTTAATAAGCGCCGCACCTAAAATTTTGGAGCAGGTTAACGCAAAGTTTGTCATAGTTGGAAACGGCTACATGAAAGAGTCGCTTTCCACCCTTGTAAAAAATATGGGGCTAGACCACAAATTTTTATTCACAGGGTTTTTAGACGACGAAACTTTAAGAAAACTTCAAAAATGTGCCGATGTTTCAGTTGTTCCTTCCCTATTTGAACCCTTTGGGATAGTTGCCCTTGAAGCTATGGCTGCAAAAAGCCCCGTCGTGGTTTCCGACACTGGGGGCTTATCCGAAATTGTTGAGCATGACGTGACGGGGGTTAAAGTCTACCCAAACAACGCTCAGTCCCTTGCATGGGGCGTTACAAGGGTCTTGCTTGATGAAAAGTATGCGAATATGCTTAGGGAAAACGCCTATAAAAAAGTCAGGGAGGTTTTTAATTGGGAAAAAATAAGTCTGCAGACAAAAAACATTTACAAAAACGTCTTAAGCGAGTACTCGAAAACTTTCTGGGCCTAAAATTATGGGTAGGTAAGACTAACTGCTTTGTTTGGACAAGCATCCACACATTTTAGGCAGTATATGCACTCCTTATCGCTGAACTTTTCCCATGGAAGATCTAATATACGCACCTGCATGGGACATGCTTTAACGCATTCTCGGCATTCGCCTTTGACACATTTTACAGGATCTCTTCGCAAACCTAGGAAGCTAAATCTGTTTAAGATGGCCATAATCGCTCCGTGGGGACAGAAATACTTGCACCATCCTCTTGGTATGTAGACTGTTAAAACGATGACCATAATTAAGATGAAAAGTTGAACCCAAAATAGCATGGGTAAAGATAGAATCCCAGACAAAGCTTCTGATGCAGATTTTTCTATAATAGTTACAAAAAAACTTTGGCCTGTTTTGGGGATTGTTGCAAAGAGCGTTTCCGCTGGACTCAATGCTGTGAAAGGTGCATAGGCAAAAATGCCAAAAGCGCTTTCGTAACGCTTGTGGGTTCCGAGAATTTTGGATGCAGAAAAAGTTAAACTTATTAATAAAACAATGCCTAAGACAATGTATTTAATATAAGTCAGGGTTTCATGAGTTTTAGGTGGAATCTCCTTCTTCCTGACCTTAACGAAGTTCAGCAGATCTTGTATGAAGCCGAAGGGGCAAACCCAGCCGCAGAGAGACTTGCCGATTAGAACGCCAACTATGAGGAAGGAGGCAACCGCAAGCCATGGGAAAACAACGGCACCGGACCATCCGCTGAGCATTAACTGCAAAGCTGTAAAGGCGTCGCCTACCGTTTTCTTTTCAAACCCCCATGTCCAAAGGACTGGAAGCAGAATGGGCCAAAAACTTATTTTGAAATATGCCGCGATGAAGAATAGAGAAGATAAAAGCTGAACGATTCTTCGAGGCGTGTTAAATTTTAGCAGTTGCCGCTTGACTTGCGCCTTCAATTTCTCGCCCTACTTTTACTGGCTATTGTTCCTGTTATTTATTTTCCAATGACTTTAACGTTTTCCACAAGAATCCAGGGAGCTACAAGAGAACTGATCTTCCGCTCATTGTTGGCCAGCGCGGAAACATTCTTTAAAAGCTCAAATATGTTTCCGGCCAGCATGGCCCCTCTCACGGCGTGGGCGATTTCGCCTTTCTTAATTTTCCAAGCGGGGGTGGCCACAACCGAGAATTCGCCGCTTGCAGGGTTACTGCTATGGGCACCTTGCAGGGAATAAACTAAGAGTCCCTCGTCAACTTCTCCCATAAGCTCTTGGGGAGACTTTTTTCCAGGGATGAAGCGGAAGTTTGTCGGCTCAACAGTTGGGGTGGACCTATAGCCCGCTCTCGATGCGTTTCCAGTGCTCTCCACACCTTCCTTCCTCGCAGTGTAGTTGTCATAAATGAAGCCGCGTAAAACACCTTTCTCTATTATGGGTGTTTTCTGTTGTGGAACGCCCTCACCGTCAAACTTCCATGTGTGAAGCCCTCCTTCAAACAAGCCGTCATCGTAAATTGTGACGTTCTCCGAGGCAATTTTTTCGCCTATTTTGCCTTGAAGGGCTGACTGGTTTCGCTGCACATAATCCGCTTTAACAGAGTTCACCAATGTATAGTGGAGGAGATCTTGCAACGCGGATTGGGCAAAGATAACTTTCATATTTTTAGTTTCCAGCTTCTTAGTTTTTAGAGCTGAAACCGCAAGCCTAGCAGCTTCAGCCCCTACCCATGCAGGGTCCACCTTATAACATCTTTCAATGTTAAATTCAAAACATATTGGTGTGACTACGCCCTTCTCCCTGGCGACCGTTGCCAAACTGCATTCAATGATTGTTCCATGGTCGAAGCCGACAACACCGTTTGAGTTTGCAATAGCCCTAAGTAAATAGGATGCCCCGACGCCACCTTCGATGGGGAAAACTCGCGGGTCTCTTTTTTCAGCGGCTTCAAGCGTTAGCGAAGCCATCTTCACTAAATCTTCGGAGGAAAGCCCTACTATGCGGCTGTCAAAGGTGTTTTCCACTTTTGGGACAGGCTTTTTGGTGGGTAATCCATGCCAGTCTTTATCCGGCTTGCTTGCCTTTGCAGACTTTACAGCCTTTATGGCTGTTTCTTCTATGGCTGCGTTGCTTTTGAGCATGTTCGTGTATGCGAAGCCCACCGCCCTGTCAACTATTGCTCTTAAGCCGAGCCCTTGGTCAATAATGCGGGAGCTTTTCGCAATCTGCCCTCTTTCAATAGCCACGGTCATCGTTAAGCCTTGGTAAATGAAGGCTTCAGCCTCGCCTGCGCCCTCTTTCAAGGCTAAAGTCACAGCGGACTCGGCTAGGCTTATGGCTTCTTCCTCTTTAAGCGCTGCCACCTACAATCACCTCTCTAACCCTTATGTGGGGTCCGCCGTCGCAGACAAATGCCGTTTGACCTTTTCCACACCTTCCTGGCCAAAGTTCAAAGTCTTTTCCAACAGCGTCAACCTTAAGGAGGGTTTCAAGGGTGTTCCCGCTTATTGAGGCGTTACGGACAGGTTCGCAGACTTCGCCCTTAACTATTTCATAGGCTTCTTGTATACCCACTTGAAAGGTGCCGTCCAAGTTCGCTTGTCCCCCTCTGAAGCTTTTAAAATAGTACCCGAATTTTACGTCCTCAATAAGCTCCTCAAAGGAATGATCTTTTGGCTCCATGAAAGTGTTGCGCATGCGTATTATGGGCTCAAAGCGGAAGTCTTCAGCCCTCGCGTTTCCGGTGGGCTCTGCATTAAACTTCTGGGCTGTTTCACGGTTATGCATAAGCCCAACCACAACTCCGTCCTTTACAAGGAGGGTTTTCTGAGCAGGAACCCCCTCATCATCATACTTAAATGAGCCGAAGGCACCCTCTACAGTTCCATCATCATAAAGAGTTACCACGTCTGAAGCTATTCTTTTACCAATTTTATCAATTAGCACGGAGCCGGACAATGTTAAGTCGGCTTCAGCCAAGTGGCCAAATGCCTCGTGGACGAAGACGCCGACCACGTTTGGCCCTAAAACTGCTTGGAATCTTCCGCCTTTTGGAGGTTTAGCCCTTAATTGCTCTACAGCTCTTTTTGCAACTTTTTCCCCAACTGCTTCAGGGGTTTCAACATCAAAAATTTCAAAGCCTGCTGTTGAACCTATTTCCTCTCGGCTGAATGTTAGGATGTCTGTCTCCCTTGCAGTGGCTGTTATCCTTGACCAGACGTAAAGTTTATCCTGCTCTATGTAGGCGCCCTCATTGTTTATAAAGTAGTTTTTTCCAACAAGGTCAAGATAGTCTATGGTGCAGCTTCGCAGACGATTATCATAATTTAATATTGTGCTGGCGATGGCGGATGTTGTTTTTATCTTATCTTCCATAGAAATTTGAGCAGGGTTTTTGCGGGGCTTAGCCACCACTTTGTCTTCAAAAGCCTTGCATTCAACGAGTTTTATCGGGTTTTTAAGCCGTGCACTAGCGGCCTTGGCCATTTTACAAGCGTCAGATAAAGCTCCTGTTAAAGTTTCAAGGTTAAAAGTTCCAACAGAGGCGAACCCCCATGCTCCGTTGACCAAAACCTTTAAGGCTACACCGTTTTCAATACCCTCTTTTGCAGCTTCAACCTTACCTTCTTTAAGCGTAAGCATGGTTTTAAACAATTCTTGGGCACGGGCTTCCGCGTATTCCGCGCCGAACCTCTGCACAGCTAAATCGACAACTTTCTTTAAAAGATCCTTCACCCTTCTATCCCCTTCACGATTCTGGGATTTAATTTATAGAAATTAATAAGAATATTTGTCCTTCAACGCGAATTTAATGGGACGGGGGAGGGGCCTAAATTCTAAGTTTTGCTCATAAACAAGCGAACTTGGCTGACGAAATCGTGCCCCTTTAGTTGCCGTCGCTCGAGTTTGTGGAGCACCTTGCTGCTCGAGTATATGTCCTCGAGGATTTTCTGCTCAATAATGTAGGCGCCCGACTTCAAAAATTCTTCAAGTCCCTTTGCAAAAAGCTCAATTTTCTCGCCTATTTCGTTACTCCTAACTGAATATTTTTCTTCCAGATAGCGGTAAATAATGCGGGTGGCGTCCTCCCCAAAGACCTGCCTTAAAACTTTGTCTATAACTTTGGAAACTATGTCTTTGCAGTTTGACTGTGTTGTTTCAATTTGGGGACTCATTGATGATCAACGTATCTTGTGACATGCTACTTAATAAATTTTATCGCATATATGTTCAATACTTAAACATAATCTGGATGTACAATTTCAATAATTGGACATAAATTAAACATAAAAAAGGTTGTTACATGAAGTCTGTGAGGTTTAACTGTTGAACTCGTTCAGGCTTGATTTTTGCTTTGGAAGTCTCAGCCTCTTCGCGGATCACGGGACGACCGTACACCCCGTCGTATCCTGGTATGACTTTTACCTTGTCTTCTCTCACCTTTATGATAGCTTCAGCTATCCTTTTTTCCGTAATTTCTTCTAGGGCTTCTTTTGGAGCGTCGATAAGCACGGCGTATTCATCCTTAAATTTTTCAATTAGCTTGTTGTAGATGCTCCACACTTGCTGGGTTGATGGTGAATCTACGCCCAGAACTGTGGCTATGATCTCTGAGAGGGGAAGTAGATGCATATAGCCTATAGCATTTTTAGGTTTGAAGCCCTTTGGGCGGTCGGCTAGTTCTTCAACCCGCTGTTCAACGCCTTTAGTTAGTTTTTTGCGGCAGACTGGGCATATGTTTCCGAGTTTTATAGCTTCTTCTGGGGAGAGGGAAACGTTGCAGTTTCTATGACCTGTCCAGTGGTATTTTCCGTACGCCGGGTCGGTTTCAACAGTGAATTTGAATTTTTCCCCGTCTTTACTGCGTATGGCGTTTATAATTTCCCCGTAGCTTGGTTTTTCAAGTTCGAACACGTTGGCTTCCCTTCCCATACGCCAAGGCCAGAAGCTGTGGCTGTCACTGTTCGACAATAATGCATATTTGTCTAATTTGCTCAGCCGCCAGTTCATGGGGGGATCTGAAGACAAGCCGGTTTCAATGGCGTGGATGTGTTTGGTCATGTCTTGATAGCAGTCTTCCACGGTGTCAAAACCGCTGAAGGCTCCGAAAATGCTGAACCATGGCGTCCAAGCGTGGGCTGGGAAAACCATGTTTTCTCCTGAAACTTCCATAACCTCTTCTACCAGTTGGGAAGCGGTCATGTTGAGGGTTGGCCTGCCATCAACTGTTAGGTCACCGTATTTTGCCAGCCTTTCGTTGATTTGAATGGCTGTTTCTATACTTGGTGTCAGTATCACGTGGTGGATCTTTTTAACTTCGTTTTGGAAGGTGAATATGGTGCTTACTTCAGTGGTTATCATGAAGAAGACTGGAGATTCGGGATTTTTGACAGTTTTATAAAGCCCTGTATCCCCCTCTTGGGTGAGATTTTCCTGTATCTCCTTAAGCCATTTCGGGTGGGTGAAGTCTCCTGTGCCCACAAGGTTTAAACCCTTGATTTTGGCGAAGCGTTCAATCTCTTCAATGTGCATGCTTTGGCTTGTAGCGCGGCTATATCGGCCGTGAATGTGGAGGTCGGCTATAATCCTCAAAGTTTTCAAGCAACCCCTCAAATTTAACGTGTTTTCCTTATTTATGTTTGCCGGGTTATAGGAGTTGCTTGGTAAAATTGCTAGGCTAAAAGCGAAAATGTTAATCGTAAAGAAGGCTTGCAGAGTTTTGGTGACCTATGTGATTGGAATAATCGGGATTGTTGGAAGCCCCAGAATTGGAGGTAATACTGAGATTATTGTTAACGAAGCATTGAAGACTGCTGAAGGTGAGGGATGTAAAACGGAGCTCATAAGACTAGCCGATAAAAACATTAAACCTTGCGATGCATGCCTGTCCTGTAGACAGACTGGAGAATGCCATATAAAAGATGATTTTAAAGAAATTTTCAATAAGATGGTCGAGGCTGACGGAATTATATTAGCATCACCAGTCTATTTTGGATCTGCAACCCCCCAGATAATGGCTTTGGTGCAGAGGGCTGGGTACATTTCCCAAGCTAAAGGGAGGGTGTTTGAGAATAAGGTCGGCGGGCCGATTGTTGTTGCTAGAAGAGCTGGCCAAAACTTTACACTTGCCCAGCTGTTATTTTTCTTTCTGCATCAAGGGATGATTGTTCCAGGGTCAACTTATTGGAACGTAGCCTTCGGTAGGGAGAAGGGCGAGGTGCTCAATGATGAAGAAGGCCTGGCGACGGCGAGAAACTTCGCCAAGAAAATTGTTTGGCTGATAAAGAAAATCAAGGCTTCAGGCGAGAAATAGGTTCAGCGTTAAATCGGTTTGCATATGAAATCTAGGCTTTAACCCAATTTTTGTCGCTTTTTTGGCGAAGTATTTTTCGAAGATTCTCTCCCAATCCAATTTAAACATGACTATGAGGATCACTGCGAGCAAGATTATGGCGACCGCCATGCCCATTAGTGTGGTCGTCAGGTCGCTTTCTAAGCCAAAAACGTCTTTTATTGCGCCTATAGCGAAGCGGGCGCTGTAAACTATTATTAGGCTCATGCATAGCTTCCCGAAAAAGGCGGGAACAAAAGCCCTTACGAATTTGTAGCGCATGACGCCGAGGGGTATGAATAGTAGGTCGTCTGGAAGGGGTGTCAAAGCGAATATGAAAATAGCTAGGGAGCTGTATTTCCCAAATATTTTTAGGAGGAACTCCATTTTGCGCTTCTTCTTGTCGCTTATAATTTTTCTCCCTCCAAGACCGAGCAGGTAGCCTGAAAACTCTCCGACGGCTGAGCCGATGCTGGATGCTAAGGCCATTAAGATTGGGTTAAAGGTTTCGAGGGGGGCTAGGGTGAAGAGGATTACGGTGTAGGGGATTGGAAAGATAATTGAGGCTGAGCCTATTAGGCTTGATAGGAAAATTCCAAGATAGCCATACTGTGAAAAGTTTTGCAGCCACTGGTTTAGGGCTTCTGCAAGTGTCAAGGGAGGTTTACCCGATTTTTTAGTGGACTTTATCCTTAAAGAACCTTACCGTGGAGATTTTGGTTTATTGCGAATATACTTTGTGTTATGTTTATTTTACCGTTCCATGTCTAAAGGGTTCCGGTTGGAGGTCATATTTGTTGAGCTTTCCCCTTAACAAATACACTACCCCCTATAGGTTTTCAGCTAGAAATGTCGATTTTGCCATAATGCCATGGCTTGTTATAGGGTTCGGATGACTCTTGTGGGCGTGACTATTATTGAGACTTTTCGGTCTTTCTCTTCGAATGGAACTTTTTCAACAACTTGTATGTCATGGACTGTTGTGGCCGTGGGGATGTCTCCAAATTTTTTATTGAGGATTTCTATTTCCATGTCGCCGTAGCCGCCGCCTTTCCCAAGTCTGTGGCCTTGCAGGTCAACTGCCACCGACCCCTCAACAATCAGGTCTGGTTTTGGGAAATCCTGCACCTTAACCCCGTTTTTGAATGCTCCCTTTATGGTGGAAGCCCAACGTTCCTTGCCCTTAACACGGTCAGCGTCTATTAGAATAAAGCCGCTCTTAAGCCTCGGCGAAGCCATTATCAGGGTTTTCCCATCCTTTAGAGCGTTTTCCCTAACCTTTTGCTGAGGCGAGTCTGGGCTTACAAAGACAACTTTGGCTTTTTTCCACTCCTCAAGCTGGCGGAGTTTTTCAGCCGCAGCTTCAGCCCCTATAAAATTTGGGATTCTACCCCTGCACGGGAGGGGGAAGGTTGCCACTTTGGATTTTTCCATTTCACTCCAAATTTTTTCCCTTAAACGCTGTTTTTGTTCCTGAACGCTCATGGACGGATAAAATTTAATATTTTTGGGTTTAACCTTTTAGGTCGGCCAGACCATTTTTAAATTGACGGATTATCTCTTGAATTGGGGTTTCATGCACATCCACCCTCAGATTTATTAGCACCCTAACGTGGTCAGCTATCGCCAGGGCTGCAGATCTCTCCCCTCTTTTGTCCCCGCCGCTGGCAGCCCCGGCTTCTAAAGCCTTGCATAGGCGCTGAGCTAAAATTCCAGGGGAATTTTCGAAAGCGGCTGCCATACTTTTAATTACTTGCCTACTTTTTAGGAAGTTACCTATCACGATGTAGTTTTTGCCCACGATTTCTCCACGCCACTCTGGGACAGAAAGACCTGTGAAGACGGCTTTTCTCCCAGCGAAATCCATTATTGCCACTTGCCGCGTTTGCCTCTCCAAGTCCTCCTTTAAAAGCTTGTTCAGAGCCTCTTCAGGAGAACAGCCTGCCTCCAGCAGCTTTAAGCCTTCAACCCCATAGACCACATTTGTATATGCTTGGGTTGCTACAACGCCGACTCCAGGTTTAACGTGGGGAACCCGGGTTCCCACAAACGTTGAACCTGAAGCCACAGCCACGCCGATTTGTATAGGGTTTTCGGATCTTGCTAAGATAGAGAATGTGCCTGTTTTCCCGCCGAAGGGTTCAGGCTCCAAATTTTTCAGCCTTGCCAATGAGGCCCATGAGGATGGGAGTAAGGTTTATGCTTCTTATCCTTCCCAAGCCACCCATCGCGCATTTTCTCTCACTGTATTCTTTAACGTCATCTCTTCGAACGTAGGGTCCTATTAAAGCCACTGGAACCGGATCACCCTCATGTTTGCGTGTAACAGATGAAGTTGTGTGGTCTGCTGTCAAAGCAACGTATGTTTTGTCTAAATCCACATTTTCAAGGATGTAAGAGACCATTGAGTCTATTTTCTCTATAACATGGATCTTCTGTTTCGGGTTTCCATCGTGGCTTGCCACGTCGGGGGCCTTAACGTGCAGGAGCACAAAATCGTTTTCTTCCAACGCTTTAACAGCAACCCTAGCCTTGGCCAAATAATCAGTTTCAGGAGTCCCTGTGGCGCCTTCAACGTCCAAAAGCCTCATCCCAGCGGCTCTACACACTCCTCGAACAAGGGGAACAACGGCTACGCAGGCAGACTTAACGTTGTAGATTTCTTGCAACGGCTTTATGTTTGGCACAGTTCCGGCGCCTCTGAAAAGTATAATGTTAGCTGGTGGAAGCCCCTTTTCAATTCGCTTCTTGTTGACTTCGTGGTCCTTTAATGCTTCGTGGAACTTCTCTGTAAGCTCGTTTAGAACCCTTGCTGTAAACGTGGCTTCAGGGCTGGAATCCAAAGGTTTCGCTTCCAAAACTTTTTTTCCAACCTCTTTAGGGTCTGAATCGCTTACAGCCGTTGAAAGGTGGGGTCCCCGCAAAACCAAAACTGCCCTATGTTGAATTGTGTTTTGAAACATAAATTTAACCGTTCCATTTGAAAGCCTTGTTTTCTGCAGGGCTTCAGCCAGCTTAAAAGCTTCTTCGTTAGATATTCTTCCCGCCCGCCTGTCTAAAACTGTTAGGTTGTCATCCACCGTGGCGAAGTTGCACCTGAAGCCAACATCGCCCTTTTCAACGCTTAAACCCCAGCCTAAGGCCTCTAAAGCGCCACGTCCAGAATAAACCTTCAAGGGGTCATAGCCTAGAAGCGAAAGAGTGGCAGTGTCGCTTCCAGCTGGCACGCCAGGAGAAACAGGGTCCATAATGCCGCATACTCCCATTTTAGCTACATGGTCCATGGATGGTTTTCGGGCTGCCTCCAACGGAGTTTTCCAGCCCAACTCTTTTAAGGGCCAGTCAGCCATCCCGTCGGCGACTATGAGGAGAGCCCTCAATCTAAACCCCATCCTGACAAAGCTAAAATAATTAGCGCATAAAGTTAAAAACACTTTCTTGGGGCGGGTAGTCATCTATCCTTTTTATGGAAACCGCCTGAAAGTTTAAAAGGGTTCAGCGAAAATTTGAAACAAAATGAGTTACTGCGCTAAGGTTATATTTGGCAAAATGGTGGAGAAAGGAGAGTAAAATGTCGGACATAGGGGTTACCGTCAAAAAATCCGAAAACCTTTCAGAGTGGTACACACAAGTGATTTTGAAGTCCAAGCTAGCGGACTACGCACCAGTAAAAGGGTGCATGGTCTTTAGGGAACTTTCATACGCTATATGGGAGAAAATCCAGCAGATATTCAATGAAAAAATAAAGAAATCGGGGCACATGAATGTTTACTTCCCCCTCTTCATACCTGAAAGCTTCTTGAAGAAAGAGGCGGAGCACTTTGCTGGTTTTGTCCCAGAAGTGGCCTGGGTTACAGTGGGTGGAGATACACCGTTGGAGGAAAAGCTTGCCATTAGGCCAACCTCTGAGACCATAATCTACGCCATGTATGCCAAGTGGATTAGAAGCTGGCGGGACCTACCCATAAAGCTTAACCAGTGGTGCAGCGTTGTAAGGTGGGAGACAAAAGCGACAAAACTTTTCCTGAGGACCAGAGAGTTCCTATGGCAGGAAGGCCACACAGCCCACGCCACAAAAGAGGAAGCTGACAAAGAGGTTATGGAGATTTTAGGCGAGTACCGTGACCTTATAGAGAATTATTTGGCCATTCCAGTGCTTGTTGGCAGGAAGTCGGAAAGAGAAAAGTTCGCCGGTGCCCTTTACACGACAACGCTGGAAGCCATAATGCCCGACGGCAAAGCCCTCCAGATGGGAACATCACACAACCTAGGCCAGAACTTCTCCAAAGTCTTCAACATCAAGTTTATTGGCGAAGACGAAAAGGAACATTACGTTTGGCAAACTTCGTGGGGGATATCCACTCGCCTCATAGGAGCAATAGTGATGGTTCACGGCGACGACAAGGGGCTTGTCCTCCCGCCAAAAATTGCCCCGATACAAGCTGTGATAGTTCCAATAACCTACAAAACCGCTGATACGAGCGCGATAATGACAAAGGCGAAGGAAATTTATGAAAGGCTACAGGCGTCAGGAGTCGCAACGATTCTCGACGATAGGAAAGAGTACACACCAGGCTGGAAGTTTAACGACTGGGAACTTAAAGGGGTACCTGTGAGGGTTGAGATAGGCCCAAGGGATGTGAAGCAAGGGCAAGTTACACTGGTGCGACGGGACACCTTCGAGAGAACCACCGTTAAAGAAGAGGAGGCGGTGAAAGCCGTGCAGAAACTACTCGAAGACATTCAAGTCAACCTATTCAACAGGGCGAAAAAGTTGATGGAGGAAAAGATAACCCCTGTTAAGAGCTACGACGAGTTTAAGGCCGTTTTAGAAGCTAAGGGCGGCTTCATTAAAGCTTCATGGTGTCTAAGCCCGAAATGTGAGGAAAAGATAAAGGAGGACACTGGCGCCACTATTAGGATTATTCCCTTCGAGAAGGAGGAACCCTTCTCAAAGTGCATTTACTGCGGTGGAGAGGCCAAGGAAGTAGTTTACTTCGCAAAGTCTTACTAGCTGTGTGAAGCCTAATTCAGCTTAACCCTCTTTTCAAGCTCTCCGGCCACATCTTTTAAGCCCAACAGGCTAAGCGTTGCTTTTGTAGGGATGCCCCTCTCATCCCATCCCCTTTTCCTATAATACATCTGCAGCATAGCCTCATACTTTTCCCTGTCAAGCCTTGCTCCCTTAAACGCTCCCTGCGTCAACGGCTCCTTAAACCATCTGGCAGGCGGCACGTCCAAATCTTTGCTCCAAGAGTTGCCGAACTCGCGGACCCAGAAGGCGCGGATCAAAGCGTAAACTCTGTCTGCAACCACATGTAGATCCTCCCAAGTTTTTTCGAGGCCTGTGGCCGCGTTTAGAAACTTCGGGTACCATTCAAGCTCGAAGCCTACTTCCACCCATGGAAGCCTACATGCCGTGGCGAACTCGAAGAAGCCTCCTCGAAGGCGTTGTAGCTCAATGACCTTGTCAACTTTCTCCCCGCCGTAGCTTTCCCTTCCGGCTTTAACCTCCCAAGAGATTACCCAAGCGTCTTTGTGATGGGCGCCCAAGGGGCTTGTGGCATAAGACAAAGCCATAGCGGGTGCAGCGTGACAGTCATACCCTGAGACCTCAAGCCCCTTAACATGCATAGCCCACTGGCTTGAGTTTCCACCAACTTTTTCCGACGTGAAGCGCACGCCCTCTGCAAGGATTGCACCTAAACCCCGCCTATACGCGACGTCTTCGGTTAGGGCTTTAGCTGCCTCATAATCGCCCCATGAAATCTTTTCTTTGACAAGTCCTTTTTCAGACGCCTCCATAATGAAACCTATAACGTTGCCGAGGGAAATTGTGTCCAATCCAAGCGTGTCAGCAAGCCTGTTTAAAGCTGCAACCTTTTTCAGGTCGCCAATTCCGATGTTGGCGCCCAGCATAGCCACGTTTTCGTAGTCAAGCTCGGAGTCTAAGCCATAAACGTCTTCGACCACGTTTCCGCATGTCATGTTGCAGTTGGGGCAGCCCCGCTGGGAAATCTTTATCTTTTCCATGGCAAAGCCGCCTATGGAGTCAGCTTCACTAAAGACGCCTTCCCGGTAGTTGAATGTGGGTAAAACACTGTTTTCTTGGCTCCATTCAAGGGTTGACATGGTGCCCTGCCTCTTCCAAAAGGCATAGTTTGGCTTTGTTAAAATTTCCCTATAGGCTTCGGCGCCAAGCTCTTTTAACGCCTTGGGGTTGGCTGCCTGCAACTCGCCTGCGCCAATGATAACTAGGGCTTTGAGATTCTTTGAACCCATAACTGCGCCCATTCCGGGCCTGCCTCCCGCCCTTCCACCTTGAGAGACAATGTTAGCGAACTTCACGAGGTTTTCTCCAGCTGGGCCTATGGTGAGTATGCCTGCTGAAGGTCCATAGACGTCCCTAAGTTTCTCTTCAACCTCAAAAGAGCTTAACCCCCAAAGTTCATCAGCCTTAAGGAATTGCGTGTTGTCGCCTTGAACCAAGAGGGCAACGGGTTTTTCTGACCTGCCCTCCACAATTATAGCGTCATACCCAGCCCTGCGCATCTGGACAGCGGCTTGGGAACCCAAGTTTCCATCGCCGTATCCCCCTGTCAATGGACTTTTAGCTGCAACGACAAGTTTACCGCTACTTGGCAAGGCGAATCCAGTCAATGGGCCAGTGGCGAAAATAAGCCTGTTCTCAGGGGATAGAGGATCTATCCCGGGTTTAAGCTCGTCCCAGAGGATTTTAGCCGCAAAACCTCTACCGCCGAGGAATTTTTCAGCCATCTCAGCGTCGTATGTTTGAACCGAAACTTTTTGCTTTGTCAAATTAACCCTTAAGAATTTCCCATTCCAGCCATACATTCTTAACCACTTCTATTAATGAAAGGTGTCTTAGCTAATAAGATTCACCTTCTGAGAGGCGAAAACCTTCAGGAAAGCCCCAACTTTTCTCTAATTTTTTGGGATTTCTCTGTAGCTTTCTCCACAGCCCTCATTAGAGCCTGCCTAATTTGGCTTCCCTCAAGCTCGTATATGGCCTCGATTGTTGTACCGCCAGGTGTTGTCACCATATCTTTTATGGATGATACGTGACCACGGGATTCTAGAGCCAACTTCCCTGTTCCTAAAACAGTTTGAGCCGCGCTGTAGAGGGCTAATTCCCTTGGAAGCCCCACTTTTAAACCCGCATACATCAAAGCCTCAATTATTATGGAAATGTACCCTGGTCCGCTGCCGCTTAGGGCTGTGATGGCATCCATATATTTCTCCTCCACCTCCTGGCAGACGCCCATAGTGTCAAAGATTGCCTTAACTTTCTGTTTGTCTTCAGCTGTCACGTCTTCATCGCATGTGTATGCAGTGTAAGATTCCCGCACTAGGATTGCAATGTTGGGCATGGTTCTCACAAACTTGGCTTTCGGAGCTACTTGCTTATAATGTTTAAGCGGTATTGTGGCGGCCGTTGAAATTACAAGTTTTCCCACGATCTCCTCCTTAATCTCTCCCAAAACTTTCAACACGTCGTTTGGTTTGACGCAGAGGAAAACTATGTCCGCTTCCCTAGCCGCTGCTTTATTATCGTTGGTCACTACTGCACCCAGCTCTTTAAGCTCCATCAACTTTTCAGGGTTTCTTCTCGTGGCTATTATTTTGCCTTTGTACCCGCTTTTTATTAGGCCTTTTGCTATAGCTCCGCCTATGACCCCTGCACCGATAACTGCAATAGTATCCTCCATCATATCCACCTTTAAACGCTTTTTCATCTATTACGAAGACAATTAAACTTTGTGATGGAAAAGGCAACTCATTCTTTTGTGACACTTGAATTATTGATATGCTCAGTTTTACGGGAATGCTTATTTATTCAAAAAGGATATGAGAGATAAAGCAACATTTGGAGCATGGCAGATTATGGACGCACGTGGTGATGAAAAGGCACTTTCAATCCTTACGGCTATTTTCCTCATGTTAATCGCCGCAATAGTGGGCGGTGTGATCGCATACGCGTTTACAATCGCCGCCTACGTTGACTATCCACATAGAACAACCCTTGCGATAACAGACCTTTACATTGATAAACAAAACATAACTTCTTTTAAAATAAGAGTTTTAAACCCCTCCTACTCACCTACAATTGCCACCATATCCGCGGTTGCGGTGAGTGTAAAAGGCGAAAACCAGCTTTACTACGTCGCGAAGACTGTACCCACGATAGCCGAGGACGGGTTGACTGTTCCTATTGGAGAATCTCTAGAAATTGTATGTTCAACTGTTAAAAAGGGTGAGGAGAAGATTACTTTTGGGGAGTTTGCCAGCGAATTTGCAGGCAAAAATATCCTCATACATGTTTTTTCTCCAGACTCTGCTGCTTCTAACATTGAAGTAAGGCTTCCCCTTGTCAAATTGGACATCGCCGCAGATTTTAATCCCCAAGTTTCCTTCAAGAAATTCAACGTGACAGTGGTTAATGACGCCAATTCAGAGATCGATCTAACAGTCACAGGTATGACCATTCTAGGAGTGGGATTTGAGGAAATGACGCCGAACTTAGGTGCACAGCCTGAAACCATTCCGAGAAACGGTTCACTTCACGTAATGTTCAAGGGAAACTGGCACGGGTTCAACAAAACCGTGGTTACAGTTTACACCAAACAGGGATACGTGTTCAAAAAAGAAGTGGAACTGAAAACTATTGACGTGTTGATTCAAAACGTAACCTTTAATGAAGCTTATCCTGATCGCTTCAGCGTGACAATATTTAATTCAGCGGAATCCGCTGCAAACGCCACAGTCAAAAAGATCGTGTGCAGCTTAGCTGACGGGGCATCCCAAACCTTTGAGGACATCTCAGTAGACATTATGCCGGGTTCGACTGAAACCATCATGCTGAACTGGAGCTGGGTTGAGTATAAGGGACAAGCCGTAACAGTTGTGGCTTATTTAGCCCAAGATCTTGAAACGGAACCCTTCACTGTAACAATACCGTCAACATGAAAGCATATACATAAAAAAGGTAAAAGTGAATTGGAGAATTCTGAAAACTGCAGTGAACTTATGTTATTTTAATGAATCTCCCAACGCCTTTCTTAATTGCTTTATCATAGACAAGCTTGGCCGTAACTGCATCTTGAACTGCTAGACCCGTCGAAGTGAAAATGGTTATTTCATCTGGTCTTTCTCTCCCAGGCTTTAGGCCTGCGACAATTTCGCCTATCTCAGCCCATATATTCTCTTTCGTTATTATCCCAAGGCTGAGGGGTACGTTTATCTCCCCGCCATGAGAGGCTTGCTCCAAATCATCCACGACAATCTTAGCCCTCTTTAAAATGGCTGGGTCAAGCTCCTCTTTTCCTGGCGCGTCAGCACCTATACAGTTGAAATGCATCCCGGCGGAAACCATGCTATCCATAACGAGGGGTTGCCTTGAAGGGGTTGCGGTTACAACAATATCAGCCCCCCTAACAGCCTCACCTACATTTTTTACCGAAAATATCCGGCTTATATTATCATATTTAGTCTTCATTTCGGCTGCAAATTCGTCGCTGGTTCCGTAAAGCCCCCAAACCCTAACCTCTTCCAATTTCCCATAAACCTCTAGCAGGCTGGCCAGCTGGGTTCTGGCCTGCGCCCCAGCTCCAATCATGCCTACAATTTTGGAGTCTCTTCTTGCAAGGTATTTTGCCGCAATCCCACCTGCGGCACCGGTTCTCATGTCTGTCAAGGCTTTTCCACTCATTATCGCCAATGGAAAACCGTTTCTGGGGTCCACTAGAACAACAACAGCCATAACTGTTGGCAAGTTGTACCTCGCCTTGTTGTCGGGATGTGAATTTACAATTTTAACGGCTGAAATATCCAGTTCTTCAAGGTAGGAGGGCATCACCCTCAAATCTCCATCGTATTTCTTGTAGAATAGGTAAAGCTTAGGGGGCATCTGAACCTTTCTCAAACCCTTTTCCTTAAATGCGAGTTCAACCTTCTCCATAACTTCTTTCATAGAAATGAGCCCTTTCACTTCCTCTTCAGTTAACATGAGGGTTTCCAAACTTCACACCCTAAACCAAGAACCCCGTTCATCAGAGGCTTAGTTTCAAGATTTTGACTTTTAAAATATTTTGGCTTAAGGCATCCGATTTTGTTGTTAAAAATCAGTAATACCCATTTTAGATAAGTGGAAGGGTTAGAAAATTGCGAGGGGGCTTGAATTAGGGTTAAATTAATCCTTGTATATGGGAACTCCTTCAGCCGGGTCACCGAGCAATTTTTCAAATTCGCTTATTAAACGGCGTGTAACTGGGCCTGGTTTGCCATCGCCTATAATACGTCCGTTGACCTGCGCTATTGGGGTTACCTCTGCAGCGGTTCCTGTGAAGAACGCTTCATCCGCTGTGAAAAGTTCCGTGGGTGTTATGTTTCGTTCAATGACGAGAAATCCAAGTTTTTCAGCCAATCTAATTATGACTTCTCTTGTTATCCCTGTGAGGAGGCCTGTTGACGGAGGCGGAGTTATAATTTTCCCATTTTTCACTATGAAGAGATTTTCACCTACTCCCTCGCTTATGTGGCCGTTCTTGTCAAGGCATATGGCCTCGTCAAAACCCGCAATGTTGGCCTCAATCTTCCCTAAAATACTGTTTAAGTAGTTTAAGGACTTAATCTCATGGGAAGCCGTGTCCACAGGGTTTCTCCTAACCCAAACAATTAGGGCTTTTATACCCCTCTCTTTCTCCTCCTTTGAATATAGTTTTATAGTGTCAGCGATTATAATCACTGTTGGTTTTGGACATTTCCTCGGGTCGAGGCCTAAATCACCCACACCCCTCGTCACCACAAGCCTTACGTAAGCGTCTCGTAACCCATTTTTCCGTAAGGTTTCCAAAACAGCGTTCATCATCTCCTCCTTGGTTAATGGAATGTTCAGCATTATGGCTTTTGCCGAGTTATAGAGGCGGTCTATATGCTCTTTAAGCTTAAACACTACGCCTTTGTATGCGCGGATCCCCTCAAAGACTCCGTCGCCGTAAAGGAGTCCATGGTCAAAAACCGAGATCTTCGCTTGGGACTTGGGATAATATTCGCCGTCTATATACACTAAAGGCTCCCTTTCCAAGGCAGCCACCAGACCACAAAGCTTTATTCAATTATTGTTGATATACTTTTTGTAGTTCCAGTTTTAGCCATAAAACTGGGGCCTTTTTGAAACATGCTTCGGCAATGGCAGCGGTCTAAACGGTTTACCTTCAGAGGCAGCTTTAATCTCGCCTATTAACTCTTCAAGCCTCATTCCGCGTATTTTTCCAGCCTTCCGATCCCTTACTGGAAGCGTCTCCGACTCTCTTTCCCTCTGGCCGACGACGATTATGTAGGGTATCCACTCCATTTCAGCCTCGCGGATCCTCTTCTGAAGCGTTAATGGTCTATCATCTATGTCTACGCGTATTTGATGTTTTTCCAAAGTTTCCGCCATCTTCTCGCAGTGTTCGAGGAACTTGTCTGACATTGGGATTATGCGCACCTGTGTCGGCGAGAGCCAGACTGGAAGCATGGGAGCTTTCCCATTAAGCTGTTCTTTGTAGGCTTTTTCGAGCAGGGCGTAAATGCATCTTTCTATGGCGCCGCTTGGAGAACAGTGCAATATGAGGGGGTAACGCTTTTCGCCATTTTCGTCAACGTATGTTATGCCATACCTCTTTGCGTTTTCAACGTCTATTTGGTCTGTGGAAAGGGCTGCAGCCTTGTCCTGGTTGTCTATGAAGTTGAACTCCCATTTAAGCCTAAAATAGAAGAATGGCTCCTTCCACATCTCCACAAGGACAGGTTTGCCAAAAATTTTCACCAGTTCAACTATGAAATCCTTATTCTCCTCGTAGAAGTCTTTTGTGAAGCGTATTGCAGCCTCATAGTCTTCCCTTGAAAGGCCAATGTCCTCTAAAACTTGCATGGAAAGCTTAAACCTTTTCACGAACTCTTTTTTGGCTTGTTCGAGATCGGCACAGAAGGCGTGGCAGTCAGGCATGGTGAAGGCTCGAAGGCGCCTTAAGCCCACAACTTCGCCGCTTTTCTCCCGCCTAAAACTGTAACGGGTTAACTCGTAAACTTTCAGGGGTAAGTGCCTATACGACAGTTGGGCGTCGTGAACCATTAAAAACTGTCCGAAACAAGCGGCAAATCTTAGGAAAAGCTCCTTATCCTCCGATTTTAGTAGGTACTGCCTCGCTGGGAAACGGTTTAGGTAGTCTGCGAGGCTTGGATGCTGGAAGTCGTACATGACAGGGGTTTCAACTTCCATGGCGCCGTATTCGATGATTTTGGCGGTTACATGCTGTTCTATTAGGGATTTTATCAACCTTCCCTTCGGGTACCAGCGGATGTTTCCAGGGTCGCTTCCAGCTTCGTAGTCGGCTATTTCGAGGCGCTTCATAAGCGGCACGTGGGGCGGCATCTGCTGGCTTGCCCTAACCTTTGAAATCTCATACTTTGCAAACTTTTCAAGGTTTTCGTGTCCCTTAAAATTGAACTCTTCAACTTGGACCATTGTCCCGTCGGGCTGGAGGATATGCCAGAAGGATTCCAGTTTCTCCTCGGCCTTTATAGCTTCTGAAACCTTTTCGGTTTCTCCAGCTTTCGCCTCAGACGGCGCTATAAGACGGGACTGCTCCGCCAGCGGATGCCCTTTTATGGAAATTGTGAACTGTTTATTCCAGCCGAAGGGTGCGCGGTAAACTTCCAAACCTTTTTCTTTGGCATAGGCTTCCATGGCCTTAATGACTTTTAACGCTTCGGAAGGAGCCGCAAGGTTGTTGCTTAAGTGTGCATACGGATAAATCAGAACTCTGTTCACTTTTAACTTTTCAAGGAAGGAGTGCACCTCGTCCACGGCTCTTTTCGCTGTCGCCTCGTCGTCGTCCTCTTCAACGGCTGTGAACAGGACCACGATCTCTTCGAGGCGTCTTGTTTCCTCTGAGGTTTCTTCAGCCATGGCTATTTCTTTCTGGATGGGTTTGTATTCGATGAAGTTTGAGTGCAACTGTAATATGCGCATGGCAAACTTCTCCTTCAGCTTTTAAACGCTTTTATATCGCCACTGCTCAATCTTTCTATCCTTCTTAGTCTTCTTCTTGTACTCCTTATAGTGGCTTTCGCATAAGTAGGCGCGTTTTTCGCTTTCCACATTTAAACCAGCAAGCCTAACCTTATCTGCTGGGAGGGAACGCTTTGCCTCATTGTTGCAGTTTGCAACACTGCACTTTTCGCCTTTTGAGACACGTCCCAACCTTAGCCCTCTCTCAAATTTGCTTATGGTTAAACGTGATACATTATGTTTCCTTACTTATTCCCTTTTTCATAGAGCATCCGTGCCCTCCGGTGAATCTCATCCTCGTCGCCAAAAAATGTGGGGCCAACGCCTTCAACGACTGTGGAGGCAACAGCGGAGCCTACACATGCACACCACAAAGAGTCTCCGCCTTTAACGTATTCTGCCAAGAACCCTCCGATAAAGGCATCACCGGCGCCCGTTGGATCCACAACCTTACTGGGCGGGTAGGCTGGGACATTGTACATGGTTCCTTCAACGGAAAGAATTGCGCCTTTCGCCCCCAAGGTTACTATGACGTTTTCTACGCCGTAGTCGTGAACCCTGTTTACAGCGGATTTTAGGTCCCTCTGGCCGGTGACCGCCTCAATTTCGTCTAGTGATGACTTGTAGATGTTTACAAGCTCCAATATACGCTTGTCCGATAATGGGCCTATGGTTACATTCCCATTCTCGTCAAAAATACGGATTAATCCTTGAGGGTCAAGGGATAAGACCTCAGCGCACTTTTTTAGGCTTTCGGCGACTTCGTATTGAATTTCGTTGACTATAGGCCCTAAATGGACAACTTTCGCCCTTAAAGATTTTGGCAAATCCTCCACAGTTATTTGCGCACCCTTGCTTATCAGCCTCAGTCTACGGTTAGATAGGTCGCCGTCATATTCCAGTTCAAACTTTGTGGTTTTCGCATCCCTAACCTCAACAACTGTGGAAAGGTCTATACCTTCTTGGCTGAGCCACCACATGTAAGCTTTTGGGAAATCTTCTCCAACCTTAGAAACAATGGAAACTTCTGCGCCAAGACGCCTTGCGGCAAGGGAGACATATGTTACAGAACCGCCTAAAATAACGCAGGGTGCGTTTCTGCCAGGTAGAGTGATGGAGTCTATGCAAAAGTGCCCTGCTGAAACGATGTTAAACAATTACTTAAACACCGTTAAAATGTTAAACTTTGGATTGTAGGAGGAGGATGGCTTTGGCTAGGTCTCCTTCGCATTCCTCTAGGGCTTTTCGGGCTTCTTCGAGGCTTTTACCCGTCTGGTCGGCTACAAGCTTCACATCTTCTTCAGGAATTGTTAACTTACGTTCCACAGCCTTTTCGGTTATTTTTCCCCCAGCTATCTGAAACATTTTTTGACCTTGAACATCAAAAACGGCAACCTCTGGTTCCTCTATTACTATTTCCTTGCTGCTTGTCTTTATAATGACTTGCTGGACGTCTGGAACGGCGTCCATGCTTAGGCCCATGCGCTGCATCATGCGTCTAGCTTCTCTTGGGCTTATCCGCCTACGCATCAAAAGGCTTTCCTCTCCTAAATCTGTTTATGCCTTTTCATACTTAACTTTCTTCCGCAAAACCTCGTCTAACTTTTACAGCCACGCCTGTTTTGAAGACAGACATCTCTTCCCCAGACAAAACTGCCCTCCCAACAGCTATAACTTCGCCCTTCTCGTTAACCACTATAACCTCATCTTTTGGCCGAATTTCACCGTCAGCTTTTACTACGTAGGCGGCAAAGACATCCCTGCCTTCAGCCACAAACTTTGAAACATCGTTCTTAACCACAACTACGCACTTAGCTTGGGCGCCGTTTCCAATAACCCTTTTCGCCCCCTCAATGCTTAGGGAGAAGAGGCCGTCTGTGGGGCGGAGGGTGGCGAGACGTTTACTATTCAGGTAAACGTAGCGGATTCTGCCAGTGCGCTTGGAGTAGGCTATTTCCACGTTTTCTGGAAAGAGTTTTTCTCCGACGCCTCTTCCAAACTGGTAGTCTGCAACACTCCTAATCCGCCTAAGGTCGTCGTCCAACACCTTATCGCCGTCCATTAAACCTAATAAGAGATTCGACAACTATAAACATAACCAAGTAAATAAAAGTTTAAAAAAGGGGCGCTCACAGGTGCGTTGCGAAGTTTGTGGACGGAAAATCCAGGGCAAACCCATCAAAGCCATAATTGAGGGAGCAAAACTGATAGTGTGCGGTGAATGCTCAAGGCATGGGAAGATAGTTTGGGAGGAGCTTGAAAGCGTCCAACCAACGCTTAAACCAAAAACTGCGCCGTTGAAGCCGCCGCTGAGCGTTCAAGGTGGTGGAAGACATTTGCAGGGAAATATTGAAGAAAACATTGAACTTGTGGAAGACTTCGACGTGAGAATAAGGCAGGCGAGGGAGAAGATGGGACTAAGCTATGAAGAGCTGGGAAAAAGGATAAGTGAAAAAGTTTCCGTGCTTAAAAAAATTGAATCAAAAAAGATTATGCCCGACAACAGGCTTGCCGCCAAACTAGAGCACGCCCTAAAAATTAAGCTTCTCGTCCCAGCATCAGAAGAGAAACTTCCAAGGATAGCTCTCTCCAAACCTCAAGGCGGCGAACTAACCCTTGGAGACTTCTTAAAATTCGATCAGGAACAGTCGGAGGAGAAAGCTTAACGAAGGCAGTCATCGTACAGCGCCGAAAATCCACTGAACCCTCATCCATAGAAGAGCTTAAAAGCCTAGCAGAATCAGCGGGCTATACGGTTGTTGGAAAAGTAGAGCAGGTTAGGGATCCGGACCCCCGCTATCAAGTGGGCTATGGAAAAGTAAAGGAAATAGCTGAGCTTGTAAAGGAAACAGGGGCGCAAAAAATAATTTTTGATAACCCGCTAAAGCCTGTGCAAGCCTACAACGTAGCGAAGGTCACGGGCGTTGAAACCATCGACCGTTTCCAGCTTATCCTTGAAATATTCGCCAGAAGAGCCACAACAACAGAGGCGAAGCTTCAAATTCAGCTGGCAAGACTCAAGTATGAGTTAGCCCGCGCCAAGGAAAAAGTCAGGCTTGCCAAAATGGGCGAGCAGCCTGGTTTCATGGGCCTCGGAGCATATGAGGTTGACGTTTACTATGAAACCGTCAAGAGGCAGATACAAACCATAAACGAGAAGCTTAAAAAGATCCGTAGAAAGCGAGTTTTGCATCGCGAGAGAAGAATGGAACTTGGCTTTCCAACAATTTCCTTAGCCGGATACACGAACGCCGGAAAAAGCACATTGTTTAACGCCTTAACAGAGGAGAACGTTCCTGTAGACAACGCCCTTTTCACAACCCTCTCCACGACAACAAGGCTTGTTAAGTTTTCAAGGAAAAAGTTTCTTTTGACGGACACTGTGGGCTTTATTGATCGACTACCCTTAACTTTGATAGAGGCTTTTCACTCCACGTTGGAAGAAACTATATACTCTGACCTAATACTCCTAGTTGTTGACTTAAGCGAACCCCAAAACACCATCGAAAAGAAGCTTTCAGTCTGTCTGGAAACAATAAACCGTATAGGAGCCTCCGGAATACCAACAATAACCGTAATGAACAAGATAGATGTAATGTCCGAAACAGAAGTTGAACAAAAAATTGAGAAGCTTAAGGACAAAGCGCCTAACCCCGTGCCAGTATCCGCCCTTTATGGAACTAACATTGACAAATTGAAAGGCGAAATAACAAACACCTTAAAAGATTACGTTCAAGTCTCATTCACGGTGCCTTTAACAGTGGAAACGATGCCCTTCATTTCTTGGCTCTACAACCGAGCTGACGTAAGGGAAATCAGGTACGAGGAGGGCATAGCGCGAGGAGTTTTTGAGGCTGTACCGTGGTTTGCAGAAAAAGTGAAAAACCGCATCATCAAGTTCGGTGGGAAAATTGAGAGCTTCAAACAATGAAAGCACGCCTAAAATAGTGGTTTTGAGATGGGGCCATAGGCCAGGGAGAGACGTACGTCTCACAACCCACGTGGCCTTAACAGCCAGAGCCCTAGGTGCCTCAGGCTTCATATTATCAGACATAGAGGATAAGAAGATAAAGGCATCTGTTGAAAAAGTTGTGAAAAACTGGGGAGGCCCATTCCATTTCGAAATGGGGACTCCATGGAGGAAGGCTGTTGAGGAGTGGAAGATGAAAGGTGGGATAGTCGTCCATTTGACGGCTTACGGTGAAAACATCGAGTCAAGTGATGTCCTCCAAAGAATAAAAGCAACGCGTAAGGACGTTCTAGTCATCGTGGGAAGCCAGAAAGTGCCGGGAGAATTCTTTTCAGAGGCCGTCTCAGACTTCAATGTGGCAATTGGAAACCAGCCCCACTCTGAATGTGCAAGCTTGGCGGTTTTCTTGGACAGGTTTTTCGAGGGAAAAGAGCTTATCAAAACTTTCGAAGACGCGAAGGTTGTAATAGTTCCCCAGAGAAGAGGCAAGAAAGTAATTAAGAATATTAGTTTGGAGTCTAAAGCTAGAAAAGAGATTTAAATTAAAACGTAGATATATTATGGCGAAAAGTGCAACGCCACACATAAAAAGGGTCAACATGTTATCATCGTTTGATGACTTTACATTGGCTAAAATTGCAGAGGCGTTTGGCGAGGAAGAGGCTGTCAAAATAATTGAGATACTGAAAAACTCAGACGAGATTACCGATGACGAAATAGCGAACAAGACGGGCATAAGGCTTAACAATGTGCGCAAAATCCTCTATAAGCTCTACGACCATTCTCTCGTAAGCTTGCGGAGGACAAGGGACCCCAAAACGGGATGGTTCATATTCCACTGGAAACTGCAGCCAGACCAACTTGAAGGCTTCATATTGAGCCAAAAACGAAGGGTGCTCGAAAAACTGAACCTTCGGCTAAAATACGAGAAAACCCACGACTTCTACTACTGTCAAACGCCCGGCTGCCGAAGAATCCCCTTCGAAGAAGCAGTGGAATACGTCTTTAAATGTCCCACATGTGGCAAACCTCTCATGCACTACAATAACGAAAAAATCTTGCAGGTACTAACCAAAAAAATCGAACAGCTGAGGAAGGAGCTGGGTGAGTGAAAAGCTCCCAACAAGGGAGGAGGCCCTCAAGCTTTTACGGGAAAGCGGATGCCCAGAAAACGTAATAAACCACTGTAAAGCAGTTTCAAGGCTTGCCGTAAAAATTGCGGAAGCATGCACAAAAAACGGTTTAAACGTTTCCCTAAAACTTGTTGAAATTGGGGGACTCCTCCACGACATCGGCCGCTCAAAAACCCACAGCGTACACCATGCGGTTATAGGGGCGCAAATTGCCAAAGAGTTAGGCTTACCTGACTCCATAATCTCCATAATAAAGAGGCATGTGGGCGGTGGAATAACTCCGCGCGAAGCGAAAAAGCTTGGTTGGCCAAAAGATATTTACACACCCCAGACCATCGAAGAGAAAATCGTCACGTACGCTGACAAGCTTATTGAAGGTTCAAGGCAAGTTTCCATAGAAGAGACTATAGAGAAATTATCTAAAGAGCTTCCGCCGTCGGCGATTGCACGGATAAGAAGGCTTCACGAAGAAATTATGGCCCTAATCGGAGATTTCAAATGCCAACTGTAACGCTACTCACAAAAATTTACCAATCACATCAGGTGAAAATTGTCGAAGGCCATATCAAAGCTCTTTTTAAAGGACTCAAAGTGAATTTAGAAGGCGTTAACATAACAGCTCAAAATAGGATTCAAATAACTTTTTCAGGAGAGGATGAGGAGGCAGCCCTAAGCTATCTGGAAAAAGAAATAGGCTTATGCCCAACATCCATCGAAAACGTGAGGAAATTTTCAACGGTAAAGGGGCACATAACATGGCTGGGCAAGAGCAAGGAGGAGATATGCGTTGATGTAGGGTTAACTTCGCCAAAAACTATTTACGCCATAATTCCTCTGCTGAGGCTGCAAGCCCAACTTGCCGACGGAAGAAAAGTAGCCCTTAAAAAACTGTCTGAGCTTTTCGGCTTATGCGAAAACCTCCCGGTTAACATAAAGGTAACGGGTGTAAAAGAGGATTGCGTTGAGGCTGAAATGGCTGAAGAACAGTTGAGGCTCTATAGAAAATGGGCAAAAACGCTTCTTGATAGGCTGATAGTTATAGGGGCATCAAAAGAGGAGGTAAAAAACGCCTTGAAAGACTCGAGAAGTCAAGGTGACATTGTCGAAGTTGAATCGCTCGGGTTATTTGAGCATGCCATTGTATGCAAGCTTGGAACCGACTCCGTAGGGCTCATCCCAAAAGTTGGCAAAAAACTCCCCAGCGCGGCCCTAACGCCCTTCATTCCAAAGAAACTGCTAGATTTTTTCGGCGCACCCTACTTTACTTGGGCGCCGCCCAAAGGTTTATAGTTGCGGGTTAATGGAAAATCTTATATCTTTAAAGGGCTCCCAACCTAGCATTCACTGAAAATGAACTTCGAAGGATTAGGCAAGAGATTCGTATTCTTAAAATGTCCCTCTTGCAAAAGTCGAGGTAATCAAAATTGAAGGATAAACGCTTATGTCCATACTGTAATGAAGCATTCGAATCGAAGGAAACCTTGGGAGACCACATTAGAAAGGCCCACTTAGAGTCGCTTGCAAAAACCCCTCAAACAATAAAACTCTATATAAACGGCGAGCTTGTTGAACTCAAAGCAGGAGTTCACTTTGAGCATTGGCACACATTGGCATACACCCTCCGCGAAAAACTTGGGCTGACAGGAACAAAGATCGGATGCGACAGCGGCGAGTGCGGCGCCTGCACAGTACTCATAGATGGAAAGCCAGTGCTATCCTGCCTAACTTTAACCGTTGAATGTGATGGGAGGAGCATCAAAACCATTGAAGGGTTAGCAGTGAACGGCGAGCTTCACCCAATACAAAAGGCGTTTATAGAAAATTACGCGTACCAATGCGGCTTTTGCACGCCCGGCATCATCATGTCAGCTAAAGCGTTGCTGGATGTAAACCCCAACCCATCAGAAGATGAGATAAAGGAGGCGCTTTCAGGCAACATTTGCAGGTGTACAGGATACGTTGACATTATCAGGGCGGTGAAGGCCGCAGCCCAAGCCTTGAGGAAGGGGTGAAACGCTTTCATGGAACTAGAATTTGTTGGAAAGGGAAGACCTGCAATAGATGCCCATGCAATTGTAACGGGGAAAAAACAATTCTACAGCGATATTCGACTTCCAAACATGCTATACGCGAGGGTTAAGACAAGCCCATACCCCCACGCAAAAATTCTAAGGATCGATGTTGAAAAGGCTAAAAAATTGCCCGGTGTAAGGGCCGTCATAACAGCTGAAGATCTTCCTAACAAAAGATGGGGGAGGAGGGTTTATGGGGTTGGTGAAAGAGACTTTCACGTCCTCGCCAGAGATAAAGTTACAGAATTTGGGCAGCCCGTTGCTGCCTTGGCGGCTGAAACCCCTGAGATAGCAGCTGAGGCCCTGGAGCTTATAGAGGTTGAGTATGAACCCTTGCCCGCAGTTTTTGACGTTGAGGAGGCGGCAAGCTCTGATCCTCCAGTGGTTGTCTGGAAGATTGGGAAGGATGTCCCAGACGTTACATTTTCGCCTCGGGATACATTCAGGCCAAACGTTCACAACTATGCAAAGTTTGAGAGGGGAGATGTGGAGAAGGGCTTTGCAGAAGCAGACATGATAATTGAGCATAAATACGTCGTCAACACCATGCATCATGCACAATTAGAGACCCATGGCGCCGTGGCCGCCGTTGAGCCCGACGGAACGGTGGTCATTTGGACCGGCACACAGGGTCCATTCGAGGACATGATGGAAGTAAGCGACCTGCTCGGCATTCCACAAAACCGAGTTAGAATCATTAACTGTCCAGCCGGCGGGGCCTTCGGAGGCAAAGTAGCGCTTTCACCCATAGCCACGATCGCTGCAGCCTTGGCTTTAAAGACTGGGAGACCCGTGAAGCTTGTTTTAACCCGTGAAGAGGCTATGACGGGATGGTTCCCAAGGGCAACTTTTGTCACAATAGCTAGAGACGGCGTCAAGAAAGATGGAAGGATAGTTGCTAGACACTTTAAAACGTTCATCAACGGCGGTGGACATCAAGCTTTTTCACCAGCTCTCTCTGTAACCACATTGAAGGCTCACGTGGAATATGCTAACAAAATACCAAACTACAAACTTGAAGCTTTCAGCGTCTACACAAACCTCCCTAAAAAGGGGGCTTTCAGGGGTTTCGGTGCCCCCGAGCAGGAATGGGCGCTTGAGCAGCAGATGGACGAAATAGCCAAAGCTGTTGGAATAGACCCCCTAGAACTGAGGCTTAGACACATGGTTAAGCCGGGCGACAAAAGTATTGTTGGCGAAGATCTAACAGAAAGTGTGGGGGCGGAGGAATGCCTCAAAAAGGTAGCTGAAATTTTGGGATGGGGAGAGCCTATAGAAAAGGCGCGCGGGCCTTGGAGGCGGGGGCGGGGCATAGCCGCCGGAAACAAGTACAGCGGCGGCGGTTGGGGGACAAACGCTGAGGTGAGGCTTATGCCGGACGGAACAATTCAGGTTTGGCAATCTGCCAGCGACATGGGGCAGGGAGCATCAACGGTTGCAGCCATAATAGCCGCTGAAGAGTTCAAAGTG
>JAWBZV010000004.1:16152-17652 GCA_038865865.1 Bathyarchaeia archaeon | reverse complement strand
GTTGGGGGACAAACGCTGAGGTGAGGCTTATGCCGGACGGAACAATTCAGGTTTGGCAATCTGCCAGCGACATGGGGCAGGGAGCATCAACGGTTGCAGCCATAATAGCCGCTGAAGAGTTCAAAGTGCCCATTGAAAAGGTAAAGGTGTTCTCCGCAGACACGGCTTACACACCCTTCGCCACCACCACAGCCTCAAGCAGGATGACCATGCTTATGGGAGGCTCCGTATTACTGGCCTGCAAAGACGCAAAGAAAAAGCTGTTTGAAAAAGCCGCAAAAAAGCTTGGATTAAGCCCTGAAGAACTTGAAACAAGGGATGGCGTGGTATACTCAAAAACGGACCGCAGAAAAAGTTTGAAGTTTTCAGATATAGTTTCCGGTCAAGAGGAAGTTGTGGGCAGGGGTTCCCATGTTGTCACTCGATCTGACAACTCCCACTGTTTCCTGGCAGCCGGTGTAGAGTTGGAGGTTGATGTTGAAACTGGGGAGGTCCGGCTGCTTAAGGTGGTTAACGCGGTGGACACCGTTCCAATAAACCCTGCAGGCGCAGCTTCGCAGCTTAAAGGTGGGTTAAGCCAAGGTGTGGGACCCGCCTTAATGGAAGTAACATACTACGATAGTGGGATACCCCTTAACCCTACCCTTTTAGGTCAAAGGGTTCCAACAACCCTTGACATTCCCCCCGTTGACAACATTATAACCGTTTTTGTGCCCAAGCCCCACCCTGACGGCCCATATGGGGCGAAAGGGTTAGGCGAAGGTGTGCTCAGCGCCCTCTTTCCAGCCATAGCCAACGCCATAGCCGACGCCATAGGCGTGAGAATAACCGAAACGCCGATCACGCCTGAAAAGATTTTGATGGCTCTTGGAAAGGTTGGCGGTGATTCCAAATGAAGTTTTTAAAGCCTTTCAAACATGTAAACGTAAAATCGGTTGAAGAGGCAGTCGCCCTGCTCAGCGTCGGCAAAGGAAAACTAATTGCTGGCGGGACAGATCTGCTTACGGTTCTAAAGGATCAGATCCACTGTGAGTATCCTGAACTCATCATCAACATAAAAACCATCCCAAACATGAATTATATTAGGGAAGACTCTGGAGTTTTGAAAATAGGAGCATTAGCCACACTGGCTGAAATAGCCGATTCTCCATTGGTTAAAGGGAAATATAAAGTGCTTGCTGATGCAGCCAGATCCATTGGCTCGCCCCAAATTCGAAACGTTGGAACAATCGGGGGAAACCTGTGCCAGGAAGTTCGATGCCTCTACTACCGTCACCCCCACCATGTAGGGGGAAGGATAGTCTGCTACCGAAAGGGCGGGCGGGTATGCTACGCTGTCGCTGGCAACAACCTGTACCACGCCATCCTGGGAAGGCCGGCAAAATGTTACGCTGTGCATCCCTCCGACATGGCCCCAGCCCTAATCGCCCTAAATGCCAAGGTCAAAACAACTAAAACAATTATTCCACTAGAAGAGTTCTTTGACCCATTAAATGGGAC
>JAWBZV010000004.1:6027-16053 GCA_038865865.1 Bathyarchaeia archaeon | reverse complement strand
TATTCTTAATTCTGACGAAATTTTGACAGAAATACAGGTGCCCGCGCCGCCCGAAGGCTCAAAACAAGCATGGATAAAGTTTAGGCTTAGAAAGTCAATAGACTTCGCCATAGCCTCCGTCGCGTCTGTGCTCACATTAGACGGTAACATCTGCAAGGATGCAAGGATTGTATTGGGAGGAGTGGCTCCCACCCCATGGAGATCCAGAGATGCAGAAGACGCTGTTAAAGGTAAGCCCATAAACGAAACGGTTGCAGAGGAGGCGGGAAAAGCCGCGGTTAAAGGCGCTGTGCCGCTAACCCAAAATGCCTATAAGATCCAAATAGTGAAAACGCTGGTCAAAAGGGCCATACTTTCTCTTTAAGCTAGTTTAGACCTCATTCCCAAAGTTTTTCAGCCGCTGCGTTTTCCCCAGCAATCCGGCCGAAGGCTATTGCTTCTGCTATGTTGCCTCCGCCGGGGTATACGAAACCCCAGAATGAGCCTAACTCGCCTGCAACGTAAAGCCTTGGGATAGGCTGGTTTTCCGTATCCAAGACTTGAGCTTTTACATTGTGTTTTGGGCCGCCCTGCGTGTTGGTAAGCGTCAACGCCAACTCCACTCCGTAGAAAGGCGGAGTTGATATGGGCAACATCTTATCTGAAGGCCTATTGAACTCTGGATCTCTCCCCTCCTCGCAATAAGTGTTATACTTGTTTACGGTGTCTTCCAACCCAGCAGGGTCTATCCCCATTTTCGCAGCCAACTCCCTAACCGTGTCAGCCTTGATTATCCACCCCTTTTCTATTTCCGCAACGTTGTCATCGCTCCATTCATAAAGCCTAAAAACCCCATTCCACCCCATTGGCATTTTCGGCACGATGGGGCCTTTCACCCTAAAGGCTTCATCAAAGATTAGGTAGAAAGGTATGTTGGGATATTCTACTCGTTCATGGTTAAAGTAGGTTATTTCTAGAGGCTCCTTCCGGTGGACAAGGCTTTTGCATTCGTTCATAAACCTCCTTCCATACTTGTTCACCACAATGTAACTTCCAGGGATTGAGCGGAGGGCTCCAACAACCTTGGTTTGCACGGCGCATCCGTAAATTTCGCTTGGAACCTTAACGCATGGAGAGTCCCATTCAACATTGACCATGTGCCACAAAGCCGCCCCAACATCCAAAGCCATTCTAACCCCATCTCCAGTGTTGTATGGGGAGCCCCAAGGGTAAACCTTCACTCCTGGAAAATTGAAATTCACCCACATCTCATAATTGTTCTCGTAGCCGCCGCAAGTAAGAACCGTAGCTTTTCCCGCCTTAACATAGATGGCCCTATCGCCCATTCTGGCTACAACGCCTAAAATTTCCCCGGTAGCAGGATTTTGGACAAGTTTTTCCGCGGGCGCCTCATAAAGCACCTTAATTCCCCTGTCCAATACGCAACGCTTTAGGGCATCGTACAGCAAATATCCTGCTCCTACGGAGGCTAAAGGGTCAAGGGCAGGCTTCCCCCCAACCGTGATGGAGAAGAGGCCACAGCTCTGCAATAAACCACGGATAGGCTCAGGAAGTGTGCTTCCCCTCCACGGCATCGGCGGCAGCGGGGCAACATCAATACCCCAAGATTTAAGCTGCTCCGGAACCTTGCCTAATGCCTCAACCATAAATGCGACGTCTTCTTCAGATACTGTCCCAAAAAACATAGCCTTAAAACATTTAACCGCCTCAGGCAAGTTTATGGGAATTCTCATTCCACCGCCGCTAACCTTCGAGTTTCCCCCGGCAAAACGTTCCGAAGCCTTCTCAAGTATCAGGACTTCTGCTCCAGCGTCGTGAGCCGCTATAGCTGCGCATGCCCCCGCATACCCAAATCCAACAACCACCACATCAGCTTCATAATGCCACTTCTCAACACTCAGGGTTTTCAATCCCATCCTCCCACAAGCGCCTTTCAAGGAGTTAAAAATGAACCAGTTTCTAGTATACGTCGAATCCCGTTTCAACAAAGCCTGCCTGCATATAGGAGCCGGGAAACACCAGCATGAATGCAAAGGGTCTCTCGACGCGTTGCGTCACGAGGGGGGTATGCGCAATCCAGGGCCTAGGAATAGTTATCACAGTTGGCCTGTCAATAACGTAAACCTCCCGTTCCGTGCCAAACCAAAATTCAAGCGAGGCCCCAAGTCTGTTTAGATCGTCAGGGTCGAGGCTCATGGCTATTAACAGTTCCGGCGCAGGATGCACATGGGCGAACTTAGTATTCATCCACGAACCTGGAGTGCCGCAAAGCTCAAAGGAAAAACTTATGTTGACTCCTTCAAGGTCTTCAGGGTGCATCTGCAACATTTGGTAGGCTTCTCCAGGACCTATCGCCCGCAAATCCATAACACCTCTCTCATCAATCTTAACAGGCCCAAGGGCGACAATCGTTTCATAGGCACTTTTAGAAGTCATAAGCCTCTTGACAAGGCGGCTGTACTTTTCACCCTTAAATGTCTCCATGCCCGCGGCTTTAATCTCTGTTTTATGCTCCAACGCATCTGCAAGCGCCAAGTGGATTATCGGCGAATTTAATCTTTTAATTCGCACCGGGCCATGGGGCAAACCCTTGGGGATTATGACCACTGATGATTCATTGAAAGTGTATTCGAGCCTTTCATCGCCAAGGACAATCGAAACCTCGGCGCCCAAGTATAGTATATCATTAGGATTTGTCCCCGCGAAAATCAGAAGCTCATCGTATGGGTGAATTACCATGCCGTCCTCTGTTGTCGGGTGGAGCAGCCTCGGCTTCTTAATGTATCCCAAGTAAAAATGTCCAGGATAACCCTCCAAATCTTTAGACTCCATCCAGAAAAAGGGTTCTTCGCTCGGCAACAACTCGGGCGGTGTCCGCCGCACAACTAAAGGTTTTATGAGGCTTCTGTATTTATAACTCATAAAACTCCCCTTTGAAAATGTTGTTCGACGCCTTAAGTTATAAGGATTACTGAACTTTACCCGGCTTTAATGGGGAACCGCACAGTAAAACTTTAAAGTGGTAAGCAAAAAATGATAATGGATCGCTATGAAAATTGTTAAAATAGAATGTATACCGATAACTGTTCCTTTTAAGAAGCCCGTTGGATTAGCCTACGGTGAGATTAAAGAACAACAAGAAGTTATAGTCAAGATCCACACCGACACTGGAATAGTTGGTGTCGGCGAAACGGGTGGGATAAGCACAGGCTACATTGGGGAATGTCAGGATTCCATAATGGAACTAATTAGAGACTACATCGGTCCCATGGTGCTCCTCGGAGAAGACCCCTTCAACATAGAAAAAATAGTTGCAGAGATGGACAGAGTAGTCAAATGGAATAATCAGGCTAAGGCTGTCATCGATTTTGCATTGCATGACATAATGGGGAAGGCGTTGGGCGTTCCAGTGTACAAGCTGATCGGGGGACTTTGTATGGAAAAAATCCCCCTGGGCTGGGTTTTAGGCGCCCAGGAACCCGAAGCGATGGCTAAAGAGGCTGTTGAGCGGATAGAAAGCGGCTTTAAATACCTAAAGGTGAAGGTGGGCTTATTATCACCTAAACGCGACATAGAGAACGTTAAGGCTGTCAGGGAAGCCGTCGGGGATGACGTGAAAATAATAGTTGACGTAAACACTGCTTGGGACCTGCAAACAGCCTTAACCACAATCAGGGAAATGGAAAAGTATAACATTTGGGTTGCAGAGCAACCCGTGCCCTACTGGGACGTTGAAGGCTTGAGGGCTTTGCGTTACCGAACCAACACGTTGATAATGGCTGACGAGGCAATATACGAAATTTGGGACTTGATTAAAGTTATAAAAGCCGACGCAGCCGACCTAGTTTTCATAAAAGTTGTTAAGGCCGGCGGCATACTCAAAGGCAAAAGATGGGTTTCAATTGCCAGGGCGGCAGGCCTTCCAGTAATCTGTGGGTGCATGATGGGCTGTGGAATAGAAGCTGCTGCCCAAGCACACTTTATCGCCTCAACGGAGTGGATGGAGAAAATACCACACCAGAACCTGGGGCCACTACACATCCACTACGTTACAGAAAGTGCAGGTGTAAAGGATGATATAGTCAAAGAGCTCCCCCGATACGAAAAAGGATTCCTATACGTTCCAAACAAGCCCGGCCTCGGGGTGGAACTGAACGACGAAATGGTGGAGAAGTATATAACAAAAGGTAAAAAGTCCATCGTGATCGAAAAGCGCGCGTAAAACTATCTGCCGCAGTTTTTCCCAAGGCCTCTTATTGAACTGCACGCAGAAATCAGGTGACGTTGTCCACGATGGACTTTAACGGTATTTAGGAAGTTTTATTTTGTCGTCTAAACATATAATTCGCTTCTTAAATGAATGAGGAGGAATGCGTTTGCCTCCAAGGTTCGATGTGGATGTGCTTGTTGTAGGCGGCGGAATGGCCGGGGTCGCCGCCGCAATAGCCTCCGCCCGTAATGGCATGAACACGCTTTTAATTGAGGGGCAAAGCAGTCTCGGCGGACTTGCGACGAACGGTTTAGTTTCAGGAATTGTTGATGCAGACGGCGGAATATGCAAAGAATTTTTGGACAGAATGAATGAAATTGGCGCTCTGTATCCGCCTGCCCAAATAGATCCTGAAAAAGCGAAGTACGTGCTAGAACAGATGGTTTTAGAGGCTGGCGCCCGAATTCTTTATGGAACAGTTGCCATCGACGCAACAGTTGACGGAAACACAATCAAGGAAGTTTTATGTTATTGCAAGTCGGGAAAGCTGCCGATAAGCGCAAGAATCTTTATCGACACAAGCGGCGACGCAGACGTAGCCGCCTATGCCGGCGTCCCATACGAGGTTGGGGGAAGCGAATACGCAGGACTAAACGAGTCCACAACCCTCTGTTTTAGGCTAAGCAATGTAAACATGCGAAAATATAATGAAGCCGTAAGGGCTTGGCGCGCCAAAGGCCCGTCCACAAAA
The DNA here is from genome assembly GCA_038865865.1 of Bathyarchaeia archaeon. Lineage (GTDB taxonomy): Archaea > Thermoproteota > Bathyarchaeia > Bathyarchaeales > Bathycorpusculaceae > JANXEP01. The sequence goes on along the minus strand of JAWBZV010000004.1, from coordinate 11,092 downwards.
ATGTCACTGTTAACTGAGCTTATGGAGGAGGCCGTACAAAAGGGCGATTTGCCATACTTCATATTTCCCGTCGCATTAATGTACCCTGTACCCGGAACCCCTGAGGAGGATATGGACGTAACAGTCACAAGTGCTCACAGCTTCTATTGCCGATGCTTAGACGTTGAAGACTTAACCAGACAGATAATTGAGCAGCGCCAACAAATAATGTGGTTAGAGAAATTCTACAGGAAGTATGTTCCAGGATTTGAGAGATGCCGAATCACAGCCTTTGCAAACCTTTTGGGGGTACGAGATTCAAGGCGGATAAGAGGGGAATATGTTCTAACCTCTGAGGACGTGGTCTGCGCTAGGAAATTTGACGACGGAATCGCTAGGTTCGGCTCGTTCTTAAACACACATCACCCTACAAGCCCGCGGCTAGGGTTTAAGAGGCATGTGCACCTCAGAGAGCCTAAAGAACCAGCCTTATGCAGGCCTGCCCAATGCTCATCTGACATGCACCCCATAGGCAAGCCCGGCGGCTACGAGGCACGTGTGAGGCCGGGAGAATACTGCGAAATTCCATACCGATGCCTAGTCCCGCTTAAGATTGACAACCTACTCGTTGCTGGAAGATGCATATCCACAGACTTCGACGCGATAGCCGTTAGAATCATTGGTCCATGCATGAGCATGGGACAAGCCGCCGGGATAGCCGCTGCGTTATGCATCAAAAATGGGACAGCGCCAAGAAAACTCGACGGAAAACTTGTGAGAAAAACAATGATTGAGCAAGGTGTCCCACTGGACAAGGAGCCTGACCCTCGCTATTTCCGCTGGAGAGCCATAATAAATGAACTAAAAGCTAAGGGCGAAATACAATATATCGTAGTGCCAGGAGACTTTGCCACAGCTGTTCCAGCCGGCGAACCAAAGAAATAGACAACACGCAATTCCAAATTCCAAAATTTTTCCTTGAAATTTGACACTTTAAATTGTTCCAAAAAGAGGCAGAAAGGGGGAGATAAGAAACTCAGTTTACTTGCATGCAAGTATTGTTCTTTTTATTAAGGCTTTTGCTATCTGAGCCTTGTATGTGTTGTAGGGCAATGGGTTAGCGTTTTCCATTTCCTTTTCAGCAGCTTCTTCGGCTGTTTGTTCGGTGATCTGTTTGCCTTTAATGTATTCTTCCGCTTTTGATGCCCTGTAAGGCACTGGAGCCACCGCGTTTAGGCATATGCGGGCTTGTTCAACCACGCCATTTCTGCTTGTTATTGCCGCTGCACAGTTAACTATTGGAAAGTCTATGGAGCTTCTGAGCGAAAACTTCATGAATTTGCTTTTTGTCCCCATTACAGGTTTAGGCACCTGAATTTCAACAACTATTTCGTCCACGTCTAAAACTGTTGTTCTTAAGCTGTCGGGTTTGAAGAATTTTTCTATGGGAATCGTTCTCTTGTTTGTAACTACTTTCGCATTTAGGGCTATGAGCGCCGGAGCCACATCTGACGGGTGGGCCATCACGCATCCGCAGTTTAGGCATCTGCTTGCCTCCTCCTCAACCTCAGATGCGCTCAATCCAAGAACGTCTTCAATATCTAGGCTGCTGATCCTGTCTGTTAAAGCGATTTCCGGTATGACAACTCTGCTCATCTTCTTCAAGCATTTAACGTCTACCTTTTCAAATTTCACTTCGCCTTCGTTGTTTTTTGGACTTTCCTCTTTCCTCTGAGTTAAATATTCATTTATGCATGCCGCTGCCCTTCTGCCCGCTGCTATTGCTTCGATAACTGTGGCTGGACCGGTAACCACATCGCCTCCTGCAAATAGATTTTTGCCCACACGGTATGTTGAAGCATCCACCTTCAATCTTCCCTTTTCATCCAAGAACTCCGCTGGAATAAATGACAGATCCGGCGCCTCCCCCGTTGCTTTAATAACGGCATCGTACTCCACCGTAAATTCTGAGCCTTCAATCGGCACTGGCGTTGGTCTACCCGTTGCATCCGGAGGCCCAAGCTTCATCCTCAAACACGTCAACAGCACCTTGTCCCCACTTTTTTCAGCTTTTATCGGCTGGGTCAAAAATTCAAATTTTACCCCCTCCTCCTTGGCCACTTGAACCTCCTCTTTCAGCGCAGGCATTTCCCCTTCAGTGCGCCTATAAACAATTGTTGGTTCTACACCAAGCCTCAACAACACTCTCGCAACGTCAATTGCAACGTTTCCACCACCTATCACAGCCACTTTTCTTCCAGGAGCCTCTCTGACGCCAGAATTGACCTTCTTCAGGAAGTCCAAACCGGCTTCCATAAGCTCTTCTCCAGGGATTCTCATGGCAATTTCTCTCCACGCGCCAGTGGCCAAAAATACTGCGTCATATTTCGCCATCAGTTCTTCAAGGCTTAAGTCCTTTCCAACAGCGGTGTTGGTTTTGAACTCAACTTTTAACAAGTTTTTGTATGTTTCAACTATTTTTTCTACGACTTTTTTGGGAAGCCTGAACGGGGGTATGCCATATTTAAGGATGCCTCCGGGCTCGTTTTCTTTTTCGAAGATTGTTACGCGGTAGCCTAGCTTTCTGAGGTAGTATGCTGCGGAAAGTCCAGCTGGTCCTGAGCCTACCACGGCCACGTTTTTTCCCGTATCCATCTCTGGAGGCGCAACCATCTTGTCCGCATTCTCAAGTACATAGTCTCCCAAGAACCTCTCGACAGCTCGGATAGCTAAAGGCTCGTCCAACACGTTTCGGCTGCACTCTTCTTCGCAGTAATGTGGGCAAACCCTTCCAGTCACTGAAGGTATGGGGTTAAAGTTGAGCAGAATCGCCGCTGCTCCTTCCACGTCACCGCTTTTAATTTTGCTCATGTAGGATGGTATGTTTATGTTGTTGGGGCACCCGTTTATGCACGGCTCAGCTCCAGGTATTTTCACACATCCAAATATTGAATGGTATCTGTTGTCACCCATCATAGCCCAAGCTTTTCCACCGCATCCTTTCCTTAAACAGTAGAACCTGTTGTCTTCTTTTCTGAAGTACCAGCAACGGTTAAATTGATTGATGTTTCCCCCAATCGTGCCCATCTCGCGTAAGTGTGGAGACCCAACTTTACCACATGCCTCAGCGAGGGCCCCATAATTTTCCTTCACCAGCGGGTTTTTGGCGATATCCTCCAACCGGGTCAAAGCTCCAATCTTTAGCATTCCTTCCTCTTCTTTGATGTACTCGAGGCTTGGGACTATTGTCTTAAGGTTGACAAGGGCTTCAGGATACAGTTCTTCTGGCAGCGGTTGAAACCTCAGAACAGTCAGCAGGTCTGAGCCTCCGGCTATAGGCCAAGCCTTCCCGTCATATTTTGCCAATATAGACGCTGCTTCCTCGACGCTTTTAGCGTTGTAGTAGCTAAACTTTCTTAACGATCTCATACCTTTTCACCTTATGCTTTGCCTAATGCTTTGAGAACTTTTTCAGGAGTTATGGGGAAGTCATCAATCCACTTGCCAATGGCGTTATAGACTGCTGGGCCCAGGATCATGCTTAAAGCTGCTCCCAGGGCTTCACTGCAGCCCGCCATTCCATAAGGGCCGTAACCCATACCCGACTCAAAAATGTGGCAGTCTATTCTGCCAATATCATTCATTAAGGGAACACAATAACCGAGAAGATTATCATTTAATTTTACCCCGGTTAAGGGATCATAATAAATTGCCTCAAGGTGGTTTCTCGCGAGCCCCATATAGGCACCGCCGTACTGTTGTCCATTGACGGCGTCGGGATTTATAACTCTGCCTACATCGTTAACTACAACAACATTTGTGACATCTATCTTTCCTGTCTCAGGGTCCACCTCAACTTCAACAAAATGAGCCTGCCTTATCATATTGGGCTTCGCGTAAGGTTCAATAAGTTCAAATGTGCGGGGCTGGAAAGCCGCCCTCTTATAAACTTCGTTGGGTTTTTGATTAGCTATTGCTTCAATGTAGTCGTAAAGGTCTGCATCCGCGAAAATTGTAATTCTCCTAGCAACCTCAGAGATGTGCGCGCTATTTTCACGGTTTGCCTTCTCAAATATAAAGCCGTCTCCAATTTCCAGCTCTTCAGGTTTCTTATCCTTAAATTTGTCTAAGAATTGAGTTGCGTACTCAAGTATCATCCTTTTCACTTTTCGAGCTGCAGCTATGATGGGAATGAGGTTTGAAACCATCCCGGCGGAGCCGCCCATCTGCCAAAGGACGAAGCCGTGGTCATCAAAGTGGCTGTGAAAAACATTCTCATAGGGTACTCCTATCTCATCAGCAACAACCTGGCAATAAGCAGTGCTGAAAGCGGTCCCCCCGTCAGACCGCCATCCTAAAATTTCAACACTTCCATCCTTATTTACCCTTATACCCGCTGAAATGGGGCGTGGAAAGTTCCCCACAGTAAATGGAACCCATGCCCACTGCTCAACCGCCATAAAGCCTATACCATGATATTTCCCATTAGGAAGCCTTTTGGTGCCTGGAGGATGCCACTTCTCATCCCAACCAATCGCCTTCTTCCCTATTTCAATAACCTCTTTTAAACTGTCTATTTTCGGGTCAAAGCCTTCCGCCTTTTTAATATGCTCGTTAATCCATTCCATGCTGTGGCCGTGCCACCCATCGTTTTTTAGAGCGACCTCTGTCGGATCCATACCCAGCTCTGCAGCTACGCGGTTAATCACGTAGACGAGAACGTTACAGTGCTGTGAGCCATGTCTATAGCACATCCGGCGGCACCTGTTTAGGTTAGGCCACACTGCATGAATAGCCATGTTGGGAATCTTTGTGCTTTTAAGAAGCTTTACTAAAGTATGCTCTGGAAGGGGCTGTCCCACTAAAATTGTATCAAGTTTGACGGCGGTTATTGTTCCATCATTCTTAAATCCTATTTTAAACTTGTAGGTTCCAAGCTGCCATTCAGCTCCGCGAAAACATGTATAATCATCAAGGATTTTTACAGGCCTCTGAACCTTTCTCGCCAACAAAGCGGCAAGGGCGGCCAAAGCGTCAGGATATCCAAGCCATGTGATGCCTCCAAAAAGCGCGCCATGGTAAGGTG
>JAWBZV010000004.1:0-5929 GCA_038865865.1 Bathyarchaeia archaeon | reverse complement strand
AACGGCGGGGCGCCATAGGCGCCTCAGGGGTAGGAGGCCATTTAATTACGGGGTCATCCCATTTCAGTATAGTTATAACTCCTGGAAGTTTTTCAGCCCTGCTTGTGTCCATATTTTTGATTTTCGCATTTGCGAAAGGCGAGTTTAGGGGTTTTGCATAAACCATTCTTGGCAGGTATATATCCCTGCAATACACTGCTCTACCACTTGCTTTTTCCCTTGCGTCTTTGCGGGGGATCCCCCTTTTACCAATGTATTTTGCGCCCTCGGGGATCCGCCACAGCCACCAGCGCTTTTCTTCAATCATTAATTAATGTCCCTCAGCCTTTAACTTCCTCGCGGCGTCCATCACTGCTAAAATATGCATAGGGTATGTGCCGCACCTGCATATGTTGCCTCCAAGGGCTTCACGTATGTCCTCCTCTTTGGGGTTTGGGTTCCTATCCAGAAGCGCCTTTGCAGTTACCAAGAAGCCTGGTGTGCAATACCCACATTGCATGGTGTGATATTTGATATATGCCTCGAAAATGGGGTGATTTGAATCTGCTATGCCCTCCGCAGTTTCTATATTTTTCCCGTCGCAATCTACTGCTAACGTAAGGCAGGAGAGCACGGGTCTACCGTCAACAATGACGCTGCATGATCCACAAGCTCCTTCGCCGTGGCACATGTCCTTAACCGAAGTGAGGCCCAACTTCTCTCGCAAAAGATCTCGCAGCGTCATGTTTGGTTTAACAAAAAATTCGTAAGACCTTCCGTTCACAGTAAGTTTAATTTTATTAAAACTTGTTAAATTATTTCGGTAAAAAGCAACGTCAACTTTCTGGGTATACGGCACCTTCAACACCACTCTTCAAATATTAGAAGAAGCTTTTTACACATTTAGACTTAAAATTTTTTCTATTATCTACTCTCTCATGAAGTGCCCCAAAAGCATAAACTTTGGGCAAAATTTTAATTAGGCAAACATGAAGAGTATGTACGGTAAAAATGGTAGATGACATGGAAATTCTTAGTAAGGCTGTTCAGCTTTTGGGGCAAGGAAAGAAGGTGGCTTTATGCACAATTATTGATAAGAAGGGTTCTGGGCCGAGGGATGTCGGAGGGAAAATGGTTGTAGTTGAGGATGGAGAAATCTTTGGAACTATTGGCGGCGGAAGCTTGGAAAGGACATTGATTAATGAGTCATTAAAAGCTTTAAAAGAAGGGAAAGCCAAAAAAGTTGTTTTTTCCCTCCATAGGGGAGAGCAAAAAACAGAAGCTGTGGAAACTGGTTTAATATGCGGAGGTGAACTTACAATTTTTATAGACGTTATTGAGCCGAGGCCAAGGCTTGTTATAATTGGCGCTGGACATGTAGCCCATCCCCTTGCAAAAATGGCGGATATTGCAGGGTTCAACGTGGTTGTGGCTGACGATAATGAGGATTTAGCTAGCAGAGAACGTTTTCCAACGGTTGCAGAAATATTAACAGGAGACTTCAACGAGATATTGGATAAAGTGGAAGTGGGCGCACGGGACTTCGTGGTGATAGTTCACGGGGAGCCTGAACACGACTACTTAGCCTTAAAGAAAATGATTGAAAAGAGGCCTGCCTATTTAGGCCTGCTTGGGAGCAGAGCAAAAGTTGCAACACTTGTCAACAGGCTCAAGGGGGAAGGAGTAAGTAGTGAGATGTTAAAAATTTTACATGCTCCCGTTGGCATAGATATCGGTGCCCAGACTCCGGAAGAAATAGGGATAAGTATCCTAGCTGAAATTATAAGCTATAGACGGAAAGCGGCGAATAATCCATAGACCGGGTTCACCTTTTATGCAGGCATATAAAAGGTTTCATTATCTTTCGTTAGAGGAAACCCATGAACTCATAAAAAGGATTATGAGCGGGAAAGCAAAACAGGAAGAGGTACCTGCCCACTATGCCTACAATCGTATCTTAGCTGAGGATGTAACATCAGATGTTGACGTCCCCCCAAACAGTGTCTCGCATTTTGACGGCTACGCTATTAAAGCCGACGACGTAGCACAAGCATCTATTAACAATCCTGTTCTCCTCAGAGTTGTGGGTCGAAGCTTTCTAAGCGAAGAATTTGAGGGTGAAATAAATGCTGGTGAGGCAGTATACGTCTCCACAGGGTGCAAACTGCCATCCGGCGCTAATGCAGTAATACCCGTGGAGTGGGTTGTAAACAAAGGCGAATTCATCGAAGTTCGCCACAGTGTCAAACCGTATGAAAACGTTGTATCTGCCGGCTCAGACGTGAAAAAGGGAGACAAAGTTTTCGGTGTGGGACATGTTCTGCGGGCACAAGACATAAAATTTCTATTGGATATTAAAAAGTGGAAAGTTAAAGTTTTCAAAAAACCTCTTGTTGCATTGTTATCTGTTGGAAATGAGCTTACAAGCCGCGTTGAGGAGTCAGATAAAAAGAAATTTGACAGTCATAGCGTTATGATTTCACATTTAATTGATGAAGTTGGTGGTGTTCCCCTCTACTACGGTGTTGCACCTGATGATGTAAACAACGTTAAACAATTATTGGAAAAGTGCCTTGAAAAAGCGGATATTGTGGCAACTATTGGCGGAGCTTCTATAGGGGAAAGGGATTACGTTTGGGAAGCTGCAAACCAAATGGGCACACCCACTTCAGTTATACGAGGCATTAAAGTACAACCGGGCAGAGTTACCAGCCTGGTGATGTTGAACGGCAAACCCATAGTGATGTTGCCAGGCCATATCCAATCCACCCTCGTCGGATTTTACTTTGTCTTATTACCAATAATCCGACTCATTAGCGGAGCACTCTCCATTATGCCGCAGTTAACGTTAAAGGCTAAAATATCTCGAAGGGTCGTTGTCAAGGAGTTTCTATCCTTTAAAAGGGTCAGGTTCGTTAAAGTTATCGAGAAAAATGGGAGTTACATTGCCGAACCTGTAATAGGCGACTCTTCACTGACTTGGGTAACGGTAAAATCTAATGGTTTTATAGTGATTCCTGAAGGGAGAAATGCCCTCGAGGAAGGAGAGGAAGTAAAGGTATATCTGTTCCACGACACTGCATCAGAGTGGTCATCATAGGCGAGAAAAGGTGATTTCCCTCATAGTTTTAGCAGCGGGCTTATCAACAAGGTTTGGAAGAAACAAGCTCCTCGAGAGAATAGGCAATTACACTATAATTGAAAGGGTTGTTAAAAGCGCAACCTCTTCAAATTGTGATGAAGTGGTTGTGGTGCTGGGGCATGAAGCGCAAAGGATAAAAGAGGTTCTTAAAGGTTTCAGCTGCAAATTCGTTTTTAACGAGGAATATAGGAAGGGTCAAAGTTTTTCTGTTAGGGCGGGAGTCAGCGCTGTTATGGATTACGCGGAAGCCGTTATGGTGCTTCCCGGAGATATCGCATTAATTACACCCGAGCCCATTAACATGGTTATCGAGGAATATAAGAAGTTTAGAAGCCCCATAGTTGTGGCGAGTTATAAGGGCCGATCTGGCCACCCGATACTTTTTGACAAATCGCTTTTCAGAGAAATTATGGAGATTAGTGAGGAAACGATGGGTTTGAAGTCTGTGGTTAACAGGCATCGCCAATTGGTAAGGAAGGTGGAAGTTGGTTCAGACGAGGTTCTCATAGATATTGACAGTGAGGAAGATTTTAGAAAGATAGCTGATAAGTTCGCAGGAGAAAAGGCTTAATCTAAAGTCTCCATTTCTCCCTTCTTCTCAATGGATATTTGTAGCGGGGGATTTTGCCTCTCTCCTCGAGGTATTCAATGCATGCTTCCATGCATCCCGTGGAGCCTCGAAAAACCATGAAGGGGAGGGCGAACTGGCGGTAAAGCATGTGATAACAGTCAACTATGCCTCCGCTTGTGGGAGGAGTTGGACTGCCCCTTGCCACTGCAACCTGACCTGTTGAAAAGGCGTATAGGCTGAAGGCTAAAGGCGAGCCGCCGCGCCAGCGAGGATTCACTTCATTAATGCCAGGAAGATCTTTAGCCATGAAAGGCGAATGCTTAGTGATTGCTATACAGTTTGGTAGACACCTCTCAAGGTTTAGGTCTGAAAATTCTATAGTTTTTCCCGCCACGTTCACGGTTATTTTGCGTGTTTTTGGTACAGCCCCGTTGGGGCATTCGGCTACACATCGATATCCACAATCTTCAGGGTCGCATAGTTTCCCCTCAAATATGGGGTCAGGCTCAAGCTCCGCTTCGGTGGCTATCAAGCCGAATCTTTGTCTTGGACCAAATTGGGGTGTAAGGAAAAGCTGATCCCATCCAATTTGGCCTAACCCTGCGGCGAAGGCTGCAATTCTAAAATGTGCTCCTGCACCTTGACTTGGAACAGCCTCCCAACCATGCCTTTCAATGAAGCATGCAACTTCATAGTCTAGTTTATGCATGTAATATCGGTGCTGTTGAAAGACGTAGCCATAGTATGTGTAGGTGGTGAAGTTTGTCCCTTCCAAGTTGCCTCGGAAGCATCCCCGTGGAATCCTCTTAGCCACAACAACAACGGACCTAGCCGTCGGAAGCATAGTCTTCGCGGGGTGAAGGTGAGGCGGTGCCCCTTCAAATCTGTCTATGGAGGCAATTCCAACGAGGTCGGCGCCAGCCTTGATGGCAAATTTTTTCACATCTTCCGCGGTTAATTCCTGCATAACCACCCGCTTCTAAAGGGGCATACCCCTTATGTCGAATATTTGCGGCTTCTTCCTTCTGAACGGTGTTGCAAACTTTATCCTCAAAACTCCAATTTTTTCCAGGTGGTCTATGCATGTGCGGGTGCAGATGGCAGCTAACCTGTCGGGTTTACCCGCATTATGAAACCTATTTGGTCTAGCACCATTTGTGCAGAAGTTGCATATCTTATAATCCACATCGGCCACGGTCATTTTCTTACCAGCTATGGTAATTTCAGATTTCTTGTCCTTGCTTAAGGCTCCATGGGGACAAATTTCAACGCATTCCATGCATAGGTCGCACAATCTACCTGCAAACAGTGGATCAGGCTCAAGCTGCATGTCCGTGATTATAAGTTGAAGCCTCTGCCGTGGTCCAAAGTCCGGTGTTAAAAGAATATTATTGTAGCCTATTTCACCTAAACCTGCAGCGACGGCGGCAAAATCCGGATCGGGATGCACGTTGGGCTCAACCCTTCCAGGTGCAACGCTTACCCCCTGAGGCCAGGCCTCAGGTGGGTACGGAAATACTGGTACCGCCTCCCAACCTTCATTCTCAATTGCACAAGCCAAATCATAGACGGTGCTGGCCAAAAAGGCATCTTCAAGTTGAACTCTTCCGAATCTTTCATAATCAAAGCTTATCATGTGGGTGCGCCTGTAGTCATCATACGCACGGCAAATAAGTCCTTCCTCAATGCCGCGTAAGGCGCCGCGAACTACTTGACGCCCGACCACGATGACTGATTTTGCCTCAGGAAGTATCGATGCGGGGTGCATGTGAGCTGGAACGCCATTAAAACGCTCAATGGCAGCTATGCCAACCAAATCCGCGCCATATTTCCTAGCTAAATTTTTAATTTGCTCTGAATTCATAACGAAACCTCAGAACAACTACTGTGAAAGTTATCGTAATATAAAATTTTCTTATTGGCGTTTAAAGGCAGACTATATGACATGGATTTTGTTGTAAAAGTTTTCAGATATTTTCCTGAAGTTTTCACGGTAACATTTCACGGCGCGGGGGAGATACTCCAGCACGTCAGAGGCAACCATCCCGTCCGGGCCTATGTCCATCGCCGCCAAGTCTCCTGCAAGTCCATGTATGAAGACACCTGTTCTAACAGCGTCCTCTATGCTTAACCCGAGGCAGTACATTGCAGCGATGGTTCCGTTTAACACGTCTCCTGTTCCAGCTGTAGCCATCCCAGCCCTGCCGCCAGTGTCTCCGCTGAGGTTGATGTGGACT
>JAWBZV010000003.1:0-107395 GCA_038865865.1 Bathyarchaeia archaeon | reverse complement strand
CATAGAACATGGCCTAAAAATAGATGAATCGCTGTATATTCGTGCTGAAGATTTAGTTAATATGCCGCTCTGATATAGGCAAGACTAAAATGTTTTACGCATGAATCTTGATCACCACATTAAACGTCATCATGTAACCAATGCCAAAAGGCAGTCAATCACGCTGCCCATAAACGTTGCTGTTTCAAGTAAAGATTACTTACTTAGCGGAAAGTTTATTAGGTTTGGTAACACTTTTTTCAATAAAAGTATTACGAGGCTTCGAGTTGCACATCCCAGATGGATTCCTCAGCCCGGAAATATCCGCTTTAATGTGGGTTGTATCCTTAGTTTTCCTTGTCTGGGCCTGGAAAAAAGCAAAGTCTACCCGCAGTCAATCTTTAGCCCCATTGTTGGCAATTTCAAGCGCTTTTGTTTTTGTGGCTCAGATGTTAAACTTCCCGATAGTTTATGGCACAAGCGGCCATCTTGTGGGCGGAACCTTTCTCGCTGTAATTTTGGGTCCTTATGCTGCTATGCTTGGCATGACCATTGTTTTATTAATGCAAGCGTTATTTTTTGCTGATGGAGGTATAATCGCCTTAGGAGCAAACATCTTCAACATGGCTGTTATAGGCGGATTAAGTTTTTTCTTAGTTAAGTTTATTTCAGGAAACACAAAGGACGGGAAAAAATTCTACCTCAGCATTTTCATTGCGTCATGGCTCTCCGTTGTTTTAGGCGCGTTGGCTTGCGGTTTAGAGATAGGGCTCTCTCCAATTTTCTCAGGGGTTGGAGGCATAGCCGTCACCATTCCAGCGATGCTATTTTGGCACGCGCTAATAGGAGTTGGTGAAGCTGCAATAACAACAACATTCATAATCCAGTTGTACAGGCTAAATCCAACGGTTTTAAACGGTTTAGCATTTATGAGGTGGGGTATACGCGCAGACTGATTAAGGTGTTTTTGCTCCTTTTAATTGGTTTTGCATTTTTAGTGCCATTCGCCTCGACAGACCCGGATGGACTTGAAAAGGTGGCTGAGACCTTGGAAATTGTGGAACCAGAACCTTTTTGGAAAGGGTTTATGCCAGACTATACATTATCAGCCATTGAAAACCCCTATTTATCGACGCTGCTTGCCGGTTTTATCGGCGCAGTTCTGGTTTTAGGCGTTTCTTTCGCTCTTGGAAAAGCCATTACAAGATCTGGCAAATAGTTTATTCTCTGCTTGCCAAGATCACTATGTAATCCGCGGTGTCAGCGCACATATCAGCAGCACGTTCAATGAACTCAATAAGATCGTCAAAGATCACTGTCGAACCGCTGTCCATCTCCCCAGAGTATTTAATGAACAATGTTTTGGTTTTGAGATACTCATCATCAATTTCCTTTTCGATTTCCTCAACTTTTTTCGCCCCGTTTATGGCAGATTGAGGATCCGCAGTGATTTTTTCTATACTTTCCCTTAGAGCTTGGGCGCAGTCCACCAGAATTGAAGTTGTGCGGGCTGTATTTTCCCAAAGCTCTTTAGGAATTTTAGCATCTTCAAGCATTTTAATGCATCTTGCCGCATCCTTCACGTGGTCTGCAAGGGTGTCAAGCCTCTTTACAAGGTGCATCAGGTCTTCACGGTACTCCGCAAATAGGGCTACACCCTTTGAAAGTTCTTTGAAAACTTCTGTCCTCAGCTTATCAACCTCTTTTTCCACGTCGAAGATGTTTTCGATGTGCTGCATTGCCTCTTTCTTTTTATTTTCCGACATCTTCTGTGTCGCTTGGTTTAGAAGGGTTACCGTGTCAAGGGCCTTTGTTATTTGTTCTTGAGCCAAGTCTAGGGCCCTCGTCCTCCGCCGTCTTTCAAACCATGCGTAGCTCTTCTTTTCCAGGTTCCCATCCCCGCTTATACTTTGAAATCATGCCTAATAACGCTTTGCAAACTAAACTTTTAGTGAACCCCCTTCTCAGCCGTCCAATAGGATTCAATTCTGCCTTCCCGGTTTACTATAAACTCCTTTTTGAAAAGCGGAGCTTCCTTTTTATATCTTTCAACAGCTTCTCTTAAAACTAGAAAAACGTTTTCCCTATGGGAACCCGCCACAATAACGTATACTAAGTCTTCGCCAACGTTAAACTCTCCTTGAAAGTGGTGAATCTGAACGTCGACGATGCCCTCCCGCCTTTTCAAGTCTCGGCATATATTCGATAAAACCTCATCAGCCTTCTCTTCATAAGCCTCTATCTCCAATTTTTTAACCCTCTCGCCGGTCGGATTTTCGCCACGCACAACGCCCACAAATATGCATATTGCCCCGGCTTTATAGAAATCCTCTTTCTCCTTAACGCGTCTTATTAGGTCATCAAGGGTTAACGATCCCTTCTTGTGCACGTACTTGTAAACCATATTTTCACCACATTCCAGAGTAGATTACAGGGAGTTTAACATTTTCCATAACGAGCAGGCTGCTTTTTAAGCAAAACTTTTCGACCTAAGTTTTCGAGCACAGCTGATGGAACCGGCAAATCCTTCATGGTTAACAAGCCTGCTGGTGCATTGAGCACTTTAGGAATTAAGTTGATGATTATTGCGCCAGTCCCTATATCCCCATGCACACACGGTTGGATCTTTTGATTTATTGTGGGAACGCCCTTGATAGTTATGGCGTCGTACTCTTCTTTTGCGCCCAAGTAGGCTTGAAAACTTAAGCGAATAACCTCTTTATCTTTAACGAAGCCCCTTGCCATTTGCCTTATACCTACCACTCTGCCAGCCTCAACTCTTATAGAATCGTTTTCCACCAAATCTTGAGTTATTATCGGTTCGACTGCATCAGCGTTTATGCTGTCAAGCCTCCACGATAAAGCGTCGGCAATCATTGCTATGGACTGTTCAAGCCCTACATGCCCTGTTATCTGTTTTTCCACAATTTTCCGCCTAAACTCTTCAACTGTTAGGCCAACGCCTATTTTCTTTTTAAAGGGCAAACGCCTTGTTGAAGCATTTATCACCCTAACAGCTTCTATTTTTTCTATCTTTTTGCAGACTGCGGTGAGCATTATAACAAGTGTGTCCATCAAAAAACCTGGGTTTATGCCAGCCCCTAGGACTGCCACGCCGTGTTCCTTTGCAAGTTTGTCAAGTTCTTCTGCAAGTTTCGGCTCCGAATAATATGGATACGAAAGTTCTTCACACGTGGATATCACGTTCACGTTATTCTTTATAAGTCGGACTATTTGGGGGTACGCGTCTTTAAGGTATGACGTTGTCGCGTGGACGGCGATATCCGCTTTAACCGTCGAAAACAAAGAGTCAACATCACGCGAAATTACCACCCCAATTTTCTTATCTAATCCTATAACCTCACCAAGGTCTCTGCCAACCTTGTCCTCAGCTACATCAACAGCCCCTACTATCCTCACACCCCGCCTCTCTAACAGAAACCTAGCTATTAACCCACCAACAGCGCCCACACCAAACAAAACAACGTTAACCTCTCTCAAACCGTTTACCCTCAACATCCCTACAATTTTTATAACTCATTGAAATAAGAAGTTAATTGACACATGGGGCTTGTATATATTAAATAGTTCGTGAAAAAGTCTGACTTGTCTTTTGCAGCTGGGGTTGAGCTATTTGTGTTAAAAGTTTTGATTTTCTGACACCCACATGACGCAAGGGGGCAATTTTTTTAGCCTCATTATAAATGTCGGAAGCTAACTTCCCCAAAACCATTTCCTGAACAAACTGATCCATGGTAAGAACAGCGCTTTTCTCCTCAACTATTTTGGCCATAACTTTGCGAATTGAACGCTCCTTTGAAGTTTCAATCCTTGTAAGGGTAAAAGCAACTACAGCTACTCGAAACCTATAACCATCTTTCGTTGAAACGTTAAATATGCCGTCGACTTTCGTAGTCCTTCGTCGCACTAAGCTCCTTAAATAGTCCCTGGAATATTCATGCCCCTTAAACATTGTTTGCGCATTTTTCCCGTCTACACGTATGATTTGAAAATACAACTTTAGGTATTGGTGGGTAAAGTCGCCTGTAATGTCGTAAAGTGTTGCCTCAATAACCCTGCCTATCAGTTTTTCCTGTTCATCAGCTGGGATCGTCCCAAGCTCTACGTTTCCAAAGTAGGGCGGGGCTAAAACCGCATACCATGCTTTACTGCGCCATTTGTCTCTTACCTTTTTTGAAGACACTTACATCCCTCAATTAACAGCGGAGAAAGTTTCATTAACAGGATATTAAGCTTTATCCTTCGGTTCTATTTTTTCCATGCCGCCCATATATTTTCTTAAAACTTCTGGAATAATTACAGAGCCATCCTCCTGCTGGTAGTTTTCAAGTATAGCAACTATAGTTCTTCCAGTAGCTAAGGCTGTGGAGTTAAGTGTATGTACAAAACCCTTTGGAGGCGCGCCTTTTTTCTCTCTATAGCGTATATTCAGCCTCCTTGCTTGGTAGTCTGTGCAGTTGCTACATGAGACGACTTCCCTGTAAACGCCCTGCACGGGCATCCAAACTTCAATGTCGTATTTTTTGGCGGCTACTGTTCCGATTTCACCCGTGCATACATTTACAACCCGATATGGCAAACCGAGTTTCTGGAAAAGTTCCTCGGCGTTCCTTATGAGTTCCTCATGAAGTTCCCATGAATCTTCTGGTTTGCAGAAAACAAACTGTTCAACCTTGTTGAACTGATGAGTTCGAAAGATTCCCCTGGTGTCTTTGCCGTGGGCACCAGCTTCCTTTCTAAAGTTAGTACTTATTCCAACGAATTTTATTGGAAGATCTTCAGCCATTAAAACTTCGCCCATAAACATAGCTGCCATAGGATGCTCCGATGTTGCGATCAAGTATAAGTCTTCATTCTCAATTTTGTAAAGCACGTCCTCAAAATCGCTTAGGGCTACGACGCCTTCATATGGCTCGCGCCTCATCATAAACGGAGGCTCAATCGGCGTATAACCTTTTTTAACCATCTCCTCCAAAGCAAAGTTGATCAGAGCCATGTCAAGGAGTACGCCTTCCCCTTTTAGGTAAAAAAACCGAGAACCAGCAATTTTTCCGGCCCTTTCAATGTCCATTATGTCTAAACTTAGCCCCAAATCTATATGATCCTTTATTGGAAAGTTAAATTTTGGTATAACACCCCAAGTTCTTACTGTCATGTTGTCATTTTCATCTTTGCCTATTGGAACGGATTCATGCAAAAGGTTTGGGAGTCTCATGAGATAGTAACGAACTTTTTCTTCGTTTTCGCTTACTTGTTTTTCCAGTACTTTGATTTTTTCATCCATCGTTTTCGCCTTTGAAACGATGGCTGCAACTTCCAGTCCTTTCTTCTTCGCTGCTGCAATTTCTGCTGTTATCTTGTTTCTTTCCCGGCGTAGTTCATTTAGCTCTGTTAAACTCCGCCGCCACTCTTTGTCAAATTTAAGCAGGGAGTCTAACATTTCTATGTATTCCGGATAGCCTCTTCTCTCAAGGTTCTTCTTAACGTATTCTGGATTTTCGCGAATTAGTTTTATGTCAAGCATTCTTGTCACACATTTTGCTGTGCTTTTTTCTCGATTTTAAAAGCTAAAGCCTAAATATTTAACTTATCATACAAGAAGAAGCGGCTATAATGTTTTCTTCACCGTTTTTAATGTCTTCTCTGCAGTTGATATTGCGAAAAGCAAGTCGTCGATCGTGGCTATGAACGTTGGAAATCCTTTTTCACATTTTATAAATGTTGAAACCTCATTTCCCTTTCTTAAAGTTTTTATAGACAACCCCTGCGGTGCTTTAAGGTTGTCTGGCGAAACTGCATTCGCAATAGCAGCCGCGGTTTCAGCATCATTATAATAAATGATTATTTCAGCTTCCAATTTTCTCGCCTGCCAACTGTTTTCCAACAAGTTCGTTAACAAGTTTTATGAAAACCTCGATGTTTTCCATAGGAATTTGGGCTCCGGCAGCTACGTTGTGGCCCCCGCCCTTCCCAAGAGACTTTTCAGCGGCAATTTGCATGACCTCTCCAAGGTTGACTCCTCTATTCGCCAGCGCGTCCGTGGTTCGCGCAGAGACCTTTACAATTCCTTGCCCCTTAACGTCTGCGTATGCGATTAAAGGTTTCTCGAGATTTGGGAGGCTTGTTGAGAGGATGGATGAAACAGCTCCTATTATCTTGTCGTCTATATAGTCCTCGCCGCAAACAACATATATGTTGTCTAAGTTTTTAATTCGCTGAGGATTTTCCATAACCCATCCGACATATTTATTAATAGTCCTTCTGTAATCTTCAAGGACCCTGCATGCTTCTTCCAGAGCCTTACCCCTGTCACCCATGCAGACAGCAACACCTAAGCCCGATTTATCCATGCGTCCTGTGGCATTCAGCAATACTGCAAACTCCCTGGCATCTCTGGTAGGGGTCCATGGCTCTTCACGATTCAGGGTGTAAACGTGCCCGATAAGGTTGGATATTTCATAATGCAGCCCTTTTGAAAGCAGATAGTCTGCAAGAGCGGAACACAGCTTCTTTTTCTCGTCTTCGGTTAAGTCTCTTAAAGCCCGCCATTTATCATCATACTTTAGTTTTATATCTAAGCTTGCCAGAAGCGCTAAGCTTTGGTCCTCAGCGCCGCTTATTCCTGGAATAAAGGGGCTTGTTGTCGACGCTAACGCTTTATGTATAGGACGCGTCTCTCTTCCAAAAAAAATTAAATCTTTTTCTACTGTTAGCAAGCCTTCCTTTTTTGCATCCTCGACTATCTTCTCGTTTAATCCTCCCAACATCCGCTGGTCATACTTATCCTGCAAATCGCCAAGAGCCCCGACAATAGCTATTGGGGCCAAATCCATGTTTGCCTTGTCCATTGCTTTAGCCACAAAATATGTTACACCTGAGCTACTGATATCCCTCGCGCCATCTATGTTATTGAGATGAGGATTAACGCATATGAATTCTTCGACTAATTCGCCGCTTATTTGATGATGGTCCAAAGCCACCATTTTAAGGTTTGAGGTTTTATGGCTCAGCAAGTTTGCGTATTCGGTTCCAAGGTCTACAAAAATAGCCATTTGAGGCTTCTCTTGAAGAATCTGAGCCACAAGTTTCTCGTCAACCCACTGGATTATCCTGATACGGAATCTGGCGTCAAGCCTATACAAGGCTTTACCAATAATTCCAGCGGCTGCTATACCGTCGGCGTCTAAGTGGGAGTAAATGTGGATAAAACCATCTTTCTTAACAGTTTCTAAAATTATCTCGGAAGCCTCGGAAACAGAATTTAAAAACTCCAAAAGTTGGCTTTCGTTTGAAGCCATGACATTCACAGGTATATAGTTAACGGAATTTTAATTTAAAAATGGTGAAGTTTCTTCATGAAATTTTAGGTTATTGAAGCCACTTTAGGCTCATACTTCCATTCTTGCGGCAAAACACCCTCGCGTTTATAATATTTCGCAAGTTTATGAATTTTTGCCTCAATAAGTTGTAAAGCCCTCTTATTATGTAAGTCCTTCTTGTTCTTTTCAAGATGAGCTGAAAGCTTCGCAGCCTTTTTAAGCAAGTTTTCAAGGTCTTCAGGCATCGTCATTTTAAGCCCAGCCTCTTCTAGTATCTGAGTTATGCTTTTTCCGGTTAGGGATTTAACGAGGGGGATGGCGTACTGATCTCGCAGAATGGTTCCTATGCGGCTCGGGGGATGACCCTCCTTCGCGAGCTTGATGACGAGAGCTTCGACCTCTTCTGGCTGATATTTACACCAGCTCGGAGGGCGCTTACTCACAGGTCTTGTTGAATGGGATTTGCCTTTTTCCTGTTTAGGCATATGCTAACCCTTTTCCCAAATCTTGTATGAGCGAGGTTAGACGGATATTTAAGAATTATTGTTGCTCTAAGTTTTTATACCATTTGGCAAATTTTCGAAGAGCCCTTGCCCTATGTGAGTGTCTATTCTTTTCCTGAATGCTCATTTCCGCGAATGTTTTGTCACTTTTTTCAGGCTTAAAAATTGGGTCAAACCCGAAGCCGGAGCGCCCCTCCCTAACCTCTTTGATTATTTGTCCGCGAACTTCTCCTTTAAAGCAAACAGGTGACTCCAGCTCCTCTGAATGGTAGGCTATCACCGACTGAAAAATTGCCCTTCTATTCTCAACGCCTTCCATGAGCTTCAGCAGTCCAACATTGCCTATGGTTTTATAGACGTAGGATGAATAGGGTCCAGGAAAGCCGTTTAGAACTTCCACAAACAAACCTGCATCCTCGACTATTACGGGTAAACTGCACCTTTGAAAGGCCTCCAAGGCGCTTGCTTTGGCTATTTCTTCTAGACTCTCGCTTTGAATCTCCATCGTTTTGACTTTCAGCATGCCTACAGCTATTTTGTATCGGCTTAAGACTTCGCGGGCCTCTTTAAATTTGTTAACGTTGTTTGTGGCGAAAAATATTAGTTTTCCCTTCAATTTTAGGCTCAATAGAGTTCCCCGGCTTCTTTAGCCTCCATTAGAATTAGACAGGTTTAAATTTTTTCATATCTTCTTTCTGCAACATATCGTCCTCTCCTTTCTATCTCCTTTATTTTTTCTAGAACATCCTTAACCATCTTAGCGTCTAGGACTTTGGAGTAGCCTTTGATTACTGCACTAAAACATTCATCAGCATATCTAAAATGGACACTTTGCAAAGCTCTCTTCATCAAGTGTAAGTCAACCCCAATATATTCAAGTTCCTTTGTTTTTTCGCCTAAGCCAAAGTCTACAAAGAAAATTTTTCCGCTTGGATTTTGGATCATGTTAGATGTTGTCAGGTCACCGTGAACTATTCCATAACCGTGAAGTTTACCTATCAACTCGCCTATTTCCTCACAAAGTTTTCGCCTCTCAGTTTCAGAAACTTCATTCAAAAGTTGTTTCACTTGCTTACCCTCAACAAATTCCATTATTATTGTAGAGTTTTTAGTGTCTACAAAGAACACTATAGGAGTAGGCACTCCAGCCTTCCTTGCTTCATACATAAGTTGAGGCTCATGAATTGTCCTGTAAATCCTAATCCGCTCGTCAAGGGCGGGTAGCCTGTATTTCTTAGGAAAACGCTTCTTTATCACCACTTTTCTGCCATGCCAGTTTGCAAGGTATAGGTGGGCCTCGGCACCTTTCTTGATGAGCAATGGCCTAACTATTTTATCCAAGGCACTTCAACCTCGTCCAAGCGCCACTTCGGCCTTACAAAGCTCTCGTTGATTGGCGTTACTACGCCGTGGGTGAAAGCTAAAATACCAGTCCACGCGATCATTGCACCATTGTCTATTGCAAATTCGCCTGGTACAGCACAGAATTTTGCATCATGCTCCGCAGCTATAGCTTTAACCATTTCCTGGAGCCTTTTATTGGCGGCAACCCCGCCTGTCAACAGTACCTCTTTCTTCTCTGTGTGGGCTAACGCCCTTTCGGTAACCTCTGTAACCATGGAGAAGGCAGTCTCCTGAAGGCTGAAACATAAATCTTCAAGCTTGTGTTCTCCCTTTTTCAGCATGCTAATCGTTGCTGTTAGGAGACCGCTAAAGGAAACGTCCATGCCCTTAACTGTATATGGCAGCTGGATAAAATTCTCCCCTTTTAAGGCCAGTTTTTCCACGATGGCCCCGAAAGGTTCGCCTTTCATCTGCCTCAGTCCAGCTTCCCTCGCAAATGTGTCCAAACAGTTTCCAAGAGCAATGTCTAAAGTTTCGCCGAAAACCCTGTAACGGCCGGAATCGAAAGCCGCTATTATGGTGTTTCCGCCGGAAACATAAAGGGTAACAGGGTCTTTAGCACCAGTTTTGAGCTTTCCGATCTCAATGTGAGCTACACAGTGGTTAACGCCAACAAGTGGAACGTGCATGTACGCCGCGATGGCTCTGGCCACCGTAGCTCCAGTTCTTAGACATGGCCCAAGTCCAGGGCCTTGTGCAAACGCCACGACAGACAGGTCCTTAGGTTTGATTCCGGCTTTTTGAAAGGCCTCCTCCATAACTTCGCTTGCAACCTCAGCGTGATGCCGAGCTGCTTCCCTTGGGTGGATTCCCCCCTCGGGAGGGATGTAGGCGCTTATAACATTTGCCAGTATTTCTCCTTCAAAATTGGATATCCCAACGCTAAAGTCATCCGCTGTGCTTTCAATTCCGAGGCAATAGCCTTCTACTGATTTTTCAAGCTTCATTTCCGAGACGCTTCTAAGCAAACCTATTATTCTCCAAGATAACATATTTTACTTAGTAATGCGCTATATTAACGTAAAACATGGATCGATCTAAATGCCGAAAAATAATGATTTGGAACAGAAGGCCCTCCAAATAATAATGAGTGCTGGAAACGAAGGATTGCTCCAGTCTGAACTATGGAGGAAGCTTGGGGCAAGCAGCAGGGAAGGTTCAAGAATAGCTCTGAAACTTGAAAATAGGGGAGTCATTCGTAGGGAAAAGGAGCTATATGAGGGAAGGTGGACGTATAGGCTTTACCCAAAAAGGCTTCCAGCATCTCTAAACTCCATATTAGACTGCCCTTGCATGATGTGTCCAGACAGCCAAAGATGCGCTCCCACGGGTGCTATAACCCCCCAAAACTGCGAAAAACTAACTGAGTGGCTTCTGCACCTAGCCCAGAGCGAATATAAAACTTTAGGTGACAGCTAGTTTTGCCTAAGGCTTGGCTACAGGAACGGAAAAGAGATTATTATTATAGAAGGGCTAAGGAGGAGAAATATCGTTCCAGGGCTGCCTACAAACTTCTCCAAGCTGTTGAGAAGTATCACTTTATTAAAGAGGGCGATGTGGTTGTTGATTTAGGCGCCGCCCCTGGCGGCTGGACCCAAGCCGCAAGAAAGATTGTTGGGGAAGATGGTTTCGTTTTAGGAGTCGACCTAAAACCAATCGAACCTCTCCCTGAACACAACGTTCGAAACATTATTGGCGATATTACTGATCCTGAGATAATACAACAAATTTTGGAGATGCTTCCTAGAAAAGCGGATGTCGTAGTTTCAGACGTCTCGCCGAATATTTCAGGCGTGTGGGAGGTGGACCATGCCCGCCAAATAGATTGTGCATACAAGGCGTTGGAAATAGCTTTAAAAATCCTCAAACCACGCGGACACTTTTTCGTAAAAGTTTTCCAAGGAGACATGCTGGACGACTACATCAAAAAAGTGAGGAAAAATTTTGATGATGTAAAGATTGTGAAGCCTAAGGCCAGCAGGGCGAAAAGCTCAGAAATATTTGTTCTTGGGATGTTTCTAAATAAACATGAGGAATAATGATGAGGCTAAATTTCTAAACTCATCTAATGGGCGCAAGAGTTTAGGTTCGTTGTTGCAGCTTTTCGTTCGCCATCTTAAATGACAAAAATGAACTAACATTCATCGTTGCAACCGCTGTACTGGCAAATCAACCTTACGGGAACTACGAGTGTGTAGCTGAAAACAGCCACAACCTCATACACGAGGCGGGACTTTGCAAAAAGCTACCTTCTAAAGATTCTGCCAAAATAGGTGAAATCACATGAAAATATGTGTTGATAGCTGAGCCCACATTACATAAGTTACGCCTCAATAAAACCCTAACCTGAGAAACAATTCCCTAATACTAGGTTACCCTCAAAAATGTCAGCCAAAAATTATTGACAATACGCAAAAGGTGGTAGTGACACCTTTGAAAAAGTTAATATCATGGAAGTGTTAACCTTTCTGCGGGGGGATTTAGAGGCCATTAATTACGAAATTATAAAGTTTAAGGAGCGAATTTGATGTTTAATTTTTGGAAAAAAGCTTCAACAAGGATGAGGAGAATTTTAACGATAATTTTTTTCTTCATTATTTCGATTATTGTTACTGTTGCTGGTACGTTGACTCCCCTTGGCGCTGAAGAAGCAGCTAGAAAAAGGGAAGATCTTAAACAGATACAAGATTTAGCCTCTAATGCTGGAGCAACCTTTATTTTTGGGAACAATTTTACGTTGTGCCTTTCATTTTTCATTCCAATTCTCGGCATAATTTTTGGATGCTATGTATTGTACAACACAGGCCTTATGATCGCCGCTGAAAGCATAGCGTTAGGAATTTCTCCACTATTGAGTTTTCTTCTGCTGTTCATCTTTCCATTCGCGTGGCTTGAGTTTTTGGCCTACTCCGCAGCCCTTGCACAAAGTATTTGGCTAACTTGGCGTGTTATAAAGCGTAAAGGGAAAGACGAGCTTGTGAACACCTGCATCGTTATCTCCATCTGCGCGGTAATGTTGCTGGTCGCTGCGTTTATCGAAATGTTTTTTATCGAACTGCTCAACCCTGAGATTTAAAACTTGTGAGTTCCAAACTTATATCCAACGCCTTTACGCTGTGAGTTATTTCTCCCAGACTTATTATGTCCACTCCTTCCGAGGCGTAGTCCAAAACATTATCAACTGTTATTCCACCGCTGGCCTCTAAGAGAACTTTACCGAAATATCCTGCCTTTTTGAGAGCAGTAATAGTCTCTTTTATTTTTTTAGGTGGAAAATTGTCTAGCATAATAATGTCCGCGCCTGCCTCTGCTGCCTCCAAAGCATCTTTAACATCCGCAACTTCAACTTCTATTTTTTTGCTGAGGGAAGCCCTTTCTTTGGCTATTTTAACCGCCATTTTAATGCTTCCCACGACTGATATATGGTTGTCCTTTATTAGAACCATGTCATCCAAATGGAACCTATGCGGGTCACCTCCCCCTACGAGAACCGCTTTTTTATCAAAGTATAGTAGCCCAGGCGCGGTTTTCCTAGTGCAGGCAATCCTCGTTTTATATCCGGCTTTTCTGACGTTCTCAACGAGTTTTCTCGTGGTTGTAGCTATACCGCTCATTCTTGAGACTAAATTTAGGAGGGTGCGCTCAACAGACAGTATTGCCCTAGCGTCGCCATAAATCTTCATTAAAACTTGTTTAGGTTTTATTTCTGCTCCGTCCTTGACATAAGCCTCAAAATTCAAGCCGAAAGCTTCGAGGAGCACTTGGGCTTCTTCAATGCCCGCCGCCACACCAGCCTCTTTTGCTATAAGCTTTGCCTCCGCAGTTCCCTCGCCGACTAATAATGCAGAAGTCACGTCACCTTGCCCGACGTCCTCGGCAACCAGTCGCACAAGTTTCTCTTTCAAAATTTCCTTAGGTAAGAACATGGCTTACCATTTCCTCATCATTCAAAGACTTCTTATTTAACAGTTTGGGATAACCAAAATAAATGTCGATAGCCTTCTCTTCGGTTATGCGATTGATGCTTAGCTGTAGCGAATTAGGGTTGGGACATGCCTCAAGGCTAATACTGCTAGGCAAAAAACTTGAGGAGAAAGGGCATGAGCTGTTTCTTTTCTCCGGAGGATCAGCGTACGAGCTTTTAAAAAGGGAGTTTAGAAACGTTTACTATTGCACGCCCGTGGCTTGGTATGAGAATGCCCGGGGAATAAGCATTTCAGCTTCGCTTTTAAACATTCTATTCCCGATTCCATACTCTAATCAAGGAAAAATTGGAATTAAAGTTCCAAGCGGGATAGAGACGGTACACCGCTATTATGACCTCAGAAGGAATATTAAAAAAATTAAGCCAAATTTGATTGTTTCAGACGGCGATTTACATGCGCTGCGCCTTGCACATAGATGGAAATTTATGGCGGTTTATGTTACGAATGTTATCCGACCAAGCTATCGTTTCCACATATCACTAATCCCAGGTGAGAGGTTTATAGAGCGCTACGTCAAAAAATGCTCAAAAATAATAGTTCCAGATAATCCACCACCCTACACCATTTGCGAGTACAACATAGGCAACTTAGACGATGTTAATATTAAGGACAAAGTAGAATTTGTCGGCAGCTTCATCGACATGACGCCCATAGAAGGAATGGAGAACCATATCTTTGCATCGATAAGTGGCCCAGTGGGGACGAAAGCAAAACTGAAGCAGATCTTAATTCCAGTTCTAAGTGAGTTGAAGATAAAAAGTGTGGTGAGCCTGGGAGAACATGGGAAGAGAAGCGTAACGAGGATCGGAAACTGCACCATATTTACATGGCTCTCAGCACACGAGAGACGGGAATTCATGGCGAACGCTAAATTGGTAATTTTCAGCGGAGGACACACAACATGCTTTGAAACAATTAAACATGTAAAGCCAAGCATTTGTATACCAACGCAGCCCGAGCAGTGGGCAAACGCGAAGAAAATGCAAGACATGGGGTGCTCTATAATTGCGGAAAACAGAGCACAGTTGACACAAGCGATTAAGAAAATGGAAATGGAAATAGAATTTTACAAGCATAACGTACGAAAATTAAACCAGTACTCTCACATGTTTGAAGGCGTTAAAAACGCTGTAAAAATCATTGAAGCAGTTGTTGCAAATTCTTAGCCTTGTACCGAAAGGGTTTTTCTGATAACCTCGCTTCCTGGCTTCTCTTCTTCAAAAATTATAGCTTGAAACTTGTAAATTTTCGTATCTTTTAAAAGCCAGCAGTCAGGAGGCAAACCGGCTTTAATGCAGCATTGACACAGAAACTCTTCTTCATCCCAATTCCATTCCACGGGCACTTGGGGCAGAAGCAAGCCCTTATAGAATCCCAATTCAACGATTAATCCGTCTAAGCCTACTTTAATTTTGCGAGGATATTCACTCGGCTTTTCAACAGTTATAAGCTGTGGTGGAGTTAAGACGCTCACTTCAAAAACCACTTCATTCAACTCACTTAGAGAAAGAGGGTGAAAACGCGGGTCTTGGGTTGCAGAGCTTATGGCCGAATCAATAACGGCTTTGGCCAATGGCATAGTTGGGTAAGGGTATCCTATGCACCCTCTAAGTGTCCTTTCACCGCCCTTTACACTATTTATTGTAACAAAAACTCCGCATGGTTGCATCAATTTTTCAGGAATGTTTTCCGGGACTTTCAAACGCTTTCTATTTTTCAAATATTCCTCAACGGCGCTGCGGGCAAGTTTGACAAGGGTTCTTCCTTCCTCTAGGCTTAAATCGAACTGCAAGCCTGCGTTCTCCTTTCAAAATTCAGACCATTAGAATTTCATTGATTCTTCGCGGATTCCATCCCAAGTTATTAGGAGAAAGTCAATACCGTCTCCGCTCATTATGTCTCTACTTATAGCAGATTTCACCGCCCTAATAACAAGCTCTTTTCCTTCTTCCATGCTTAAGCCGTCCTTATAACTTTCTTCAAGAACACCCATGGCGATTTCCGCCCCAGAACCTACGGCTGCGAACTTGTCAGGGATTACAGAACCTAAAACGTCCAGCACGTAAAGAGAAGCTCCCTCGTCGTCTATTCCCCCTATAATTGTCTGAGTTATTAGGGGGGCCAACCTGTTAGCGAAAAGCAGGTTAGACATGAGTTTGGCGACAGATCTAACGGAAATGGGTCTGCCCACATCCATGCTGTATAGGTTTGCATAAGCCTCAACTTCCCTAACTAAAATTTGCATATCAGAAACCAAGCCCGCACATGCCGCGCCAACATGGTCTGTTATCTTAAACACTTTTTTACCTCCGCGGCTAACAACCAAATAACCATAGGAGACGCGTTTTTCGGACGCAAGGATAACTCCATCCTTGCATACTATGCCAACTGTTGTTGCTCCCGGAATCGCCAAGCCTTGATACTGCTGCCTTTCCCTCTCCATAAGGCTCACCTTTCACGTGGATATACAATCACAACCTATTAAACTTAGTGTCTCTTCTAGTTAAATAATACGCCCTGAAATGTAATGGCTGAAAGGCGAATCAAAATGATACTTATGTACATTAAGAACTTAGATGGCGTTTGGTTTGGAACCGCATGCAGCGAAGCGAAGGTTTTTGCCACAGCGTTTGCCTTTGACAGAAGACAGCTTCTGCGCAGTTTATTTAAAAATATCCCCTTTAATGTTCCTTTCCAACATTTAGAAGACACCACAGGATTCGCTGAGCAGGTGCTGGTTTCGCTTAGAGACATTTATCATGGCAGAAATGTCACCCAAAGATTTCATTTGGCCACCGATCACCTGCCAAAATACTCCAGAAAGGTTTTAAAAACTGTTGCCCTGATTCCGGCAGGTTATGTTGCTTCCTATGGATCTGTTGCAAAGGCGGTCGGCGGAAGCCCTAGGTCTGTGGGTCGTGTCATGGCTTCCAACCCGTTCCCGTTAATTATCCCATGCCATAGGGTCATAGCATCCAATTATTCCTTGGGCGGGTACGGAGGAGGAGTGCAGGTTAAGCTCGAAATTCTAAGCCGTGAAAGGAGAAATTATAGCTCTGAACTGGAAATTCCTGTAAATGAGAAAAGGCTACGTGTCTCTCCGGTGGAATTTTTGCTGTTTAAATATAAAAATGGGCTTGAGACTTTTTCCAAACGCAAGTGATAAAAGCGAGATGTCTAAACTCAAGAAAGGGAATCTATATGGTTAGGCGTGGACTTTTCGTTGGAAGGTTTCAGCCCTTCCATTTAGGACATTTGAATGTAGTGAAAGAAATTCTAAAAGAGGTTGATGAGCTGATTATTGTAGTCGGCAGTGCCCAGTATAGTCATCGTGTTGATAATCCTTTCACGACGGGTGAAAGGCTTCTTATGATTCGGAAAGCCTTGGATGAAGCGGGAATAGACTATAGGCGCGTATGGATTTTGCCTGTCCCAGACGTGCATATACACATGGTTTGGGTCTCAACCGTTGAAGGCTATACACCCCGTTTTGATGTAGTATATTCTAATGAACCATTGACAAGGAGACTCTTTATTGAGGCTGGGTACGAGGTTAAATCTATTCGTTATCACAAGCGCGAGGTTTACTCCGCAACTGAGATTAGGGAAAGAATGTTAAAGGGCGAAAATTGGGAGGAACTTGTGCCTAAAAGCGTTGCTGAATTTATAAAAGAGATAGGTGGTGTTGAGAGGCTCAGAGATCTCTTTAAGAGCGATAAAGTATAATTTTGTCTCCGGCTTTCACATTGAAAGTTTCTGCGGCGCTTCCCCGATTTATGGAAATCTCCAAGAAATCGTGGCTGCCAATTATTGCCAACGGTTTCTGCGGTTCCACATCTGCGTATGCCCTGCAAAGCTTTAGGTTGAGCAAGAAGCCTTTGAGTCTAACTTTGACAACATCACCAATGCCTAACGATTTAAGCTCTTTTTCGTCAAAGTTTGTAACGATGTTGCCAAAGCAATCCACATGGATAACCTCGCCTATTAACGTGTCTCCCCTCTGAATTATTTTGGCAAACTTCGGCGTCACAATTCTATGGATCTTACGCCCAAATTCTGATGGGGGAATTCCTTTAGAGAGAAACGCCGCGACAGGAGCAAATATATCTCTTCCATGAAAGGTTGAGGATACTTTTGGAAGCATAAATCTTGAGTTTGTAATCTCATAAACATGCCTTATGCCTTGTTTGGTTGCCGCTAAAGCCAAGACTCCATTGTTGGGCCCGATGAAAAAACCGTACTCGGCCTCTATAAGTATTGGTTTACGTTTCGTCCCAACGCTTGGATCTACAACAGCCACGTGAATTGTGCCTTCTGGAAAGTATGGTGCAGCAGCAGCCAAAGTATATGCGCCCATCAAAATGTTAAATTTTTCTATATTGTGGCTTATATCAACTATTTTTGCTTCTGGGTTTATCTTAAGAATAACACCTTTCATTTCAGCAACGTAGGGGTCTACCAGTCCAAAGTCCGTGGTTAAAGTTATTAAAGGATTCATAACATCTTCATAATAGCTTTACTTTTGTCCGGTTCTTTGGCGTTTCTGTTCAATGGCAACCATGTCCTGAAAGTAAGTGTTTGTCACCATCTCCAAAAATTCTTTTTCTTGCTTCTGTTTCCTTCTGGAGTGAGCATCCACAGCAAACATTAAAACATAGGGTATAATAAGGTATAACAACGCTATGAAAGGATTTTTAAGGAAGACGGCTAAGCTTAAAACACGCTCGATGGGTACTCCTATATACGCTTTTAGAATGTCATAAGCCATGAAAGCCAAAAATGTCAAAGTTAGACAAACTAGGAACTGGATAAGAACGCTTCGTTCCTTACCAAGCAAGACGGATGGAATGAGAGAGGAAAGGACAAAGACCCATGCAAAGGCGGATATGAAGGTTATCATGTCTACCCTTAAAGTCAACCATGCGCCCACGAAAGGCCATAGCAAATTAATATACTCAACCAGCGTTGTAACTGCTACTTGCGTAAACATCTGATAACTAACCATAAGAATCCAGGCTACCGAAACGTATAGCGGGGTCCCCCACGCTATTTTTCCCAAACGCCTCACTGATAACACGTTAACTGTCATATTATGTCTTAAACTTTACGATGCTCCTATAAGAATCCACAATTCATCCACCATGCAAAATTGGGATAAATACTACCTCATCTCCATCCTTAAGAACTGTCTCCAAGCCTTTTAGAACACTTATCTCTTTCCCATTAACAAGTATCAAGCTATTGGGCCTAGGATCTCCAAGTTCCTGGTCAACCAACACTTTCTGAAATGCAGGCAGCTTTTCAATTATCTTCTTTAATGCTTCCCTTAAGGTGACAGGACCCCCAAAATCTATGGATATTTTACTTTTTCCAGATATGTTGCGGAGATTGCCGAGGAACTTGAAAGTTACAACCATGACCCGCTCGCCCTGTTGGGTTCATAAAACCACTATGACGGAGACATCATTAACATTTGTGCCTGTTGGACCCGTAAAAATGAGGGAGCCAAGCTTTGAGAAAAAACTATAAGAATCATTTCTCGCCAAGTATCTTTCAGCATTTAAACCGATCTTCTCCGCATGAAGTAAGGTTTTTCCATCAACTAAAGCTCCCGCAGCATCCGTCGGCCCATCTACGCCATCGGTACTTAAAGAGGCAACAACAATACCGTCAAGCCCGCAAATTTTTAGGGAAGCCGCCAATGCAATCTCCTGGTTTCTTCCACCCAACCCGTCTCCAATAACGGTCACAGTTGTCTCTCCTCCAGCAACTATACCGGCTGGTCTCGGGGCAGGATTCCCAGATACTAGTATCTCCCGTGCTACAGAAGCCAGCATTATTCCTGCATGGCGGGCTTCGCCCTCTAGAAGGGATGTTAACAGAACAGCGTTTAGGCCCTCGGACTTTAAGGCTTTACATGCAGCTTGGCTTACAAGCCGATTATTTCCAATTATTACATTGAAGACTTTTCTAAATACTTCATCTCCAGCTTTTGGGGTTTCTTGAATAAGTCCCCTCTCCCCATCTAACAAAACCTTTCGCACGGATTCTGGAGCCTCTTCCCACAAACCGTACTTTTTTAAGACTTTTATTGCGTCGCTGAAAGTTGTCGAGTCTGGAACTGTGGGACCAGAAGCAATGAAATCTAAAGGGTCGCCGAGAACGTCTGAAAGGATCAGATTTAAGATTGTTGCAGGGAAAGCCTTCTTTGCAAGCCAGCCTCCCTTAAACTCTGATATATGCTTTCTAACAGTGTTTATTTCGTTTATAGTTGCGCCACACTTAAGTAATTCCTCTGTTACTTTTCTTTTGTCATCAATTGTTATCTCGCCGCGAGGCAGAGGCATGAGGCTTGAGCCACCGCCAGAAATTAGACATATTACAAGGTCTTCTCCCCCCGCCTTTTCTGCAATTTCCAACATGCGTTTAGTTCCTTCAACGCCGGACTCGTCTGGAAATGGGTGACTTGCCTCGTGGAGCTTTATAGCCTTGGTTTTATGTTTGCTTCCTTTTGGAACATTTACAAGACCGCAGGTGATGTAGTCGCCTATTATCTCTTCTAAGGCTTCAGCCATGGAACCGCTGGCTTTGCCGCCGCCTATGACGTACACGTTTTTAAATCTCTTTAGATCAAAAGAATGGTTATTTACATGGAGAATGGAGCTTTTCAGAGAACATTTCAATCTTATCAATTTTTTAGGGTCTGCAACCTTCAAGGCTGTTTCTAAGCTTTTTAGAGCTATAGATCTAGCTTTTCGATCTAAGGGGGTTTCACCACTCTCAACAAGCTGCTCCATATTTTTTATGACCGTCATCCAAGCACCTTTCTCTAATGACTAAAGGCAAGCATAAGCATAAATGGTAAGAATTTATAACTTTATTAAGATATTCTTAAAAGCATTTGAGGTATGGCACTTGGTAAAACCTAATGTGTACGTAACCCGAGAACTTCCAGGAAAAAGCCTAGAAATAATGAGAAAGTATTTTGAAGTTGAAGTTTGGCCTGAATATGGCCCCCCGCCTAAAGATCATTTAATAGAAAAAGCCAAGAACGCTGACGCTTTGGTCACACTTTTGACAGACAAAATTGACGCTGAAGTTTTCGACGCCGCACCTAAACTTAAAATTGTCGCCCAAATGGCTGTGGGCTATGACAACATAGACGTCAACGAGGCTACGAAGAGAGGCATATACGTAACTAATACGCCCGGAGTCTTGACGGAAACTACAGCGGATTTAGCCTGGGCCTTGTTGATGGCTGTTGCAAGGCGCATTGTAGAGGCAGACAAATATGTGCGTTCCGGCAAGTGGAAGGTAAGTTGGCATCCAAGCATGTTTTTGGGCAAAGATGTTTCCGGTGCAACAATAGGCATAATTGGGGCTGGTAGGATAGGCACGGCCGTAGCGCGCAGGGCCAAAGGCTTTAACATGAAAATCTTATACTACGATGTTGTGCCCATGCCTCCTGAGATAGAGAAAGAACTGGGTGCAAAACGTGTAGACTTAGAAACGCTCCTGAGGGAATCGGACTTCGTGAGCATCCACGTTCCCCTCACTAAAGAAACTTACCATCTGATCAATGAGGAAAAGCTTAGGCTTATGAAAAAAACAGCATATATAATCAATAACGCTAGGGGCCATGTTATAGATGAAAAGGCACTTTACAAAGCTTTAAGCAGAGGGTGGATTGCAGGCGCAGGCTTAGATGTTTTCGAGCAGGAGCCCATATCAGCGGATAACCCGCTACTTAAACTTGAAAATGTCGTCGTGACCCCTCACATAGGGAGCGCCAGCTTTGAAACCCGATCAAAGATGGCTGAAATGGTAGCTGAAAACATTTTAGCCTTCTTTCAAGGGAAAGTGCCGCCAAACCTTGTTAATCCAAAAGTCTTGGAAATTAAACCTCCGACTAAGCTAATTTAGCGCTCCAGAAGACACGCGAAATGTAAAGGTTAAATATAACTCCTTTTACATTTTTTCGGTTTTAAATATGGGTGAACTTGATGACAACAATATTTGCTGAAAGAATGGAAAATCTTGGGACAGAGACGGCCTTTGAGGTGCTCGCCAAGGCCAAAGCCCTTGAAAGGCAGGGAAAAGATATTATACATCTAGAAATAGGCGAACCAGACTTTGACACTCCGACGAACATCAAGGAGGCAGCGGTGAAGGCCATATATTCTGGCTACACACATTATGTTCCAGCTGCAGGTATTCAAGAGTTGAGGGAAGCCATAGCTGAAGACGTCGCAAAAAGCAGAAACATAGAGGTTGACCCTGAAGAAGTTGTAGTTACGCCCGGCGCCAAACCAATAATGTTCTTCGCCATACTTGCATGCGTGAACCCGGGCGAAGAGGTCTTATACCCTAACCCAGGGTTCCCAATATACGAATCTATGATAAACTTTGTTGGAGCTAAACCGGTGCCCATACCCCTTAAAGAGGAGAACGATTTCAGGATAGACCACGAATATTTTAAGGAACATATAACGAAAAAGACAAAGATGATAATCATAAATTCACCTGAAAACCCCACAGGAGGCGTTTTAGAAAGCGAAGACTTGAAATTAATAGCTGATTGCATCGCAAATAGGGACGACGTTATAGTGTTTTCAGACGAAGTATATTGTAGGATAATTTATGAAGGGAAACACGAAAGCATAATTTCACTACCTGGGATGAAGGAGAAAACCATCCTACTAGACGGGTTCTCGAAAACATACGCCATGACAGGCTGGAGGCTCGGCTACGGCGTAATGCGAAAAGATATAGCCCAAAAAATAACCCAGCTTATGATAAATTCAAACTCCTGCACATGCGCCTTCGTCCAAATGGCAGGCATCGAAGCTCTCAAGGGCCCACAAGATAGCGTCAAAAAAATGGTTGAGGAGTTCAAGAGAAGAAGGGAAGTTATAGTTTCAGGTTTAAATAAGATTAAAGGAGTGAGATGCAAAAAACCACGTGGGGCCTTCTACGTGTTCCCCAACATAACTGGCACCGGAATGAAGTCCCAAGAGCTATCTAATTATTTGCTCGAAAAGGCAGGTGTGGCGGTTTTATCCGGAACAGCTTTTGGAGCTTTTGGCGAGGGCTATCTGCGCTTGTCATTCGCGAACTCTATTGAAAACATAAAGAAAGCCCTAGACCGAATAGCAGAGGCCCTAGAAAAACTTTAGTTTAATCCTCCACTTTTTCCCCTATTACGGTTTCAACTATCTCCGAAGCAAGCTGTATTAGGCTGTCAGCCTGTTTTATCGCTTTTTCCCCATCCACGTTCTCCAGTAGCGCTAACTGTCTAAGGGTTCCCTCAATTTCCGCTAGACACCTCAGAACAGGGTCGCTTTCTCCACGCATATTTTCTATGGCTTCTTTGACGGCCATCTCTATGAAGGCTGGTTCTCCTAGGCTGTAATATATGGCGTTCTTTGTCTTCCTAAGGGCTTCGAGGATTAAGGTTGAAGCCATGTAAGGCATTTTTCTAGCAGCTTCAAGTTCAGCCTTAGCCTCCCTCAGATAACGCAAAGCCCATCCTCGCCGATACTGGTCTATCACGAGCATGAACCCCTTATCACTTTTGAATTAGAAAGGAAGCATTTAATAAATTTACTTGCTTTCTTCCGAGCCCTCATTAGACGTTGATGCTCGCATGCCACTGTAGATGTGAGTGATGTAACCCGCGATTTGATTTCGCACTTTGGTAGTGGTTCCCTGAAGCAGCGTGGAAACAACACGTTTGTTTTCTTCGAAGCTTATAGAGAATTTGTTGGGAAAACGTCTTATGAGTTCTTCGGCTACTCGTTTAACATGTTCTGTTCGAACATTTCCCAAACTTCAAGTCCCCCGGTAGACATTAACATGTCTGCGCTCCGCCATTAAACGCGAACATGAGAAACACTTCATAAAAGGCAAGACTAATTTAACTTTACGCGTCCACAGTGCTAAATGCGTCAACAAAAACCACCCTAACCTTTAACAGCAAAGAACTTTTGACAGTTTTCCATTATTTGCCCAGCAGCGTCAGCCTCACTCACTTGTTTTATCTCCGCTATAGCTTTAACAACGGCCGGAATAAAGGCAGGAGTCGTAGTTTTGCCATTAAAGGGACTTTTGAAATATCGTACTGGGCCGTCTGTCTCTGTTAAAATATTTGTTAAGGGCGTTCTCCGAATAACTTCTCGTATGCCTCCAGAATAGACCGCCGGGGGTCCCTCGCTAATGTAGTACCCTCTCTCGATGATTTTTGGCAATATGCTTAAAGGATTGCTAAACCAGTGCAATAAAACCCCTTTAAGGTCATAGGAGGGAAGCATCTCCACAATTTTTGCAGTTGTACCACGGGAATGAATAATAACAGGCAGACTTAACTTCTCAGCTAAATGCAACATTTCATCAAAAACCATCAACTGTTTATCCCATATCGTGTCATATTTATAATCTAACCCCACTTCTCCCACTGCCACTATGGCACTATTTGATTGTTTTTTCAAAATGAATTGACATGTTTCCTGAATTTGATCCTCAGATAAGGCTTCCACATTCCAAGGGTGAATTCCAACAGCGGCGTAAACGGTTCCAGCATATTTTTCAGAAAGTTTAAGGCTTTTAATACTTGTTTCCAAATCCATTGAGTTAGAAACTAAAAAAGCAACGTTGGATTTTATAGCTTCAGAAATGATTTCGTCCACGTTATCATCATATTCTTCGTCTGAAAGGTGTATGTGTACGTCAACGTACCGTAAAGGCTTCATCATCACCACTTTTAGACAATAACTATATTTTGAAAGCTTTATAATTTTCTTATCCTAATATAAAAGCAAGCTGGATTTAAACGTAAAATTTGGTTATAAAGAAGCGATAAACGTTAAATATTGCTTTAAATACAAAAAGAAGCTACGGAGGAATATTTATGGCGGATTTAGAATTAGCAATTGCACCCATGCATAGGCTTTGTAAAAAGGCTGGAGCCGAAAGGGTAAGTGAGGCGGCTGCGAAAGAGTTAGCCAAAGCGTTAGAGGAAATAGGGATAAAGATAGCGAAAGAAGCCCTCGACTTTGCAATGCATACTGGAAGAAAGACCATTAAAGCAGAAGACATTGAAATTGCAGCCCGAAAAGTCATGGGTAGGTAGCTCTTAAAATCCCTTTTTCTTTTTGCACTTCTTTTTGAGCTAGTAATGTATATAAGTTTGGCAGCAAGAAAGTAACCGAATGAAAACTTTAGGGGAGGATAACCATGGGTGGAAAGAAGAAGCTTAGCCTAAGCCAGATGGAACGAATGCAAATGAGAAAGGATGAAGAAGAAAAAAAGAAAAAGGAAAAAGATAAGGCTATTGTGAAAGAGAAAAAGCCCACCGGAATTCTTTTCCCCGATTTAAAAGGAGAAAAAGTGGTGGAAGAGCTAAGAAAAATGCGGGTTCTCACGCCCTTCAGTGTTGCGTCTCGATTCAACATTCGCATAAGTGTAGCGAAAGATTTGTTAGAACAGCTTGAAGACGATGGAATTGTTCAATTAGTCTCGGGAAACCATGACATCAAAATCTACAAAGCAGCGGATTAACCACCTTCGCAAAAGTCAAAATAATCATGTCTAGCAGGGATTAAAAAGGGTTCAGTTTTGACATTTCCGGATAAAATATATACGGCTGATGAAGTTAGAGAAGCTCGAGAGCTTTTAGAAAGGGGATATAGGCATCGCCTTAGGATTAAGGGGAGCCTGGATTTTAGACAGAAAGTTAAGGCGGCGCTCAAGCTCATAAAGAAAGCGGGATATTATGACTTTTTGAGAACTTATATAAGGGAGATAATTGAAATTGACGGGTTAACTCAGCTCCGCGAGTCTGAAGCAAGCATCTGGGCAAACAAGTACGCCGTGCAGAACCCTGTCGACTCAGCAAGCTTTTTCATACAAAAAGCCAACCAGATGAAGGAGTATCTAGAAGGCTTACCTTATTATGGCGGAGAGGCAGAAAAACGTTCGGTGGAGAAAAGGATAGAATTTCTTGAAACTTTAAAGAGGAAAAGTGGGGATAAGGAAGTTAAGGAGGAGTGTGAAAGGCTTTTAAAAAGCTGGAGCGAAAGCATCTTCCTATAACTTCTCAATCTTAATTTTTGTTCCACTTTTAACCCTATTAAATAATTCAAGGTTTTTTGTCACTTTACCTAAAACGTTGACTGGGCTATAGGGCTGAGACTCCCCGTAGAAAATGCACAGGGCGCTTCCCATAGGCCAAAAGGCTATTGTGCCCTTTTCAACAAAACTTTTAGCCTTTTCATCACCCATCCGAACTGGTATTTCGAAGTAAACTTCCTCTTTCCAGACGGCAGCCCTCCCTTCAATGGGAAGCTTTCTAAGGATCACGTCCACGGTTCTTGGGGATAGGTGACGAACAAGTTCCCCCTCAGCTTCACCTAAGCCTTCAATAATGAATTTTATCTTAACCCGCGAAATTGCTGTTCCTTCATCATCCATCCAGTATTCTCCTTTAAGAAATCATTAAAACCTGCTCTAAGATATCCCGTCGTTCTAATATTTTAGGCTCTATTTTACCTTTACTGTTGACTTCTCTTAAAATCACCACAGCAAGGTCACCTCGACAGGACACAAAACAACACGCTTATTTCACAAAGCGAAGGACAGTTTCGCCTATAAAATCTATCTGCTCAGGTGTTACGCCCGGATGTACTGGCAGCGAGAAAACCTGCTCTGAAGCTTTTTCCGTTTCCGGAAGCCTGAAAGCGCCGAATTTTTGGTAATAAGGCATAAGATGAACTGGAGTGGGATAATATATTTCAGCGCCTATTCCTTTATCCCTTAACTTTTGGACTAGAGCATCTCTCTCCTTTCTTTTCGCATTCAAAAGTCTGATGGTGTAGAGGTACCAGCTGTTTCTACAGTTTTCCGGCTCGGTTGGAAGTTGCAGATTTTTAGCCCGTTTTAGTTTTTCACTTAATTTCTCCGCATTTTCTCTCCTTTTAGCCAAAAAATCAGGCAGCTTGGCTAGCTGCACGCAGCCTATGGCAGCTTGGATTTCAGGCATGCGGTAGTTATGCCCTAGTATAATGGACGTGTATTTCTCTTTTTCTCCATGAGTTCTTAAAAGCCTCAATTTTTCAGCTATTTCATCGTTATTTGTTGTCACCATTCCCCCCTCGCCTGTAGTCATGTTCTTACTCGCATAAAAGCTCCAGCAAGCAACATCGGCGTAAGTGCCTACTGGTTTCCCGTGATACAGTGCGCCGTGGGCTTGCGCAGCGTCCTCGATCACTTTTAAACCATGCTTGTCAGCGATTTCCCGGATAGTTTTTAAGTCGGCTGGTGAGCCGTAAAGGTCTACTGCTATGATTGCCTTAGTCTTTTTTGTTATCGCTTTTTCAATTTTTTCGGGGGAAAGGTTGTATGTTTCTGCGTCTATGTCCACGAAGACGGGCCGAGCTCCGCTTAAGACAACGGCTTCAGCTGTGGCTACAAAAGTGAAGCTTGGAAGGATAACCTCTTCACCCTGTTTAACTTCAACGCTTAAAATCGCCATATGTAGGGCGGCTGTTCCGCTGTTAACGGCTAAAGCGTGCTCAGCCTTGACGAAATCTGCAAACGCCCTTTCAAACTTTTTAACCATAGGCCCCTCGCCAAGCCCATTGGTGAGGATGCCACTTCTCAAAACTTTGGCAACAGCTTCAACCTCTTCTTCGCCAATTTGAGGAGCATTAATGGGGATCATAACGGTGCCTTCAACACTTTAAATCTCCTGTCTCTATGTCACCTATATTAACTGTTCGTAGTAAGGTATTTGGTCACGTGACGTCTTATTCTACGCGCATTTCACGCTCCATTTTATAATCTATAACAACTTTAATTAGGCGTCTTCGAAACTCTTCATCTAGACTCGGGTCTCCAGTGTCAACCCTTAAACTTTTTAAGCCTTCCAGTTTGCTTTTGGTAGCAATCAC
This sequence comes from Bathyarchaeia archaeon, assembly GCA_038865865.1. Classification (GTDB taxonomy): domain Archaea; phylum Thermoproteota; class Bathyarchaeia; order Bathyarchaeales; family Bathycorpusculaceae; genus JANXEP01. The sequence continues at coordinate 80,237 of JAWBZV010000003.1, read as the reverse complement.
GACTACGTTGTCTATGCCCACCTCCCTAATAACTTTCGGGCTTATTTGCTGGTTGCCCCTTCCAAATATGAAGCCCTGACCTCCGATAGGGGTTACTACTATACGTGCTTCTTTGCCGCGAATTTGTTCTAATATTTGTCTTTCGTTTACATCTTTAGCTATTAACCTCCTATTACAGAACAAGTCTACGCCTAAGAGGGTTTTTTCCGCATCTAAAAGGTCGGCTATGGTTCGCGTTGAGGTCCCTGGTCCCAAAATGTACACAACATCAGGCTGCATGTTTTCAATTATGTAGAGGGCAATGGCTGCTTGGTTACGGAGCTCGCTTTCAGTTGTTGGGCTTTCCATTTTGGCGCCTTGAATCAACGAGGGCTCGTAAGGTGTCAGCATATACCCATACAACTCTGCTGAAACTCTCCCCTTCCGGAAGGCTTCCTCGTCTACGTCCATGACCTCCGCTTCTTTCAGCGGCAGCCCGTCAAAGAGGAATGTCGAAACAATTTTTGCGGCGGCTTGCGGGTTTACGGCGAAAACGGCGCTGTGCATTTTCACACCTGTTGGAACACCTAGAACTGGCAGGGCGGTTTTAATCGCCCTAAATATGTCGCGGGCTGTCCCATCCCCTCCACAGAAAACGAGAATGTCCGCGCCAATTTCCATGATTTCTCTTGCAATTTTTATTGTATCCTCAGCGCTTGTCTCTTCCTTGCGTTCGCCTAGAACTGTGCACGAAAAACCACATTTCCCCGCTTCGTCCTCCCCCATGTTTCCAGCTCCAACAATAAGCCGCATTCTTTCTCTACAGAACTTTAGTTCGGATAGAAAAAGCTCCGCCCTAGCTGGCGCCACAGGTCTAGCTCCAAGAGCCAAAGCTTTTTGCAGAACCGTCTTTCCATCGGTGCCTTTAAGTCCTACAGATCCTCCCATGCCAGCAATTGGATTCACGATGAAACCGACAGTTCTCACATAAGTTTTATTCTCCGCCATTCCCTAGCCAGCATGCCTCAGCCAAATTCTTTGAATAGTCATTTATATGACTATTCCTAATAAGAATAGCTAACGTTTAGGAACGAAAATATAGAAAAAATGACTCTCATCCAATATATTTCTTTTTAACTTCGTCTAGCCATGGATAGAGTTGCCTAAGCTTCTTCATAGCTTCATCAACTTTTTCCTTGGGATACTCGTAGGGAAGAAGTTTCCCGCTGAAGTAGTCAGAATACGCCTGCATGTCAAAGTAGCCGTGACCGCAAAGCAGGAACAGTATCGTCTTTTCCTCACCTGTTTTCTTACACCTCAAGGCTTCGTCGATTGCCGCTTTAATGGCGTGTGCCGGCTCTGGTGCTGGAATTATACCCTCAGTTTGGATGAACAGTTTCGCAGCGTCGAAAACTTCAATTTGGTTGTAGGCTACTGTTTCAAGTTGTTTTTCCTTGGCGAGCAGACTTATTGTTGGGGCTATGCCGTGGTATCGAAGGCCTCCAGCGTGAATTGGGGGCGGTATATAATCGTGGCCTAGGGTGTGCATTGGAACCAAAGGCGTTATCCTCGCAGTGTCTCCGTGGTCGTAAGTGTACTCGCCTTTTGTCACGGAAGGGCAGGCAGTGGGTTCCACGGCTACAAATCTAGTGTCTTTCGGTGCCTTCTTAGAAACTTTATCATAGTAGAAAGGCCAGAAAATCCCTGAAAAGCTGCTTCCTCCACCTATGCATCCAAATATGACGTCAGGATAGTCTCCAGCAATTTCCATCTGTTTTTTAGCTTCTAAACCAATTACTGTTTGATGGAGCAGAACATGGTTGAAGACGCTGCCTATTCCGTAATTTGTGTCTTCATGGGTTAAGGCATCTTCAACAGCTTCACTTATAGCTATACCTAAACTACCAGGGTTATTAGGGTCTTCTTTCAAAATTTTTCTGCCAGCTTCGGTTTGGTCACTTGGACTCGCGTAAACATCAGCCCCATAAGATTCCATCATAATTCTTCTGTAGGGCTTCTGCTGGTAACTTACTTTTACCATGTAAACGGTACATTTTAATCCGAACATCATACAGCCGAACGCCAACGCGGAACCCCATTGGCCAGCTCCGGTTTCTGTTGCCAGCCTCTTAATACCCTCTTTCATATTGTAGTAGGCTTGGGCAACAGCAGTGTTTGGTTTATGGCTTCCAGGAGGGCTAACCCCCTCATATTTATAGTAGATTTTGGCAGGGGTCTTCAATGCTTTTTCCAGCCTTACAGCCCTAAAAAGCGGCGTAGGCCTCCAAAGTTTGTAAACTTCCCTCACTTCTTCAGGTATGTCTATCCACCGATCCTGGCTAAACTCCTGAGCAAGGATTGCCTTCGGAAATATTTTTGGAGCTACTCCACCACCGGGTGCCCTTGTTTGGGGCTCTATAAATGGAGGAAGCGGCCTCGGCAGGTCTGGCAGTATGCAGTACCACTGTTTAGGGACATCCTCTTCGTCCAGAACTATCTTCCTTGATGGCATGCGTTTCGCCCCTAAATTATGTTTACAAGAGAACTTACATGCTATATTTAACCCTTTTGAGCACAATTTTGTACATAAACTAGTATTCACCCGAAATTTCCCGATAAAAATTGCCAGTTTTTAAATCTTGAAATATGGATCATTCCTGTTAGAGTAATGCAGCGCCACGCAATTTTTAGCGATGGTCCATTTTCCTAAACAAATCCATTTGCCCTCTATGACGGTGCAATAATACAATTATTTATAACTTCATTACACAAAAAGTACATTAGAGGACGCGTAATGTGGGATACCATAAGAAAGCATTTAGAAAATTACCCGGAGAGATTGAAAGTGGCGCGTATTCTTTTGGAAAACGGTTTAAGCGTGAGAAACGGCAAGATTTACCTCAATGAAATTGAGATTCCACCAGTGCGCATCGCAAGGGTTGCAGGTGTGGACAGGCGGACAGTTAACGAGACGATAAAATCTATAGGGGCTAATCGCGAATTGCGCTCAATATTTGAAGGTTTAAGGTCTGCAGGATACTCTCTTAAGGAGATTGCGAGACACTTGGAATTTGGAGTTGTTGAGATTACCCCCGTTGACGCCAGAACCCCAGGTATTTTAGCAAATTCAGCCATGATCCTTGCAAATAGGGGTTTAAGTATAAGACAGGCAATTGTTGATGATCCTGAGCTTTCACCTGAGCCGAAGCTTACCATAATTGTGGAAAAGAAGATACCAGGAGAGCTTATCCCAGAGTTTCTGAAAATCCGTGGAGTTGCCAAAGTCTCCATTTACTAGGTTTAAATGTTTGGATTCTCAAAGGCGATTATCATCCACTTTTCTCCCCTTTTCTCAACTTGTAACACAACTTTGTCTCCTGCCTTTGTCGCCATCAGCTCGTTCCACTGAAGGGGTGGAAGATCCCTCGGCGTTGTTTCTACCCACTTGTAGGTTTCGTTATCCAAGCGAAGAACGATGTGTGTCATCCCATCCTCCACATATTCGTATTTCCCTAAAACTGTTGCACTGACCTCTAGATATGTTATTACTCCGAAAAGTTTTAGGAAGTCTAGCCTTGTTTTGCGAACAAGCTGTTCGCTAGTTAGGCCCTCCCTGTTCATGGTTATGACTATCTTGCTGGTTTCTTCAGCGTCGACAATGGCGAAGCCAGCCAAGTATATGGTTTCATCGCCCCCACCTGTGCCCTCCCGCCAGTAAATGGGTACATACCATGCAAGTCTGAACTTGCCTGGAGAAATTTCCACAGGGTATAGAAGGGGCATTTCAGCGTCATAAAGACCCGTTGCAGGCTTAGGAAGCCTTCCTTCAACAAAGTCTTCAGCAGTTACCCCTGAAATGTAGTTGGCCTGTGTGAAGTCATAAAAGAATATGCCATCTCGCGTGGCCTTGAAAACTCCAGATAAGGTTCGCGTATTTCCAACAGGGTTCACGCAAATTAGGGCTACAACGTCGCCTGTTTCGGGATCCACAATATAACGGGTATCCTCGGTCATTTCAAAGCGTTCGCGGCTTGGGGGGATCAGCCATAGGAAGCCTCCAGCCCAGTAATCGAAGCCTTCGCCCCTTCTAAAGCTACCCATCTCATTTATCATCTCTTCAAGCCAGTTCTCATCATACACTTGTGTAATCCACTCGGGGATTTCAGACAGGGACTCTGTTTGGTGATAAACTTTGCCTTGCTCGTTGTAAACTAACGGGGTTTTGTGCCTCCTAATCAGATCGAAGCCAACGTTATAGCGGGTGATAACGTAGGCAAGGCTTTTTGTTACAAAGTCCCAAGTTATATAGGCTGTACCATAGCTTGCCGAAATGTCGTTCATGTAGGAGCGATAATGAATGTTATGGTCAAACCATAACCCTTCTCCCACGGCAAACTCCTTTTTCAGTATTTTTGGTGGAGTGACTGGATCTGTGGCGTCTACTATGACAAACCCTTTAACATAGTTTTCAGCAATAACGTTTGTTGACCCTATAACTGCTACCCACACAAGTTCTCCTTCAGGGGTTTTCGTTATGTGGCAGCCTAAAACTTGGGTGTTGCTTCCAAACTCTGACATGTGTCTCCTAGCTATGGAAATAGCAAGCTCCTCTGTGACCAGGCGCACCATGCCGTCAGGGATTTCAGTGTTGAAAGGCAGCCCGGAGTCCATGCGAACGAAAGCGTTAAAGTAAGAAGCGTTTGCAATTCTCTGAATTTGCCCAAAAGCTATCGCCGCGGAGACTGCTATCAAGTAAAGGAGAAACAAAGCGCCTATTACCTTAGCTCTTATTTTCGCCGACACCTTAAAAGGGAAACTCTTGCCCTGGTAAGATCTTTCCCATTCTTCTGGAGTTGCACGCGTAGTGAAAAAAGCTAACTCCATCAAGGCTGCGAAAAGCCTCAGGAACAAAAGCGAATATACGAAAAGGCTTAAGGGAGGCTTGAGGAATTGTATTATGAAAAAGATAAACAGTCCTAAAATTAGTGAAATCAACCGTGAGCCTTTTCTCCACCCGATTTTTCTAGGCGGTATCGGAATGTACCAGACAAAGGCCCATATAAGCAGGAAAAGGAAAAGGCTCAAACCTTCCACCTACAATGTTTTAAACACCAGAATTGAAAAGGTTTTTGCACCGAAAACACTTGCGCGAAGCTAAACTTGGACATTAAGCTAAAAACGATTTTTATCAAAGTTAATCGATAACTATTTATACACGCTTAAAAAGAAGAGCATTTCAACACGAAGGTGGTAAATGTGGTGTTTGATTTCACGGAAACCGAAGAGCAGAAGCTTATTGTCAAAACCGTCAAAGAATGGTTAGAGAAAAATCTAACACCAGAACGTGTCAGAGAGATGGATGACAAGGGACATCCATATCCAAAAGACATCGTTGAAGGCTTGGCTAAATTAGGCGTAATTATGGGGACGGTGCCCCAAGAACATGGGGGACTGGGCTTAGACTGGAAAACCCAGGTGCTTATAGCCGAAAACATAGGGTATTATGATCCAACGGTGGCCACTGCCGCAGGTTTCATGGCTGTTGAAACTGGATGGGGATTCACAATCGATAGGTACTGCTCAGAAACTGTGAGAGAAAAATATGTTAAGCCCGCAATCCGAGGCGAGAAATTTATTGGTATTGGAGCAACAGAGCCCGTGGGCGGCTCAGACGTCGCGAGACACAGAACTACCGCAAAAAGAGTGGGAGACGAGTGGATTCTTAACGGCGAAAAAACGTTCATCAGTGGCACTGAAGAATGTCAAAAGTGGGGCGGCGGCTACTGGGTTAATGCAAGAACTGGACCGCTAATTCCTGAAGCCCCCCACCGCAACATAACAGCATTCTTCGTGCCTATAGACGCTGACGGAGTTGAAGTGACAGAACCCTACAGGGATGCAGGCAGAATGGCCATTTCAACAGGAGGATTTATAATGAGGGACGTTAGGATCCCCGACGAATATAGGCTTGGAGAAGTCAACAGGGGCTTTTACCACACCATGGAAGGGTTTGACAACGCCAGATTAATGATAGGCGCTAGTTGTGCAGGAGCTACCAGGCGAATTTTGGATGATGCCATCCCATATCTAAAGGAAAGAAAAGTCTTCGAAATTCCATTAGCCAAATACGAAGCCATACAGTTTGAGTTAGCTGAAATATACATGGAAATGGAAGCATTACGTCTCTTAACTATGAAGGCCGCTTGGATGCAGGACATAAGGTACAAGGAAGAAGGATTTCCAGTGAAAGTCTCAGAGGCAAAAACTTTCAAGCCGACGGAGATAGCCAAATGGATATCTATGGTGAAATGGAAAGGTCCTTTCTTGGCGCTTAAGGCCGCCGAAAAAGCTATGATGTGGTTTGGAGCCGCTGGCTACACTAAAGAGTACTTATTTGAGGCAGCTTGGAGAGGCGTAATGTCCTACGTGGTAGGAGCTGAGGGCGCCCAGAACATACAGAAGATAGTCATTGGAAGAGAACTCCTCGGAAGAGAGTACGTTCCCTATAAATAAACCCTTCATTTTTATGACACATTTTAATTTTATTTGTGAGAATATCTCGCAACTCCTAGAGGGAGAGTTTAAGGGTCATGCAAAGAATAATTGTTTGTTTTAAATATGCCGTCGACGTTTCACAAGTAAAAGTTGACCAAGCCACACGCAAATTGTTGACAGCGGAAGCCCCGAGAAAAATAAGTGATTTTGACAAAAACGCCCTTGAAGAGGCTGTAAGGATAAAGGGGAAACATGGGGGGGAAGTTGTAGCTTTAACTGTAAGCTCTGAGAATGCTTCTTCCGCGCTTAGGGAAGCTTTGGCAATAGGGGCTGACAAGGCTTACCTCGTGCAAGATCCGACCATTCAAGCCTCCGACACCCTTGCGGTTTCGTATGTTATCGCAGAAGCCGTTAAAAAAATTGGTCCCTTTGACCTAATTTTATGTGGCGAAGCAAGTGTAGACAGCTATTCCGGACAGGTTGGACCGCGACTGGCGGAGGTCCTAGGAATCCCGGCGATAACGTATGTTCGCAAAGTAAGCATTGAGGAGGACGCTTTGGTTGCTGAACGAAGTCTAGAGGACTGCTCCGAAGTCGTAAAAGCTAAAATGCCTGCATTATTAACTGTTACGAAAGAGATCAACGAGCCTAGAGTGCCCACGCTGATGGATGTTCTTAAGGCTTCGAAGAAGCCTATTATCACGTGGACCCTCTCAGACCTTGGAATTCCAAGCGAGAAAGTTGGAGCTTTAGCTGTTCAAGTTTTAGAAGTTTCAGCGCCTAAAGTTGAGCGGAGAAAAATCAGGATCCAGGGCGAAACGCCTAAAGAAATAGCTGAGAAACTAGTCAAAGCTTTAATTCAGGACGGAGTGATTGGAGGGTGATTAGATGAGTGGAGTGTGGGTTTTCTCCGAGAAACTGGACTTAACAGCTGAAATGTTGAGTAAAGGCAGAGAGCTCGCGGACAAACTTCAAACAGAGCTTTCAGCCATAGTCTTAGGATACAATGTCCGAGAAAAAGTCGACGAGTTGGGAAAATATGGAGCCGACAAAATCCTAGTGATGGACAACCCGGTATTTCAGGGGCTCCGCGTTGAACCTTACCTAAGCGTTCTAACAAATCTAGCTATAACCAATAATCCAGACATAATTTTGATAGGTTCAACTAAAAGAGGGAAAGAGGTTGCCGCAAGGCTTGCTGCAAGGCTTAAAGCTGGTTTGATTCCAGACGTTTTAAAGCTGGAAGTTAGCGAAGAGAAAATGCTGAAAGCTTCAAGGATTGTTTATGGGGGAAATGGTGTAGCAGTACAAACTTTTCGGACAAAGCCCCAAATAGTAACGGTGCCTCCGAGAACATTTGAAAAGCCAAAACCCAGCGAAAAAAGAGCTGATGTGGTCAATGTCGAAGTCAAAGTTGAAGAGCCAAAAGTGACTGTTGTAGAGGTGAAGCCCATCGAAGAGTCAAAGGCCCGCATTGAAGAGGCTAAAATTGTTGTCTGTGGAGGAAGAGGGGTGAGTAAGAAGGAAGACTTTAAAATGTTTGAGGAGTTGGCTAATCTTTTAGGCGGGCAGGTGGGCGCAACCAGACCGCTGGCTGAAGATAGAAAGTGGTTCTCCGAGTGGGTTGGGCTTTCGGGAAAGAAAGTTAAACCTGACCTATATGTTGGATGCGGCATCTCGGGCATGATTCAACACATAGCGGGAATCAGAGATTCCAAAATTATAGTGGCAATAAACAAGGATCCAGAGGCGCCCATATTTGAGGTTGCAGATTATGCAGTTGTTGGCGACATATATCAAGTAATCCCAGCTTTAATTGAAGTCTTAAAACAAACATTAAAAACTGCATGATCTCCGGAGAAGAGACTTACCAAACCATCTTCAACATCCTTCCATCTTTTGTCATTGTTTAAATTAGAAAAATTTATATCGTAATGCTGTTTTTGTTTGAGACGCGTTTAGGAGGTTGTGGGTTTGTCATCAACTGCATCGGCTGGAATCCCCGTTTTAATATTGAAGGAAGGTTCGACACGTTCAAAAGGAAGGGAAGCTCAACACAATAACATAATGGCTGCTAGGATAATAGCTGAAACCGTTAAAAGCGCTTTAGGCCCAAAGGGCATGGATAAAATGCTCGTTGACAGCTTTGGTGACGTCACCATTACGAGCGATGGCCGCACGATTTTAGATGAGATGGATGTTCAGCACCCAGCAGCAAAAATGATGGTTGAGGTTGCAAAAACCCAGGACAACGAGGCTGGAGATGGAACAACCACGGCGGTTATACTTGCAGGCGAGCTTCTGAACAAGGCTGAGGAGCTTATTGGCAAAAACATCCATCCAACAATAATAATTGACGGTTACAAGAAAGCAGCTGAAAAAGCTCTTGAAGTTTTAGAGAGTATAGCCATACCTGTAGACCTCAACAATCTGGAATACTTGAAGAAGGCTGCCATGACAAGCATGGCAAGCAAGCTGGTGGCTGAACATAAAGAATACTTGGCAGATTTAGCTGTTAAGTCGGTGCTTCAAGTCGCAGAGAAAGAAGGCGACAAATACAAAGTTGATATAGACAATGTTAAAGTGGAGAAGAAGCCAGGGGAGTCTATAAGGGATACAAAACTCATAAACGGCATAGTCCTAGACAAGGAAGTTGTTCATTCTGGGATGCCTAAACGCGTTGAAAATGCCAAAATAGCCCTGCTCGACACGTCTCTAGAGATTGAAAAAACAGAGTTTGACGCTAAAATCAACATTGAAAGCCCAGAGCAAATGGACGCCTTCTTAAAGCAGGAAGAAGCCATGCTTAAGGAAATGGTGGATAAGCTTGTCGCGGTGGGCGCAAACGTTGTTTTATGCCAGAAGGGCATAGACGACATGGCCCAGCACTTCCTAGCAAGAAAGGGGATCCTTGCAGTGCGGAGAATCAAAAAATCCGATATGGAAAAGCTTGCAAGGGCTACTGGAGGAAAATTAATAACAAATTTGGATGACATGAGTCCGGCGGACCTTGGCTATGCAAGCCTTGTGGAAGAGCGGAAAATAGGCGATGACAAAATGACCTTTGTAGAGGGGTGCAAAAACCCGAAGGCTGTTACAATCCTCATAAGGGGCGCAACAGAACGCGTTATTGCAGAGGCTGAACGCTCAATACATGACGCCATATGCGTTGTCAAGGACATAGTTGAAGAGCCGAAAGTTCTCGCCGGCGGAGGAGCCCCTGAGCTGGAGGTTGCACGAGTCCTCAAAAAGTACGCGGAAACCCTTCCGGGAAGGGAACAGCTTGCGGTGAAAAGCTTTGCTGAAGCTTTGGAGTCCATTCCAGCAACCCTCGCCGAGAACGCCGGCTTAGACCCAATTGACATACTTTCGGAGTTAAGGGCGAAACACGAAAAAGGTGAGATAAGAGCTGGCATAGAGGTTATCTCTGGAAAAGTTCAGAACATGATGGAGGCAGGGGTTTTCGAACCCATCTCCGTAAAGAAACAAGTCATAAAATCTGCAAACGAAGCAGCGTCTATGATTCTAAAGATTGACGATGTAATCGCGGCTGGGAAAACTAAGACCCCAACACCACCCAAGGGCACAGAAGGCGAATATTCGGGTGCTGGGGAGTATTAGGATACGCCTGAAAAAGAGAAGAAAATCTTGATAGGTCCTCCAAAGCTCACCCGCTTTGAAAAGGCAAGGGTAGTGGGAGCTAGAGCCCTCCAAATTTCCATGGGTGCTCCGATACTCATAGATCTCACAGAGGGATGCACCAGCCCTATTGACATAGCCCTAAAAGAGCTTGAAGCTGGTGTACTACCAATAACAATTAGGCGCACTTTGCCCGATGGCACATATCAGGACATACCAATCAAGTGGCTTCTGGAAGGAGAAAAGAGCTGAATCATTTTCCACTTTATTTTAGAACTCAACGTCAGCTTTCAAGCTTTAAATTTTTTAAGTTTTCTTTTGCAGTTTCGAGGGTTTCACGTATCCTTGTCCAATGGGCGCCCTGCCAGTATATTTGTCCACATTTCGGACATTCCCAAAACTCGTTGTAGTACCTAAAGGTGGTTTTTTCAACCTTGCTCTCCACTTTTTCTTTCGGTACAGGTTTTACTTTGGCGTTACATTTTGGGCATCTTGATTTCGCCATATCTACGTCCAGCCTTATTTTGAATTTTTGGGCAATCTTTGCCAGCCGTTCGGCTTCAGTTTGACCCTCCACGTAAAGGGCTTGGATGCCTCTAGCGGTAGCTTGCTGGTAAAGCTCCAGATCCCTTGTTAAAAGGACTCTGCGCTCCTTTTTGGCGATCTCGATAAGCTTTGAATCGTCCAGCTTGTTGGAATATTTCACATTGTGGCCCAGCATGCGAAGCCATCTGGTTAGTTTTCCAAGCATTCCATCAACAATAAACTTCATAACCCAGCACCACGCAGTATCTCGCCAGCTTCAGCATCAGCTATTATTTCGCCGTCATCCATAACTAATTTTCCGTTAACAAAGGTTTTAACGGGCTTTCCTTTAACGGACATGCCGTCAAAAGGGGAATATTTAGCCTTTGAATAAAATTTTGCGGCGTCTATAACATGTTTCCTCTTTAAGTCTACCACTATTAAGTCTGCTTTACATTCTTCCTTTAGGCTCCCCCTATCCTTTAAGCGGAAAATTTTGGCGGGGTTTTCAGCCATCAGCCTTACTATGTCACTTATGGTTAACCGTCCATTATTCACCTCATTAAGCAATAAAGGCAATGTTGTTTCCAGTCCAGGTATACCCGCCTTGACTTGCCAAATGTCCCATGCACATTTCTCTTCAAGAGTGTGAGGTGCATGGTCTGAAGCAACCAAATCAACTAAGCAGGCTTTGACGCCGCCCCAGATAGCTTCAGCGTGGCGTTTCTCCCTCACCGGAGGGACAGTTAGCGCTAGCCCACCTGAATGTTTAAGATTTTCAATGGATAGAAAAAGATGGTGCGGTGTCACCTCGCATGTTATTGGAAGACCAGCTTTTTTCGCCTCAACCACAGCCCTTAAACCTTTTTCGCTACTGATATGGCAGAAGTGGACATGCACATTAGTTTCTTTGGTTATTGCAACGATACGCTTAATAGCTTCGACTTCAGCCTCCTCGGAATGCGCCTCAACAAAGGCTTCGACGTCAGTGCGTCCATTACGCCTAAGTTCTTTCTCAGCTTTTTCAACCAAACTTTTGTCTTCAGCGTGCACAGCTACGGGAATTTTCTGCCCAACGTTTCTAAAGGCTTCCTTTATGGCAAGGTTGTCTTCAGGGTTTAACCCGCCAACCTGCACGCCCATGAAAAGCTTTAAGGCTGCAGCTCCTTCCCCTATAATCTGACTGATTTCTCGCGGTGCATTAGGAAACTCTGAATAGAAGCCGACATTAACCAGAATCCTCTTTTCAGCGGCCTTCATTCTATTCCTTAAAGTTTCGGCGCTCATTGTTACTGGATCATTGTTAGGCATGTCCAACACTGTGGTTATTCCGCCAGCCGCGGCAGCTGCTGTCCCACTGCAAAAGTCTTCCTTGTAGGCTTTGCCTTCATCCCTAAGGTGAACATGCACATCTATTAAGCCAGGTAAAACTAGAAGCCCTTTAAGGCTCAAGGTTTTTTCAGATTTAGGCATGCTGGCCTCCTTACCGATTTTGAAAATTCTTCCATCTTTTATGGCTAGGCAACATTCTGCTATGGCACCATTTAAATATGCTTTCAAGTCTTTTAGTACAAGGTTTACGTTCAACTTGGGTTCTCTCTAGGCAGATTAAAAGGGTGTTGACGCTAATTAAAGTTAGCCTTAAGCTTCTCAACAAAATCTTTTCCAGTAAAAATTTCTACAGCGTTCTTAATCTTCTGAAATATTGTCTTGCTCAATAAGCCTTTCTTGAAGGCCTCCTCAAGTTTTTCCACGTCTAAGACTTTGACTTCACCGTTCGGAAGGATGCAAATATCCACCTCCAAGTCTACGTAACGTATCGCCCGAGGATAAACTTCAACGGGTGTGTTCAGGTTCACATATGTGCCTTTCCACTCCCCATCTCTGGAAAAATAGCTTGTTATTATGTACCATTCGTCCGGCTTTGTTTCACTCACAGCCTTATCGCCGGCCTTCCTGACCGCGCCAAGCCCATCGTAGAATCCGTCGGTTTTTATGGTCCTCCAATACCTTATTTTGTCTTCGCCTATGGATTCTATTGTGGCTTGTCCAAGGCGTAAAACTAAGCCGCTTAGCTTAACATGCTCCAAGTCCACAGTTGACCCTTCCTCCGGAAATTCTGGTAGAATTTGCCTTTTGAAGAATTTTTCAACCTCTTCCCTATTTTGGCCCTTTTCAAGGAGTTTTTCAGCCATTTCTAAGGCGGCTGAAGCCTTTCCCCCGCAGCTTTTATAGAAGTGATGCCCGCAAATAGTGTGTGCAACGGTTGCCCTTAACTCATCCAGCTTTCTTTTAGAGGCTTTGGGAAATTCAACATCCATAAAGTATAATCCATCAACTAGGAGAGAGGGGGCCTCAGCGGATTTTGCTTTCTCATCTAAATTTTTTACTTTATTGGCTAGCTCTGCAACCTCTTTCTCCAAAAAATCTTTTTGCGCTTTGGCTGCTAGTTCCCGCCAGATTATACCCCAGCCTTTGGGAACCAATTTCTCTCCTAAAGCGTAAAGCTCCGCCCGCCTGTTTATGTCGCATATTTTTAGGCTTACGCCAACCTTGCCATCCTTCACAAGTATGGCGTGCTTTCCAATGATTTTTAGTTTTGTCGTCAAAAACGGAGTTTTCTTTCCAATTCCTTTACGTTCAACTTGAACCACAACCGTGTTTTGACTTTCACCGGTCGCTTCCCACTTTAGAAGTTTCCCAACATTTCCTTCTTTTATCTGGACATATACGGCGTCTTCGTCTTCACCTACAATTGTTCCTTTGTATATGCCGCCAACACTCACCTCCCACTTTCGTGTTATTGCATCTTCCAAAGAGTCGTGTATGATTGACCGGAAGGCCTCTATGACCTGGGCTTTGCCTAAAGCTAAAACCCCTTGAAGATCACGCCTATCCTTTATTTTTATGTCAGGGGGGTCGTTGTTTTCTTGGAGGTTGAAGCGGGCCTTGATGGTTTGCGAGGGTTGAACTATTTGGAAGCCATTTTCTAAAAGCAGTTTGGTCAATGCTGTTGCGTATATCCCCCTAACCTTGGCCCTCAATTTTAGTCAACCTTCTCAACTTTGTATACTCCGTTAACTTTTTCAACTTTGAACTTTACGCCCAGAAAGGTTTCAGCTAGCCAGATGTTTGCATCTAAATGGTCTGAAAAGGTTCTTGTGAGATATACCGATCGTCCCTTTGCCAGGGATATATATGGAATCAGCATGTCCGCAAGGTGCGTGTCAACCGTCGCGGCCTTCAGGGAAAACTCCATCCAAAGCTTTTCAGCAGCTTCGATACCGACGGCCTCGCTTGTCTTTTTAAGTTCTCCTATGGCGTCGGCTCCTAAAACTGCACCTTTATCTGTTTCAGCCCACAAGACTATGGAGCTTCCTTTTTGCAGAGGATTTGATTGGTCGTTCACTATTTCAACGTCAGCGGATACGCCTTTTGTGCTCAGATAATTTTTCGCCGCCGCTGCTTGGCGTTCAGCGACCTTCCTGTCAGCTAAAAAGGTGCAGACGGAAATCCCCTTCACGGATGTTCGGGCGCCGAACTCTTCCAGGCATAGTGGTTTAAGCTCTTTGCACGGCTCAACGGTTAGGGTTGCTTCACCCGCGCCTTTCGGGTAATAGCCATACTTATGCACGATTATGGACGCGTTTACACCCATGCGCCTTAATAAGGGCAGAAAAACATAACGCATGTAGTTTATCGTCGGCGAGTTAGAAACATCCGTGCCGCCCCTAGAAATGTGAAGGTTAACAGTACTTTCAGCGAAGAGGCATATGGGAAGAACGGTCATAATAATCATTGGAATGCTGCCAGCCGTGCCAATTTCAGCATTGAACCTTCCACCCCTGATTCTTCTTGGGGTAAACCATAGCTCCCTCGAACCGAGCACCGCGCCTCTTACTTGGGCCTCGCAAAGTTTGGCCGCTGTTAAGACAGCTTCCAAGTGTTGAGGTCGTAAGCCCGGCTGGGGTCTATTATGCCTAATATTATATATGTGGAGGGGTTTTCCAAGTATTGAGGCTAGGGCTACCGAAAGCCTTAGGATAGTCCCGCTTCCGCTTTTCTGGCTTCCATCGACCTCAATCAACAGCCGCTAAGCCACCTTCCCATTTTTCATTTGATTCTAACAATTAATAAATACCGCTATGGTATAAGGATTTGAAGAGAGGATGTGCCTATAAATGATTGCGGATAAAGAGAAGGTTGAAAAACTTATTGAAAGAATTGATGAACTGTTGATTGTGCTAAACACCATTGCAGAGGACCTTAAAACCGTTTCTACCTCACTCAAATCTCTTGCAGTTTCACAGTTGGCTCCTCCTTCCGCACCAGCCCAGCCAGCGGAATCTGAAACTGGAGAGGAAAGGGGGATAGATGAGGTTAGGATGGTTTTTCCTGAAGATTTGGAGGGGCTCCTCAGCTTTGAGGATAAGGATGAGTTTATAGTGATAAAGCCCCGCCAGTTTCTAGGCTCTGAAAACTTTGCAAAAATAGCTTCCATCGTGCGGGGTTTAGGCGGGGATTATGTAAGCGCTGGGAAAGAATCCCACTTCAGGGTTCCAAAGAAGAGGTTTTGAAAGAGGCTAGTATCTTATTTCAAAATCCCTAAATTCTCCAGTGTAGGTTTCCCATTTAACGTCAATTTTGGTAACCCTTGCTCCTGGCGGCCCGAGCTTGCAGAATTCTATAAGTTCCTTAACGGCGTCTTCTTCGCCCTCAAAAACAGCTTCAACTTTGCCATCTAACGTGTTGCGAACCCAACCCTTAACACCCCGCTTTTTTGCTTCACGTCTAGTTTCAGCCCTAAAGAAAACCCCTTGAACTCGCCCGCTAACAAGCACATGCGCTCTAACTTTCACCGCGCCACCACCCCCATTTAACACGGCAGTTTGAATTCCTCCAACACAAAATAATGGTTTCTGTTTCTATGTTAACATAGTTTTCATCTGGATTAAAGATGAGCGTTGGCAAAATTTTTATGTAATGAGCGTTAATGATGTGATATGAAGTTTGGAATTTGTCCAACTCCCCATCCTTGGTGGAAAAGCATTAAGCAGCTGCGCGATTGGATTGTAGAAGTTGAAAGACTGGGCTTTGACGGCGTTTTTATGCCTGACCATCACAGCATGATGAAACCCATGTCCGACGAGGTGTTAGATGCGTGGACAACTCTTTCATTTTTCGCCGCCGCCACGAGTAAACTTAGGCTTGGAACAGACGTTACCCCTATACCAAGGTGGGTCCCAAGCCAGCTGGCGAAGGTTATTGCTACGGTTGACGTGCTTTCAAACGGAAGAGTCATCGCCGGTTTCGGCGCAGGAAGCATACCCGACGAGTTCGTAAATTATTCACCGCAGGGGTTGGAACCCCCACCGGTGAGAGTTAAAAGGTTCTCTGAAGGTTTGCAGCTTATACTTAAGCTTTGGACAGAGGAAAAAACTAACTTTGAAGGAAAATATTACAAGGCGAAGGACGCTGTGCTCCTGCCTAAACCAGTCCAAAAGCCCCATCCTCCCATTTGGTCTGGAGGACAAGGCCCTCTAATGCTGAAAATAACTGCCAAATATTTTGATGGTTGGGTGTTTCCAAGGCTTGTTCCTGGAATGGCTCTACCTCCAGAACTATGCGAGTCCCGCATAAGAATTATTCGAAAACATGCAAAGGATTATGGCAGGGACTTGACAAACTTCACTTTTGGAGTTTTAGGAAGCATAACTGATTCGGCTGAAGTGATTGAGGCTTACAGACAATTGGGATGTCAATACTACATTGTAGAGCTTTTCAAGGGTCCAGGCTTGTCTAACCCGTTTCCAGCTGATGAGTACATAAGTGCCAGCAGAAAGTTTGCAGAAGAAATAATTCCATCCTTCACATAATCACACCTTCACCCCCTTTTCTTTTGCTAGCCTCTTTTCATTTTAACTCATCTCTCTCCCCGAGGCGTTTCTGTCGGTTCGCCGCTGGTTTTAAAAGCAAAGTTCTGAGATCGAGTTTTGGAGGCTTTAGGTTTGCTGGAGGCTAACCGTGGAAAATTAGTGGTTTACGCCTCAAACTTGGCTTCCTGTCAAGGGAGACTTCGATCTGTAAGTATTGCGGCCGAAAAGGCAGCTAAAGCTTTGAATCTAGACCTTGAAATTGTAACTTTAGGGGATAAGGCTGCGCCAATATATGTTTATTATAAGGGTGGGGATGAAGAACCTGTCCCCCTTTACTGTGACAGAAACAAGGAACTCACCGTGGAAAAGGTTTGTAGCGCATTAAAGAGCATGATGTTCGTGCTGTCTTTTCACCCAAAGTATTCAGCTTTAAGGAAAATCCGAAAGGAGATTATGCGCTTTTCCTAAGTATGTGTGTATTCCTGTTTTTCCAAGAATTTCAGTTTTCGGAGTTCAAAGGCTGTCCAAGCTGAGCCTAAAGTAAATGCTAATGCTCCGGCAACCACGTATGCACTCCATAGACCAGTTAATCCAAAAAGGTATGGCATGATGAGGAGGGATGGTATTAAAAATATGAGTTGCCGGGAGGAAGACACTATTATTGCTGGAACAGCCTTGCCTATTCCTTGGAAGAAGGAGCTTAACGTTAACTCTGGAACCGTTAGGAAACCTAAAGCAAAAATACGCAAGGCTTGTGATCCAACAGCTAGGAAATCAGGGTCAGAGTTAAACACCGACAAAATTTGTGCTGGGAAAAGAATGGCTGCCGTGCACCATATAACTCCCCAAGCAAAGCTAATTAGTCCGGCCTTTATTACCAATTCACGGACTCGCCTGTTTTTACGCGCGCCAAAATTGTATCCCACAAGAGGCAGCGTCCCTTGGCTGACACCCACACAAAACCCGAAGTTTATCATACCAACTCTGAAAAGAATGCCAAGTACGGCGAGTGGAATTGTCCCGAAGGCTGCAGCTGTTCTGCAGGCCAATATTTGGGCTATAGAAACTGCGCCCATTCTCAGGGTGTTAGATGCTCCGATGCTGTAAATGTCCCTCACTATTTTGTACTTTGGTATAAAGTAAGCACGTTTAAACTGGTATATTGACTTAAATGCCAAGTAGGGAATCAGGAAGGCTAGGCCTATAACCCGCCCAATGAGGGTTCCAAGGGCTGCACCAGCAATTCCTAAAGCTGGGAAGGGCCCAACGCCAAAAACCAGTATTGGGCTCCAAACAATATCCGCTGCGCTTGCAATAATTGAACCTGCGCTGGCAACTGCTGGGCTTCCCTGCGTTCTGACAAGTTCAGCTGCAATAATTAAGAAAAAGTCGACGGGCATGGCTAAAGTTTCAATAAACATGTAGCTGAAGGCGTAAGGCATAACCGCCTCGTTGGCGCCGAAAAGCCTGAGCAGAAATTTCAAGTTTATTACGCAGACGAGGGCAACTAAACCGCTCACGATGAAGAAGAGAGAGATACTGCCGCATGCCGCCCTGTCAGCCTCATCCTTCCTTTTAGCTCCAAGATGTCTAGCGATTAGAGAGGCACTCCCAACGCCTATCCCAGAGCCTATGGCTCTATATATCGCCATCAATGGGCCTGCAACAGATAACGCTGCAAGGGCTTCGGCGCCGAGTCGACCAGTCCAAAGGGCGTCAAACAGTTCATAAGCAGCTCCTGCTTCCACAGCAATTATTGAAGGTATGGAGAATCTAAAAAGTAGTTTTGAAATTTTTTCCTGCCCCATCGCCGTGACTCTTTGATGAGCGGAGGCCGCAGCGTCCTCTTTCATTAAACTTCCTCTGTTGGTTAGTGTTGACTCTTTTGAATTACGGAGAACTGTTGCTCTCAGTTAATAAAGTTAACCCCGGCCAACGACAAAACTGTTGAGGGAAATCTAGCCTAGATAATACACGCAACGCAAAATGCCTTAAAAGAGCTGTCTAAAATTGATGTGCTAGGGAATTACAAGCGTTTATTAGGCTGTTTTCCTAAATTTTATTGTTTGGTTTTCAAGGATTACCTCGTAAACTTGGTTTACGTCGAAGGCTATGCCTAAGCTTTCATACTCCTGCTCGGTTAGGAAAAGGATTATTTTTGGAATTGTGAACTGCGCCCTTGAAGGGAATATGGGAAGTTGCTGTTGTAAGGCTTGAAAGACTTCTTGCACAACCCTTGCTTCCTCACTTTGAGGCCTAATGGCGAACTGAGGGACTTGGCGTTCTTCGACAAGCTCAATTCTTTTTCCAAGGTTTCCATCAATATCGCGTATAGACTCTATTTTGTTTACTCTCACCCGGAACATAGGGTTATCCCACAAAGAGGAGGAAAGACACCTATTTAGAGTTTAAGTAGAGCAGTTTACTCCATTTCAATTGTTGCGGGCGGCTTAGGCGTGACGTCATAGTACACTGTTGAAACGTTCGAACATTTTTCAAGAATTTCCGAAGCAGCCTTTTCCAGCGTTTTCCACGGAATGTCTGAAACCTGCGCTGTTAGGAAGTCTTTTGTTTCGACAGCCCTTATGCCAATAATGTAGGGCTTATTTTCACGCGTGTCCTCCACAGCGTAAAGCACCCTCGTAACCGCTGGGTTTTCGCTGATTATCCTCGTCTGTATAGAAACAAGATTATTCACGCCTACCTGATAGATTTTGCCTTTTGAGTTTTCAACTCTTACTCCAACTATTTTGCCATAACGTCTCTCGCCGCCCTTCACTCCAGTAGCTCTATCCCTAAAAACTTTCACGCCTACGTTTTTTGACGGAACATTTAGAGAACGCGCCATGGTTTCGCGGACATGTGTTGTGGATGGTTCCGCCGGAGACTCCTCTTCATTGTCGATTATTGTGGCGAAGTACTGGCTTGGCTTATGCTCCGCAAGGGCGCCCTCAACTATTGCCGTCGCCTTTTTTAAGGCTTCCAGCTTATCTAAGCGGATTTCGCCCACCACACGCACAGAAAGCCCGGGACCTGGGAAAGGCTGTCTTTCAGAGACTTCTGGAGGCAAACCCAGATACCGCGCAACCATTCGCACTTGGTCCTTGTAAAGTGTTATCAGGGGTTCAATGACCTTAAAGCCGAACTTTTCCACGGGATTTATCCCTATCTGCTCAAGGACGTTGTGCTGCGTTTTGACGCCGCCCACCGTCTCCACAATGTCAGCGCGGATTGTACCTTGTACTAGGATCCGACAGTTTTCTTTCCTAGCTGTTTCGCTTAGAATCGTGTAGAAGGTTTCGCGGAACTTTTTCCGCTTTTCCTCCGCGTCCCTTAAGCCTTTCATGGCTTCCAAGAAGCGCTCGCGGACATTGACAATTTTAACTGGCACGTTGAAGGGTTCTCTAGAAAGTGTTTCTGCCACCTTTTCAGGTTCGCCCTCCCGCATGAAGGCGTCGTCTAAAAACACGCACACCAGCTTTTCTCCTATGGCCATTCGCGTTAAAACAGCGCAGGTTGTGCTGTCAACACCTCCTGAAACGGCAACTAAAGCCCTTTCACCGCCTATTTTTCTGCGTATGTCCTCAATCTGGTTTTCAACAAAGCTTTTTGGGTTGAACCTATCCAAGATAAGGTCCCTCTAAACAAGTTAACTGATCCACTATTTCAGATTTATGACTTTGCTTGGAAATATTCAACTTACCGTATACCATTTATGAATACAGTTTTCTCGAAACGTTATTTTTGTGCGATTTTAAACTTCTAATCCCCTCCAAAATTTCCATGTACAAAATAAAAACATGGGCGTAAAACGTCAAGTTTTGATGGGGTATTTTAAAAATCCACATAAGCAAGCGCCCGAAGGAACTCGCATATGGGGATTTATGGGGTTAAAGTTTTTCTTAATAGAGTGCCTAATACCCTCCATTTGGGGGTTGTCTGATAATGGATATAAACAAGATGAAAATCACCGTTAACGCATTAAATGAGCTTAGCGAAAGTTACGCTGATCTCTTGAATTCGTTGAAGGGAACAATAAGGGAGGTGAAAACGACTAAAAAGCTCTGGCATGACGGAGAAAACCCGTGGCTTATTAGAGTGGGCTTGGCCCTAATAGCGTTTCCAGACCCAACAATAAGTGACATCGTTGGAAGCTTTCTTATTGCCGCTGGATTGATTCAAAAGGGAATTCGCCGCCGCGCCATCCACATTGAGGACATTCCCAAAACTTTTCAAGAAGTTTTAAAAGAACTGCAGGCGGTGGAGGAAGGCATCAACTGGAAACTTTATTAAGTTTTATATTTAAAGCATAACATGTTTGGGTGAGAAGGGTGAAGCTGGTAACAGTTTTATTGCCTGAGGCTTACCTTGAAGGGTTAGATGAACTTGTAAGGGCAAACATGTATCCAAGCAGGAGCGCCGCTATAAGATCCGCCGTTAGGGACCTGCTTAAAAAGGAACTTTGGGAGAGAAGGGAAAGATAGCCCTCTTCTAACCTTCAAATACCCAGTGTTTTTACAGCATCTCTAACTCTTGCAGCTGATTGAGCCGGGTTTTCCGAGAGGGTTATAGTGCGTCCTACGATGACGTAGCTGGCGCCAGCCTTGAGAGCGGCTTCTATTTCGCCTCCTTGAAAGCCTACGCCAGGCGAGTATATTGGGATTTTTCCCTCAACTGCCTCACGCACTTCCCGTATTTTTTCAGGGTGAGTGGCGCCTACCACAACGCCGTCTGCTCCCCATTTTAGGGCTTTCCTTGCGAAAATGATGTATTGAGGTGTTTTTTCTCGGGTTTCTGTGTCAAAGACTATCTGTCCGTAACCCTCGCCTGCCCCTTTATGGCTCATGTAAACGAGGAGGATTACGCCCCTCCGCATTTTCCTCGCAACTTCGAAAACGGGTTTTAGGCCGTCCTCCCAGCCCACAAAAGGATTGGCTATTAACGCATCAAACCC
This sequence comes from Bathyarchaeia archaeon, assembly GCA_038865865.1. Lineage (GTDB taxonomy): Archaea > Thermoproteota > Bathyarchaeia > Bathyarchaeales > Bathycorpusculaceae > JANXEP01. The sequence goes on along the minus strand of JAWBZV010000003.1, from coordinate 58,769 downwards.
CGCTGCATAATAGTATTCGGCGATTATCTGGTTTGTTGAGCCTATATCGTTGACTTTGCAGTCCATGATCGTCACTAACCCCTTTTCATGAGCCTTTTTCACAAGGTTTTCTACGCCTTCAAAGAGACCGAGGGGCAGAACTAAGTGATGATTAATTTTCACAGCGCAAATGTAAGGGTGAGCAGCCTCTAAAATACTTTCAGCCTTTTTATAGAGGATTTCTCTGCTTTCCGGTCTTTCAAAAGGCAAATCCAAAGCCAAAACAATGTTAGATTCCTTGTTTTCCGCATTTTGCCTCATTTTTTCCATGAAGGACAAGCATGACACCTCATATGCTCGCTTGCTTTTCAGGGCTGAAAACCTTCACTGTTTGTATTTCTCCACCACAGGCCACTACGATATATTCGAGGGCCGTTTTAGCGGCTTCCTCTACTTGCTGGATGCTTACTCCTGGAACACCATAACTTACTATGAGAACATTTCTTGTTTCCTCTACGATTTTTGTAAAATCTGCGTCCCTATGCGGGTAAATGCATAAGACACGTTTACTGTCGGCCAAAACTAGCATTTTATCCGTCAGGGTTATGGGTCTTTCCATGCCAATCCCGATGAACTCCTCTCCATTTTCTGCAAAGCGTACATTTAGAGGCAGGTTAAGTTTTTCCATGTCAAAACCACTTATGGGAATTATAGTCTTCATCGAAGCCAGATTATAGGCGTCCACAGCCGTAGATATTGTGGGAAGCTCATTTCCACGCAGAACACGCCTTAAGAGGGCTTCCCCTGAAGGCCTTGTTTTCGTGGGGTCTACGCCCAGTTTCCAGTAGAAATCTCTATACGCCCTTACAATAGGGTTATCCTTAAGCCTTTCAACATCCCCATAAAGGGCTTTAACTTCGGCGTAAACCTTCCTCTTAAGTTCTCTGATTTTTTCGTTATCCCTTTCCACAGAAACATTTTTGATTAAGCCCACGCCCACCGCAAGTTGTGGGAACCTTTCAGCAACCTCAGTACACCAATGAACTATTAGTTGCATAGTCATCAAGATTACATTACAAAAGATTAAATATTTAACAGCTCCAGCATTCCCAATCGAAGCTTCAACAAAAATCTGAAAAGGTCGGGGGAAAATGATCGGTGAACTTGCGGCTTTAGGAGCTGCCATTTGCTGGACATTTTCAGCGGTCCTGTATAGGGAAGCCTTAACGGACGCTAAGCCCTTGCAGGCCAACACTGTGCGTTGCCTTGGAACAAGCATCATCCTAATCTTATGCTTGGCCTTGGCAGGTAAGGCTAGGGTTATTGCCGATTTGCCACCCAACACGCTTGCTTTCACATGTCTCAGCGGGCTGGTTGGCTTGGGGTTAGGTGATACTCTATACCTGCTTAGCTTAAAAATCATAGGGGTAGCAAGAGCTGTTCCAATAACATGTACCTATCCGCTTTTCAGCCTTGTTTGGGCTGTCCTGCTGGCTGGAGAGGACATTAAACCACCCGTTGTTATCGGTGCAATAGCCATCGTTTTTGGAATTTGGCTAATAAGCCGTAACGAGAAAGTTGAAGAGGCGAAAATGCCGAGAAACGTTTTGGTTAAAGGGATTTTTGTTGCTTTGTCAACAGCCATAGTCTGGTCTATAAGCATCACACTGATGAACTTGGCTGTAAAGGGAGACCCTGGTCTGGAAAACGCTTTTGCAATAAACACCCTTAGGGTGGCAGCGATTTCAGCCTTTTTGCTGATTTTCTCGCCTATTGCTCATGAGGGGTTCGGCTTTCTCAAGATGAAGCGAAAAACCATCTTTATGCTTTTGGCAGGAGGTATAATCGCGTTGGGTTTAGGCTGGTTCTTTCTAGCATTAAGTTTCTCTTACATTCCTGAGTCGCGGGCTGTTCCTATTTCTTCAACAACCCCCTTCTTCTCAACACTGCTCGGGATTCTCTTCCTTCATGAAGGGGCGACTGCAAAGGTCGCCTTAGGCTCCGCTATGATTGTGTTTGGGATTTTCCTCATCTTTGCAGTTTAAGCGGTACAGTTTTATACTTGCATGTTCTAGGGTGAAACTTGCTGGCGGATGGACCTTATATGTCTGTATCTCCAAGTGTCCGTGAGGTTCTTGCACGTAGAATCGCTGGAGAGATCATTCTTTCAAACAAGCCTGGAGCAACCATGCGGAAATGGCGGGAGCTTTTCGCAATTTCCCAGACAACCTTATCAGACAAGATGATGCTTTCGCCCTCTGTGATAAGTGATTACGAGAGTGGAAGAAGGAAAAGCCCTGGCACAAGGTTTGTTAGAAGGTTTGTTTGGGCGCTACTAAAGATCGACGAGGAAAAGGGAGGCCGCTTTACAAGGGAGTTCGCCAAACTTACAAGCTCCCCAAGCTTGGCTGTTTTAGACTTGCGTGAATTTCCAATTCCAGTTCGGGTTGAATATTTATGTAAAGCTATTAATGGCGAGGTTGTGGCGTGCACCAACCTCCATGTTAAAGAGGTTCGCGGTTACACGGTTGTTGACAGCAAAAAGACCATTGAGACACTTTCCGGCTACGAGTACTCACAGCTTTTCGGAGCTACAACTGAGAGGGCGCTTGTTTTCACAAATATTGGAAACGAGAACTCGCCTATGATGCTTGTGCGGATGAGCAGCTTAAAACCAAGCGTAGTCGTTTTCCATGGCGTGAAACCCGACGAATACTCAATCCGCCTAGCAGAATATGACGATACACCCTTAATCTATTCAGCCTTGCCCAGCGTTGAACAACTCATAAAGTCTTTGAGGAAGCTTTACCGCATCGCCCTCCGAAAGAAGCTTGGAATACCAGTCCAACCACCCCCAAAAGTTAGCACCTAAACGGTGAAAGCCATGATTAAAGTTGGATGCTGCGGCTTCCCAACCTCCATGAAACGCTATTTTGAAAAATATCAGCTTGTGGAGCTTAACAGCACCTTTTACGAGTACCCCCGCCCCGAAACCGTTAAAGGTTGGAGGGAAAAGGCGTCGGAGAATTCCGAATTCACAGTTAAAGCCCATCAAGACATAAGCCACAAATCTAAAATGAGAGTTGATGAAACAAGCCTGAAATCCTTCGAAACCATGAAACAAATCTGTAAAACCTTAAAAGCGAAAATACTGCTCATCCAAACGCCCGGTTCCTTCAAGCCGGACAAACTTGGCGATGCGGAGAAATTCTTCAAGGCCGTTGACCGGGAGGACTTAATTTTGGCCTGGGAAACTCGTGGTCCGGAATGGGAAAAACGAGAGGTTTATGAAAAACTCAGCCAAGTCTTGAAAGACCTAGGCGTCGTGCACGTTACTGACCCATTTAGGGTTTTGCCAGCTTACACGGGTCAAACAGCCTATTTTAGGCTTCACGGACTCGGCGAAGAACTTTACTATTATCAGTACAGCGATGAGGAACTACGGAAGCTGATGGAGCTTGTGAAGCCATTTGAAAATGAGGGTAAGACTGTTTATGTACTTTTTAACAACCTTTCCATGTTTGAGGATGGATTGCGTTTTATGGAGTATCTGGCTAAGGGAAAGTTTCCAAAAATTACAGGCGTAGTTGGCCTAGAATCGGTAAAAAGTGTTGTTGCGAAGACCCGCTACCCTGCGTCGAAAAGCATGCTTATGAAGAAAGTTGGATGGAGGATCGTTGAAATTGAAGAGGGCAAACAGGTTAGGCTTGGGGATTTGCTGGCTGAACTGCCATCCAAAACCTACAAGAGTGCAGATGAACTGTTAGGCGAGTTGAAAGCCGCCAAAAAATTATAACCTTCCTACAAAAGCTTCATTTCAGAAATTTTTACTCCGAGCAACTTGAAATCCGCGGTTAGAGCCTGCTTGTATTTAGCGCTGTAAAGCCCAGCTGCTGGATGAAATGTTGGAAAAACCAATACCGTCAAGCCCAAAACCTTAGCCTGATAGAATTTTCCCCTAGCCTGTGTTATACCGTTAAAAGAAATCCCAGCCCTAAAGAAGATATAGGCGGTAGAGTGATTTCCAAGGGTAACCATAAGCCTTGGTCTTATCGCCCTAATCTGCCTATCTAAGTAAGGCGTACATGATTCAATTTCAGTGGGCTGTGGGTCGCGGTTTCCAGGAGGCCTACATTTCAAAACATTTCCAATGAAGACTTCGCCCCTCGAAAGACCAGCCTCAGCCAAAAGCATGTCTAAAAGTTTTCCGGCGGCGCCTACAAACGGGCTGCCCTTAATGTCTTCCCAGTAACCCGGAGCCTCGCCGATAAACATAACCCTCGCGTTTGGGTTGCCTTCGCCTGGAACGGCATTTTTACGGGTTTTCCAAAGCTCGCATCTCTTGCAAGTCCTTACCTCCGAAGCTATAGCCTCGAGGACTTCCTCCTTCAGACAATCAAGATAACCCATAACTTTCCTTCTCACACATTCACCTATAAGACTTCGTATTTCGGACATTCCCCAAATAATAATACTTTAAACCTGAAATAACACGTTTAAGAAGGTTATAGCCCCAGCTATTTAAAGGAGAGGAGAAAGGAGATGGCGCGGGGATTTGTTGCCATGCTCATATCCATAATCGCCTGCTCGACCATCGGAGTAGTTGCTCTTAACTCAACATGGCAGAACAACTCTTCAGCCAAGCGGCTCGTTGGAGAATACGTTGACCTAATTAATAGTGCTGGAGAAAGCTACCGCCACCTAATCGATGACTTGTGCGGCATGATGGAGATCGCAGAGAAGTTTAGAGAAGACCCTGAATATACCTATAGTCCCGTAGACATGGAAAGAATAATCATGCGGGACGGATACAACGGAACTGACGAACTCATCACAGTTTTCAACAAGTTGATAAACAAGACCCTCCAAGACACGGGATATCTTCAGACCACAGAATTCCTAAAAAGCCATATACACTAAGTTTGCCATCGGTGAATGGGTTAGTAGGACATCTCTTAACATCCACCAAGGAATTATGATACCTGTACTTTGAAATCTATAGGGAGGAATTAACTGAAAACAGTTATTTCCTGCGCAGAAAATAATGGAACCTTCAATTTGCGCTTTCTCAAACCGCAAAATTGACATGTCCGGGAAATATGGGGGAGTCAGCGGTATCTGCTAAGCCTTCATCAGTAACAAACGTGATCCTAGGACACTTTTGGCTTTAACGCCAAATCCTCGCTTTTAGCCTCTTTAACCCTGCTAATGTGTCTAACAAGTTCCTCTAAAACAGCCTCTAACACTTTCCTTCCTTTCTCAGCGGACGCCGTTGTGGACTTGCCCCAAACCCCGTAGCATGTGAAGTCTGCAGTGCCCAATGGAAGGGATACGCCTTTGGCTTCTGCAGCATGCCTACGGGGTTCCTCGTCAACAGCCTTCCCCATGTCCACTAGGCTTGGATGCAAAGCTAAATTAACTGATGTCTCCTCGGCACACGCATGCCCCCTCTCCTCCGGCCTAAAAATGTCAGGCAAAAGTTTTCGAACCGCAGACCACCACTGAAAGATAGTGACGAAAATCCCTTTTTCCCTTAACTCTAACGCCAACTCGTTCAGGGCGTTCAAGTTGCCTCCATGCCCATTCACGATAACTATTTTCTTAACGCCAAAATAGTTCAGCGAGAGGCATACATCCCTTAAGTAGTTTTTGAATGTTTGAGGAGCAATGTCGATTGTTCCCCAGAACTGCTTGTGATGGACGCTTACACCGAAGGGTATAACCTGCAAACAAATAACCCCGGTGCGTTTAGCCGCCTCTTCCGCAATAGCCTTAGCAATAAAATGGTCTGTTCCAAGGGGGTTGTGGGGGCCATGCTGCTCGTTTGAGCCAACAGGGATTATGGCAATGTCACACCTGCCGAAATATTCTTTTGCTTCCACCCAAGTCATTTCATGCAGCAAAACTTTCATAAACCATCAGCTCCACAAGAAACTGCTATTAATAGAACCTTTGAATATAAGCTTGCAGTTAAACGTTAAATGTGTACTAGCATTAAAAGTGTTAGATGGAAAGGGAGAAAGTCAAATGCCAGGTTCCAGAAGACTTTTTGGAACTAACGGAATTCGAGGATTAGTTAACAAAGAATTAACACCAGAAATGGCTGTTGAAATTGGAATCGCCGTTGGAACTTTCTTTCAACAAGGAAAACTTATAGTCGGACATGACGCTAGAACCAGCAGTCCAATGCTTGCAAAAGCAGTTATCTCCGGTTTAATAAGTACTGGTTGTAACGTCTTGTTCGCAGGTATGGCGCCCACACCAGCACTTCAATACGCTGTTAAGAACCACAAAGCGGACGGTGCGGTGATAATAACGGCCTCTCATAACCCGCCAGAATACAACGGTGTAAAGGTTGTTTGGAATGACGGGGTGGAAATATCAAGGGAACAGGAAATAGAGATTGAAAATATATTCTTTGATAAAAAAGCACGTCGCGCCGATTGGAACAAAATAGGGAGAACCGAAACCATTCCAAACATTATTGAAGAATACATAGAAGCGGTTAAAAGGCATGTGGACGCTACCAAAATTGCAGACGCGAAATTTCACGTGGTGGTTGACGCTGCAAACAGCGTGGCAGCTCACGCTGTTCCCAAACTCCTAAGGGATTTAGGATGCAAAGTCACCACAATAAACGCAGATATTAACGGGACCTTCCCCGGAAGGCCCCCGGAACCCAGACCGGAAAACCTTAAAGAGTTAGCATTAACCGTTAAAGCCGTCGGCGCTGACCTTGGGGTGGCCTTTGACGGCGACGCAGACCGCTCTATATTTGTGGACGAAAGGGGTGAAGTCCACTGGGGAGACAAAACCTTTGCCATCGTAGTGAAACACTTCTTAAAACGTTACCCAAGCGAAAAAGTGGTTACACCTGTAAGCTCCTCAACCCTAGTTAAGGACATCGCGGAAGCCTACGGTGGAGAAGTTGTGTGGACTAGAGTTGGGAGCGTAACTGTCTCTCACACAATGAAGAGGCTGAATGCGAAACTAGGCGGTGAAGAAAACGGCGGAATCTTCTATGGACCCCATCAGCCAGTCAGGGACGGAGCTATGGCTACAGCCCTAATTTTAAACATAATGGCTGAAGAAAATGTTAAGCTCTCAAAAATGATGAAGGAACTCCCAAAATACTTCATTGAAAAGGATAAAATTGAATGTCCCGACGAGCTCAAAGAAGAAGTTCTAAAAAAGTTGATCGATGAAGCAAAGGGTCTAGAAATAAACACAACCGACGGAGTTAAAATTTGGTTTAAAGACAAGAGTTCCATCCTCATTAGACCAAGCGGAACAGAACCTATATACAGGCTTTACGCAGAAGCAAAAACTGAGGAAAAAGCGAAAGTCCTCGTCAAAGAATATGGCTCAAAACTTAAGGCCATAATCGACGGATTTAAAGGCAAAAAGTCTGACTAAAAATTGCAAACTTAGGGGGAACTCCAAATATGTCAACAACATCAAGCACAGCACCAGTGAATCTTGAAAATCTTGAACAATACGGAAAATACACTGTAGGTATCGTGGGTTGCGGGCGGACTGGCGTATTGCACGCATGTCTTTTTGCGAATGCAGGATTTAAAGTCATATGCACAGACACAAGCCAAGCTATAGTGGATAACTTATCAAAGAGCAAAGTTGCTTTTCTAAATGATGAAATAGAAGCCCTGTTAAGGAAACACTTGAAGGAAGAAAGGTTGAAGGTCACCAGCGACCTGAAGTTAGCCGCGGCGAACAGCGAAATCATCCTGGTCGCGGTTCCCGTTGGATTGGATGAGAAAGGCAAAATAGACTACTCAAACCTTGAAAGATCGCTTAGACAGGTTGGCTCAAGCTTCCGCAAAGGAACACTCATAATTATCGCAAGCATAGTTGGGCTAGGTGTGACAGAGGGGCTTATCAAAAGAATTCTCGAAGAAGTTTCAGGGCTTAAAGCTGGAACGGACTTTTATATGACTTACAGCCCTCCCGTTTTCTCAGAACAGCAGACTTTAAAGAAGTTGGCAAAGTGTAAACGAATTGTTGCAGCACCGGATAGAAGTAGTCTAGAACTTGCTTCAAAAATTCTGGGGACTATAACCGAAGCTGGAGTTGTGAAAACTTCAAATGTCAGGACAGCTGAAGCGCTTATGCTCCTTGAAGCTGTACATAGACAGACCAGATTTGCCCTTGCCAACGAGCTAGCTCTTTTCTGCGAAAAAACGGGTTTAGATTACTTCGCCATCCAAAACTTGGCAAAGGAAAGCCTAATCAGCGAACTTCCCCCGTTGGCAATAACTTGCGAAAACCATCGTGAAGCAGCGGCGATCCTGCTGGAAGAAGCGGAAAACCTGAATTTGAAGCTTAAAATTTCTTCAATTTCAGCATTTTCAAACGAGGAAGCCTTGAGACACGTAGCCAACATGGTTCGCGAGGCATTAAAAGAATGTGGTAAAACACTGCGCAGAGCAAAAGTTTCCATTCTTGGACTATCTCAAACCCCAAATATGACGGATTCCCCTAACAATGTAATAAAGAGAATTATTGAAGTCCTTTCAATTAAAGGCGCAAAAATAACCCTCTATGACCCATATTTGTCTGGCAAGCCTGCAACGGATTTTAAGCCAAAACTTCTCAAGAATAGTTTAGCAGAGGCCTTAGAGGGCGCGGACTGCATAATATTATCTGTCGGTCATGACCAGTTTAAACGGTTAAATTTGAAAAAGTTGAAATTAACAGCGAAAATGCCCGCGGCGATAGTTGACCTTGAAGGCATTGTTGATCCTGTTAAGGCTGAGGCGGAAGGCTTCATATACCGCGGGCTGGGAAGGGGTGTTTCAGCCAGATGAAAAAACTAGGAGTCGCCGTTATCGGGACGGGCTTTTGGGGAAAGAACCATGCAAGAGTTTTCAAAGAGTTAGAAGAAACAGAACTTATAGCCGTATGCGACATAGACCGTGAAAAGGCTAAAAGCATCGCAAAACAATTCAACGTGGAAGCATACACTAATGTTGGAAAAATGTTGAAGAGATCAGACATTGAAGCTGTCAGCGTCTGTACATGGTCGACAAGCCTGGCAAAAGTTTCGTTGAAGGCGCTGGACGCGGGTAAACATGTCCTGGTGGAGAAGCCCATGGCAGCAAACTCAAAGCAGGCGGAAAAACTATTAAAAACAGCGGAAAGGGAAGGGTTATTCCTTACCGTTGGGTTTTTGATGCGGTTTATTCCAGGTATCAAGTTTATCATTAAGTCTTTGAAAAATGGAACTATAGGTCAGCTTGTATGCGCAACTGCTAAACGCGTTTCTCAATGGCCTGAAAGAATAGGCGATGTGGGAGTTGTAAAAGATTTAGCAATTCATGACATAGACATTATGCGTTATCTTTTCGGTGAAGACCCTTTGGCTGTTTATGCAAAAACTGGGAGGATGAAGCATGAAAGGTTTGAAGATTACGCCCACATAATGCTTACCTTCAATGGGGACAGAAACGCGTTCATAGAGTCAAACTGGCTAACTCCATACAAAACACGAATGCTCGTAGTCACGGGAAGCGAAGCCATAATAAAACTTGACTACATAACGCAGGAACTCACTATAGAAAATGCCAAGGAAACCATTCAACCCAGGCTTCCAGTGCAGGAACCGCTGAAGCTTGAGCTTCAACATTTTATAAACTGCATCTTGGGAAAGGAAAAGCCCTTAATAACGGGAATGGACGGTTTGAAAGCTATTAAAATTGCTGAGGCGGCACTAAAATCCTCAAAAACAGGGAAACTTGTTAAGTTGAAGTCACTTCCTTCCTAGATTGAAGGGTTTACCTTCAAGCAAAACCCTTTCAGGAACCTTTTCTCTCCACTTCTTCAAGAAAGGCAAGTCTTCGCTTTCTTTGCGCAACTCGTCGGGCAGCATCTCTGGAATTTCATCGCGGATTGGATACCACCTCAAACATTTAGGACAAACAATTAACCCTTCAACAATTTCCTCCTTCTCCTCAAAAACATACAATTCAAGGGGATGATGCTTATCAATTGGACAAGCAAGTATTTCCATCAACTTCCTCTTCATCAAATATCCCATACACAAAGTGACACGCAAATTTATTAAATTTGCTAAAATTAAGGCTTAATAAGAATTTCTAGAGCAACCTGATACCAATTAGGCCCTGTGGTTCGAACAACTCGGCCGAAGGGAATATCAAATTTAACGTTTAAGCTTTTAAGTTTTCCCGCAATCTTTTCTTTAACTTTTTCCACCACATTTTCGCCTTTGCGAGCGTGTTCAAAATCGTAATAGTGTATGTACCCGCCGCTCTTTTGAAGGGCCAAAATGGCATAATCGAGGTATTGGAAAGCTTTTTCAGGCAACGGCATGAGAACTCTATCAGCCTTTTGAACGAGGCTTTTCTGGATTATTTCTCCAGCATCTCCCTTTAGAGGAATCACCCTTCCATAAACCCCGTTCAATCTAACGTTCTCTTGCATATATTTGACGGCAACTGGGTTAATGTCTATGGAATAGATTTTCTCCGCTTTTGAATGTTTTGCAATAACTATTGAGAAACACCCAACACCAGCAAACATGTTTACAACCTTCTCTCCATTTCCAACCTGCTTTGCGACGCGTAACCTTTCATAGGAGAGTCTTGGAGAAAAATAGCACTTCTCAATGTCAACGGAGAAGATGCATCCAGATTCCCTGTGAATTGTTATCGTTTTATTCTCGCCAGCAACGTACTCCAGTTTTCGAAGTCTAAACTCCCCATACACAGGACTTGTTTGAGCTAGTACTGTTTTAACGTTCTTGTGGATGCCCATTATTGCCTTGGCAATTAACTGTGCATATTCCAGAGAATTTTCATTTAAGCGTATAATTGCTATATCGCCTACAATATCGTAGGAATTGCTGATGTACACCAATTTTTCAGGAGGCAGGGCTCCTGCAAGGATTTCCGTTAAGCGTCTTTTCACACCCATCACTTATAGAATAACCGTCGGAAATGCTTAAAAGTGAAAGGGTTCATGTGTAAAGGGGGAAATATATGGAGAAAGCACCTGCCGGAATAGTCTATGAGTGTGTGAGATGCGGAGCCAAGGTTTCCACGGAAGAGCTTGAGCTTAGAGGCGGGGAAATAAAGTGCACGGTCTGCGGTTACAGAGTTCTTAAAAAAATAAGACCGCCGGTGGTTAAACGCGTACGAGCAATTTGAGGGGTTAAAGTAGCGCATTTGGCGAGGACATGTTTACCATTTAATTGAGCTTAGAAGATTTCCTTTTCTCCTATTCTGCGAAGAGCTCTTCCCCGAAGTTTTATTGATGGCCCGACAACTTCTTCAGGCTGTTTCTCAGCTGTTTTTCGTTTTACTGTTTCCCCGCACACTCCCCTTGGGAGGAGTCTTCTTTTAATGCATAGAGCGTAAGAACAATTTGTCACATTACACCTGTCCTCTGTCCAAGCGCACCACACAATGTCTCGGCGGCGAACTGCAGCGTTTCTGCCACACTTGAACAGTTCACATGTCGGAGAACAAATTTTTGCTTGCGACAATGTGGATACAACCTTCGTATAAAATTTTAATCTACTCTTACTTCTTGTAAGATGTTTTCACTAAATTTGATATAAATTTTTCTCCATCAAATTCCATATTCAAACTTTTAATTACGCTTTTACTTTGGCTTTGTGCGCCTTAGACCATGGACTTCTAACGCAAGAACCACAACCACAAACACGATAACCACCGAAAACGCTGCAAATTGGGCGGTTTCAACGATGAAGGAGGCTAAGATGATGTAGCTTTCTATTCTAATATCGATTGGGTTTGTTTCATTTCTTTCGGCATCAACAAAGATTGTGGAAATTTTAACTGGTTTGTTTTGGCCATGTAAATATACTTTTGCCGTTAACCTACCGCCGGTTTCTATAAACCTTGCCGTGCCATCTGCCTCCGTTAATTTTGAAACGAGCACCGAACCATCCCTTTCCAAAGTTACATTTACGTTAGACATTGGTTGGCCCAAATAATCAATGATTTTGATGCATATTGGCAGGTTGTAGAATGCACATTGAATTGTTAAGTTTTTGTCTTCAAACAGTTCAACGTTGGTTTCGTTTAAGAGCACCCCTCGGTGATAGACCTTTACATGATAAACTCCAAAAATGCCATTTAAAAGTATCCTACTATTGTAATCTGTGGAAACACGAAAGTGTTGTCCGCCCATCAGCTCTCGAGCCTCTACGAAAGCGTCTGATATCGGTTGATTTTTTGCGTCAACAACGTTAATTTGAAGGGTTTTCATTGGGCAAATTATTACTATATTATTCCATGCTTTTGCCTGCAAATTTAAGAAACTATTATTTCCCTCGTTGAAAACTTTACCATAACGAGAAGCATCAATCCTGTATACGGCGTTTAAAAGCATTGAACGAAGCTGCAGCGCCCCCGTTATGTCTGTCTGGTATAGTCTCGACGGTTTCGTAACGTTTTCTAAATCTAAATCTGAAATGTAACTGTATGTTAGGTTTAATAAAACGAATGGTACTCTTAAATTGAAGTTCTGTGCATCTACAACGGTTATGTTAAGGTTTGTAAGCATGCAGGGGAGGCTTAACTTTCCGCCTTCATTTGTGATATTGAAAGTTAGGTCGCCAACGCGAACCTCTTCAAAATACGCTGCTGCGTCATATTCTCCTCGCTCAAGCCAAGCAACCGCAAAACCATCATCGCCGCTTTCAACCTCGTAGATCTCGTCCACCCTCCTATCAAGAATCTTAATGAGAACGCCGGCAACAGCCTCACCTGCAAGATTCTGTGGGAAAATCTCAGTCTTAAATCCTGGAACATTAAAAGTTTGAACATCTGGAGCGCCTTGCTTGGACAATGGAAAAGGGGTAACACTCACGGTATAGTTTCCAATAAGTGCGTCGTTTGGAATAACCCAAGACGCCTCAACTACACCGTCTTTCACAGGCCAGTTGTAAGAGGCTACTGTTTTATCCCCAAGTTTTATAGTAATGGTTACGTTTTCATACTCTGAATAGTCAACCGCCCTAATTTTCACGAGGTCGCTTCTGTGATATTCGGTTCGATCCGTCAAACCTACAAAGAAGGTTCCTACCACTGTTTCGTTGAAGAGTATTTTATACTCTCCTGTAAAGTTGGTATTTGCACCGTCAGAAAAGTCTGTTGGGTAGGTGAAAACGTCATAAAAATCTCCAAAGTTATCCGTGAAAATCTTTTTTCTATTTAATTCATACTCAAGGTTCTCGGCTGGCGTTTGAACCTTAATTTTTGGATACTCGAAGTTTGCTTTGCCTCCTGTTATATTTACTTGGATCTTAATTTCTCTCCCTTGCTCGACTTGCGCTGGCGACTCCGGAAGAAGCGGCTCAAAGGAATAGGTGGTTAACACTGTAAAGTTGGCAGTGCCTAATTCACCAGTTTCAACATCGATGATGGTGACATCATATGTGCCTTGAGGTATATGGGGAACAGGGAATGAGACATTTACCATGTGGCCAACAGCATTTCCGCTCATAAGCTCTATTTGGCCAAATTTTAGCCTATACAATCCATTTTCTGTTGTTAGGTTGGCTGTTATCTGGACTATACTTCCTACACTCCCGGAGGGAGGATTTAGAGAAATTATTGCAGTTTCTGCCCTAGCAAAGGATGAGAACGCTAATGTTCCCGTAAGGAATGCAAAGATAATAATAAAAGCTATACTTAAGGGTTTAATTTTTCTGATTAATGGAGGCAAGGTTTCACCCGGCTTCGTCTGAATTGTAAAAACTCTAATATCATAAACGTTTTAAAATTTACGTCCCACACTGCGATCTAGGTTAAGCATAAGCTGGCGTTTGATGACAATCACTTTAATTACTTGCAGAGTATTAATTGGCTTAAGTGAAAAATGGATGATCGATGAAATTTTAAACCTAGTCAGGGCGCATGAGCAGTGGCGTGGAAAAGAATGTCTAAATCTTATACCCTCTGAAAATGTTATGAGCCCTGCTGTACGCAACCTTCTTTCCTCGGAGATCGGACATAGGTACACCTCAAGAGACTGCTTTTACATGGGCACAAAATACATGGATGAACTAGAGCGCTACGGTGAAAAGTTGGCCAAAGATGTTTTTGGAGCTGAAACTGCCGATTTACGTCCCCTCTCCGGGCACATCGCAGACCTAATTTTCCTAGCAAGTTTCACAAAACCCCGCGATTTGTTCATGTGTGTTTCTGAGGAGGACGGCGGTTATCCTGGGCTAGGAGAGTCCGGCATAACCGGGCTTCTCGGTTTGAAGATGAAACCTTTTCCCTTTCTAAAGGAAGCAATGAATATTGACGTTAAAAATGCTCAAGAAGCTATTAGGCGCGTAAAGCCTAAAGTCGTCGTATTCGGAGCCAGCCATATTCTCTTTCCTCACCCGGTGAGGGAGTTAGCCGACGTCGCTGTGGAGGTTGGGGCGCTTGTAGGCTTTGACGGCTCCCACGTTTTAGGACTTATCGCTGGAAAAAAGTTTCAAGACCCCTTAAGGGAGGGGGCGCACGCGCTGTTTGGCTCAACACATAAATCCTTCTTTGGCCCTCAAGGAGGCATAATTTTGGCAGATAAAGAGCATGGAGAGACTATGAAAGAGAAAATCTATCCTAGATTTGTAGATAATGCCCATTGGAACAGAATAGCGGCGCTAACCCTTGCGCTGGCCGAAATGAAAAATTTCGGCAAAGCTTACGCAGAACAAGTAATACGTAACTCTAAGGTTTTAGCTAAAGCACTGTATGATTATGGCATTTCTGTTAAATGCGCAAACTTGGAATTCACACGCTCCCATCAAGTCATTTTAGATTTTGGAAGCCGCGATGAAAACATGAAAATAGCAGAGAGGCTCCAGCGTGCAAACATTATTGTTGATCGCGCCATAAGAATAGGAACATGTGAAGTTACAAGGCGTGGAATGAAGGAGATGGAAATGCTGAGAATCGCGGAATTAATAAAGCGAACCGTGGATGGGGAAAACCCGGAGGCAATTAAAAAAGAGGTTACCAAACTTTGCCACAATTTTCAAAAAATTGAATATTGCTTTGAAGAATAATGAACCTTTTTAGCCTTCCATCTTCTATTTTAAAATGGAAATTCAGAGAAAGAATTGGCCGAGTGATTCAAAATGAGCCTTGTGCCTCCGCAGCTGATTGAAGCGCTGAAGAAGCATAGATATCACATTGTAGGTAGACATTCCGCCGTTAAAAGATGTAGATGGCTCTATGAGGCATTGGTTCATGATAGGCCTTGTTATAAGCAGAAGTTTTATGGAATAAAATCTCATCAATGCATACAAATGACCCCTTCCCTTTTCTATTGTACGCAGAGATGCCTATTCTGCTGGAGGGCTCAAAGCGGTGACCTTCAAATATCATGGAAGGAGACAAATTTACCGAAGTGGGATCCCCCCGAGGAAATTGTTGAGGGAAGCATAAAAGCGCAGCTTCAAATTTTAAGCGGATATAAGGGTAATCCAAAGGCTGACCCCCAAAGGTTTCGAGAAGCGCTAAAGCCTAGACACGCGGCTATAAGCTTAACCGGAGAACCCACCCTTTATGAGCCTTTAGGCGAGCTTATTCAAGCCTTTCACAGACGAGGGTTCACCACGTTTCTCGTCTCTAACGGCACGGTTCCAACAGCGCTATCAAAACTAAGCCATGAGCCAACACAACTTTACATTTCTGTCTGCGCACCAAACAAGGAGACTTACGAGGAAGTTTGCCGCCCAATAGTAAAGGGCGCCTGGGAGAAAATCATAGAAACATTAGAACTCCTACGAAGTTTTAAGTGTCCCACGGTGATCCGCATAACTGCTGTACGCGGCTTGAACATGGAAGATGTTAGAGGTTACGCGAAATTGATAGAGAAGGCCAACCCAACATACATCGAACCTAAAGCTTACATGCATGTAGGCTTTTCCAGGCTCCGCCTAAAATATGAAAACATGCCAAGCCACAAGGAAATAAAGGATTTTGCACTAAGGCTGGCAAACGAAACAGGCTATAACATTGTTGACGAATCGGAGGATAGTCGGGTTGTATTGTTAAGTCGCCTAGAAAAACCCCATACGTTTTAAACTAAGATAACTTTCTGCTTTTTTGAGGGTAAAGGTTAAATATAATGCTCTTAAAGTTCTTGCAAACCAAAAGTTCCATCGAGGTGTTCGAGCATGGTTAGTGAAGGGAGAGGAAGACTTTTCAGAAGAAAGGATGGTAAATTCCTAATATACTTGCCTAAGGACTTAGCTGAGGACAGCATGTTTCCCTTTAAGGTTACGGATTCAATGTTCGTCAAGGTCAGCTTCAAAATAGGCGACGAGAAATTAATCATAGAGCGCTGGCCGGAACAGCAAGAACAAAAGTAATCAACCAAAAGCCGCTCAAATATTTGCTTTCTTTTCACTTTCTTTGAGCAAATTATAAAATTTAGGTTAACCACTTTAAAATAGAAGTGTCAAGTATATGGGTTCTCTAAGGACTATTTTGAGGAATGTTCAAAAGGAGCTTAAAGGAAAAGAGAAAGTATGGGAAAAGGCCCAAGCTGATATGCGAAAAGTTACAAGCCTTTCAAAGCAAGCAATACTCCTCATACACCAGAAAAAACTGAAAGAAGCCAAGAACCTCCTCGTGAAAGTTAGGGACATTATTGCAAAGCTCAATGAAATTGCAAAAGAAAACTCAGACATTATTCACGGTGGCCTATTCAGCACTGCGCTCCAAGAATACTCCGAAGCCAACATATTCCTAAAACTCGTCGAGGAGTTGCGTTTCATAACCCCTGAAGAGATTGATGTCCCTCCATTAGATTATGTGTTAGGACTAGCTGATGTTATTGGAGAATGTAGACGCTTGGCCTTGGACGCTTTGAGGGAGGGGGACATAGAGAAAAGCGAAAAATGCTTAAAGTTGATGGATGAAATTTACACGGAACTTATGGCCATGGATGAAGCTTACATGCTGATCCCCGGACTGAGGCGAAAATGTGACATTGCGAGAAAAATAATTGAAACCACTCGCGGGGATGTAACCCACGAGGTGCAGAGGAAAAGGCTTGAAAAATATTTGAAAAACTTTGAAAAGATGCATAAACGCCAAAAGGTAGCTTGATGGATATTAGAATATTTAAGGATAATTTCTCCATTGAGAAAGCTCGAAAAGCACAATCGCTATTGTCAAGGCAAATAATTTTTAGGGACATGCTGCCCAAGGAAATCCGTTATGTCGCCGGCGTCGACGTAGCGTATAGTGACGAATTTGCCTTCGGAGCTGTTGCCGTCTTAGAATATTCCACCTTGAACCTTATTGAATCACAGACAACCATCTATAAAATTACTTTTCCATATATTCCAACACTTCTTTCATTTAGAGAACTCCCGCCAGCCGTTTTATGCATTAGAAAGCTGAAGATACAGCCAGACGTTTTCCTCGTTGATGGTCATGGATTCGCACATCCGTACCGCTGCGGATTCGCGAGCCATTTAGGGGTGGTGCTGAAAAAGCCAACGATAGGGGTTGCAAAAAGTAGATTGATTGGTGGAATTGAATATCCCGAAGATAAGGATTTCGCCTATTTGAAACACAACGGAGAATTAATTGGTGCTGTTTTAAAAAGGATGCAAAGTCAGCGGCCAGTTTACATCAGCGTGGGGCACATGGTGTCGCTGGAAACAGCCGTAAAAATCGTTAAACACTGCGCACGTCACAGCAACATCCCTGAGCCGTTAATAAAAGCCCATCAACTGGCTGCAAAAGCGCGAAATCAAATGTACCGCTTAAAAAATTTATGAAAACATAATAACTTTAAACTCCTCCTCTAGAATATGCACAAAAGAGTGTGGAAACGTGCTTCACCCAAAACTTGAAGCTTTAACCCGCAAGATCAGCGATGAAAACATTAGAAGGAAAGTTGTTGAACTACTTGAAAATCCGGTCTTTGAAATTAATGGGAAAGTTTATTCTGGTTTACCCCTTGATTCTTCACCAGCTGGCCTATCACATCACCACTGTTATCCAGGCGGCTATATTGAGCATGTTGTATCTACGGCTAACATAGCTTTGGCGCTGTGTGATTCCGTGGAAAAAATTTATCATGGAAAGGTAAACCGGGACCTTGTAATAGCTGGGGTTCTGTTGCATGACCTTTTCAAACCCCTTACTTATTCTGTAAACAATGATGGAGGTTATCGTTCCACAAGCTTGGCTGACTACATGGATCATTTATCGCTTATTATTTCGGAACTTGTTCGACGGGGGTTTCCTCTTGAGTTGGTTCATGTAGTCTCCGCTCATCATGGAGAGTATGGTCCAATAAGACCGCACACCGTGGAAGCTTTAATTTGCCATTTGGCAGACCAGACAGATTCGAGGCTGAATGGAGAAATCTTAAACGCCGCAGCATATCTTGTTAAAAAGGCTGTTGGAGAGGAGTTGCAGGGCTTAACTGCGAAGGAAGCCTTCGAAATAATTCAATCGAAAACTGCCGAAGGCTGGGATGCGTTGCCGAAAACTGTTGAGAAAATAAAAAGGAGAAGAGAGCGTCGTAAAACTTAAAAGATCCTCAAGTGAATGTGACGGTGGTGCTAGGATGGAGATAACATTTGAAGAGTTTCAAAAGCTGGACATGCGCATAGGGAGGATTATAGAGGCAAATCAAATTCCAGGCTCACGGAACCTCATAAGGATGATTGTTGATTTTGGAACGGAAAAAAGACAGGCAGTGGCTGGGCTTCTGCAATGGTATAAGCCTGAAGAACTTGTGGGCAAGAAATATGCATTTATACTGAACCTTCAGAAGAGGAAGTTTATGGGCGTAGAATCACAATGTATGATATTGGCTGCTGATGATGGAAAAGGAAATGTCGTAGCCATACAACCTGAAAAAGACATAAGCGAGGGAAGTAGAATTCACTAAATTTAGGTCAAAAGTTCTTTTATAGCCTCAGCTTTTTCTTTGTTTTCAGTCAGATATTCAATCATTTCTGGGCTAAAGTCGAACCATTTTGCAAGTCCAGCCGCCATTTCAACATTATTTTTAAAAATTATCCGCAAATATGGCAGTATTTCTTTTGAGGCTTTTACTGCCGAGATGTGGCATCTTCTTTTGATTTTGCGTCCGATTTCCAATTGAATCGCCCGTTCCTCCTTCGACCTTGAAAGCATCTGTATGCGCTGGGGGAAGTGGAACGGCGTCCACCCCGAAGGTTTAGTGTTAACCCTTGACATGGCAACGCCTCCAGCCATTAGATCAATCACATAACGTATAAAGCTCCAATCCTGCGTGCTTCTTATTCTCCCCCTATACACGTCGGCAAGCGAAAGGGCATCCATGGCCCTTGCTAGGTCATGGGGGTCGGTTAAGTGGGCTGGAACATTTTCATAAATCCATTCGAAAAGCATGTCCACGTCAATGTCTGCCATGTTGACTGCATGTTTCGCCCCTTCACATGTCTTAGCGTACATAATCATTCGAAGAACCGTGAAGATTGTTTCCTGTCTGTCTCTATAGCCAAGCCATGAAACATCATCATACGTTAGTCTTTTCTTCCCCTGCGCTAAGGCTTGAAGGTCGTTCACCGCGGAGCGGACGTCGCCCTCAGAGCGATTTGCAATAAACTTTAAGGCGTTTTCCTCCGCCTGTATTCCTTCTTTTAGGCATATAGCCTTTAAATGGCTCAATACCTCGCTGGCTTTGGGTTTTTTAAACTCTATCAGTAGGCAGTGGTTTCGCAGATTTGCGAATCTTGGGTCATAAGCGTTGTTAGCTATTAGAATTATGGGACATTGGGCTGTTTTAACAATCTCTGTTATTGCTGCGACTCCACCTCTGTCAGCTGCTCCAGTTATTCCATCAAGCTCGTCTAAGAGAATTATTCTTCTCCTGCCGAAAAGTGACCCGTACTGAGAGGCTAGCCCAGCGAAGCGTTTTATTGCCTCCTCGGTTCTATAATCGCTGGCGTTTTTTTCCACAAGCTCCAGATTAAAATCGTTTGCTAACGCTTCAACGGAAACTGTTTTTCCAATCCCTGGGGGCCCGTATAGGAAAGCCGCCCGTTTTGAGGGGATCCCCCTGTCCCACGACTTTATCCAATTAATGAGTTCTTGTATTGCTGCTCGGTTTCCTACAATCTCTTTTAAAGTTTTGGGTTTGTGCTTAATGGTCCAAGCAGCGTACATTCTTACACCTTTTTGACAATCTTCATCTCGTATGCCGCTTCAACAAGCCTAGCTAACAATGCGCTCAATTGAATTTCTTCATCTGCCCCTTCTACAAGCCTAAAATCTATCTCACCAATTATGCCGGCGAGCCTTATTTTCCAAGGTTCCGGAATATCCGTCCTGAAAATTTCCGTGTGGATTTGGCGTATTATGTCGCTTCCAGCTACACCATACTTTTGAATCATCTCTCGGAGCTGTTTCCTCGCTTCTATAAAGTCCCCCTTCATGGTTGTCTCAATCATTCTCCGCACATCTGCAGGGTTAGCCCTCCCAGCAATAGAGTAGACAACTTTTGCGTCTACCGGCTTGCCAAGCGAAGCAGCCGCTTGCAATGTATTTATTGCCCTCCTCAGATCTCCGCCGCAAACCTCGAAAATTGCATCTAACCCCTCATCCAAAAGTTTTACACCTTCATTTTCGGCTATATACTTCAAATATTTGTCATGTTCTTCCCTGGGCAAGTAAGTGAAACGGAAAGGCGCGCACCGCGACTGTATAGGCTCAATTATCTTGCCACTATAGTTCGCGCATAATATGAATCTGCAGGTTTCTGTGTAACGCTCCATTGTCCGCCTCAAGGCTTGTTGAGCGTCGGCGGTCATGTTATCCGCCTCATCTAGAATTAGAATTTTAAATGGAATTTCCCCTATGGACCTAACCCTTGCAAAGGTTTTCACAGTTTCGCGCACAACGTCTATTCCACGCTCGTCGCTCGCGTTTAACTCCATGATATGTTCACGGTAGCCTTCACCGTAAAGATCCCGCGCTAAGCATAAGGCAGCTGTTGTTTTCCCTGTTCCAGGCGGGCCAGCAAAAATGCAGTGGGGCACGTTTTTTGACTTAACAAAACTCTTTAGCCGCTCAACTATCTCTTTCTGGTTCACCATCTCCTGCAACGTTTTCGGCCTGTACTTCTCAGCCCACATTTCAAAACTCAAAGGGTAAGCCTCCTATAGCTTCATAGAAGCATTGTTAATAAAAGCTTATTTCCTTTAAACCCTGATTTGTCGGAGTCTCCGCGAAGACAATTACCCCCCGCATCTAACAAACTTTAGATTTTTAAACTTTTCCATCACATTTTTTATACTATAGCTCTTTTATAAAATGAGGTAGGCATAAGCCACTCACGGGAGAGGGGACCTTTGCATCATGGAGCAACAGCGGGGGTTAAAGTTTTAGATTTTATGTTTGAAAACTCAACTGTTAAAGTTATAGCTAATCGGAGTTGCCCAGAAATCAAGCTTGGAGGATTAACTGTTGGGCCTTTTGAAGAAGGAAACGAGTACGAAGTTTATTTTTGGGTTGCCCGCGAACTTGAAAAATTTGGGATACTCCGTTTCCGAAGTGACGAACTTCTAGACGCTTCAAAACTTTACAAAATCCACTGGAGGGAACGCGTTCAAGCAGTGGGACAAATATCCGAGCTCCCCGACGATTTTTATCCAAAACTCCGCAGATATCTTGCGGATTTGAAGAGGGAAATGGTAAAAAACCCTGAAAAGATGCGGGAGTATGAAAAAGCATGGCAGTTGGCACTGGACATTGTGAACCTACGTTTTAAAAAAATTGTTTCAATAGCATCAGCTCCAGCCCAGTCGGAGCATGTTCTTAAAAACTTTACAAAAGAGGAAAGATTTCTTTACGAAAAGATTTTCAAGCTGATCAGTGAGTGGAGGAGTCAGCTATTAGAGCACGAGGCTGAAACAGTGTGACAGAGCTAGAGGCCATAGATCCTCAGGAACGTTTTCTAGAACTTTTTAAAACTGAAAAGTATCGCCAAAGAATTTCCCAGCTGGCCATTTCTGGAAAAACCTCCCTTATAGTTGAGTTTGAAGATATATTAACCTTTGATCACAAGCTTGCAAATGAGCTTTTAGAAAAGCCGGAAACCTACCTAAAGCATGCAGATAACGCAGCACAGAACCAGCTGAGTATAGAAGCACCTGAATATGCAGAGAGGCAGAAAATAACTGTTAGAATTGTTAGGCTATTAGAGGCAACGCCGCTACGAAAACTCGGCGCAGCCCATATAGGAAAACTTGTAATGGTTGAGGGCATAGTTGTTCGTTCCACGCCGGTCCGCCCAATGGTGACGAGGGCAGCCTTCAGATGCCGTGGATGTGGAAACATAACCCACGTTGACCAAACAGGCTCTTTTCTGAAAGCGCCCTTTTTGTGTTCAGATCCCTCATGCAGAAGGAAAGGCCCATTTGACTTTGTGCAGGAAGAATCAAACTTTGTAGATTCCCAAGATCTTAGAATACAGGAAAGGCCTGAAGATCTCCCCCCAGGTCAGCTTCCGCGAACATTGCACGTTAAACTTGTGGGAAGCGAAATAGTGGACGTTGCAAGACCAGGAGACCATGTTTCAATAGTTGGGATAGTCCACGCAGCTCCTCCCTCTCTTGCCAAGGCAGGAAAACTTCGTACTTTTGTTCTGCACTTAGATGCAAACTCCGTAGAGGTTTTAGGTAAGGAGCCTGAAGCAGCGCTTCCAACCCCAGAAGAGGAAAAACAAATTCTTGAGCTCGCAAAGGACCCGTGGATACACAGGAAAATAATAAATTCTATTGCACCTTCAATTTATGGATATGACCACCTAAAAGAGGCCATCATGTATCTTCTCTTCGGCGGAGTTCAAAAAAATCTTCCAGACATAACAATAAGAGGAGAGTTAAATGTTCTTTTGATAGGCGATCCCGGAACTGCAAAATCTCAGCTTCTGCAATATGTAGCGAGAATAGCCCCAAGGGGGTTGTACACCTCTGGGAGAGGGACAACAGCCGCCGGTTTAACCGCGGCGGTTATTCGCGAGAAAGGTGGAGGAATGAGCCTTGAGGCTGGAGCCTTGGTGCTTGCGGATAAAGGAATTGCATGTATCGATGAAATTGACAAAATGCGCCCGGAAGATCGTGTTGCAATTCACGAAGCCATGGAACAGCACACCGTTTCGGTAGCAAAAGGCGGAATCGTGGCAACGCTTAACGCGAGAACAGCAATTCTTGCAGCTGCAAACCCATCCCTCGGAAGATATGAGCCTCACCGCACCGTCGCCGAAAACATCTCGCTACCCGTGACTATTCTCTCACGATTTGATTTAATATTTGTTCTAAGGGATGTTCCGAACAAGGAGTTAGACAGCAAAATGTCAGAACACATTCTTGAAATACATAGGAAAGGTATAAGCCCTGAAGAGGCACCGATACCCGCCGACCTCCTCCGCAAGTATATAAGCTATGCTAAGACGATAAAGCCTGTTTTGACCAACGAGGCGCTACGCCGCATAAAGGATTTCTATTTGGCTATGCGTTCAGCCAGCGAAACAGAGGGTTCTCCGATAGCCATTACAGCCCGTCAACTCGAGTCCCTTATACGCATAGCTGAGGCCAGGGCACGTGCATGCTTGAGGAAGGAAGTATTGGCAGAAGATGCGGAGGCAGCCATAAATATTATGAAGAGGTCTCTGGAAGAGGTTGGAATAGACCTTTCCTCTTACAAGTTTGACATTGACATAATAATGACTGGGAAGTCTAAAAGCCTACGCGATAAACTTCATGCAGTGATTTCACTGTTAACGGAGATGGAGAGAGAAACGGGGTTTGTCGAAAAAGCAGCATTGTTAAATAGGTTAGAAACGGAGTATAAGGTCCCAAGAAATGAAGCGGAAAGGCTTATCAGCCAACTTCAACGCGAAGGAACAATATATGAACCAAGGAATGGCTACTTAAAAAAGACTTAATGATCATAGTGATGCGCATCAGCCGGAAGCCTCAACATTAACCTCTACATAGGCTGGGCGTTGACTGTGAACAGCTTAAACAGTAACATTTGATGTTTTCCAGTAATAAACATTTGACCTGGACATTCTTGGCTTTAACCGTAACATTACATTATCGATAACAACGTCTCTACCACCGGTGTTTAAAATGGCCATCGCCGCGGCAGCCCATCGGTTCGTTGGCTATACCGTATGTGCTGCTTATTAAACAAAAGCAACCGAGAAAAACAATGAAGCCGCCAAGACAAATGGCAGCAGGCTAAGAAATATAGGTTATTTTCTTCTCCTCGTTTCTTCGCATTTCTATAGCTTGCAGGGCTCTCTTCTCCTCAATTTTCTGTAAGCGGGCGACCATGCTCTCTGCCTTAGCGATTTCCTCATCTAAACCTGAGAGATCGACGTCGATGTTCAAAAATTTGATCAATACCTCTAGGACACTTTTAGCAGCCTTTGGGTCAGGCAGGTACCCTCGCGTTTCGCCTAAAAGGCATAAGGCGTCAATTTTCCGGAAAGGCGCTAAACCCAAAATCAGCCCCGCAGTGCCAACAATAGGGCTCCCCATGGGACTTATTATCGCATTAACTTTTAAGGCTTGATCTAAGATGGCGCGGCTGGTAGCTGCGGCTACAACTTTAGGTTTATCTTTTGTTTCCATTCTGTAGCCGCCCAACGTTATAATTAGCTTAACACCATATCGCTCGGCTAAATCCAATACGCTGTTTGAAATTTCATACTGTCCCTCAATGGTCTGTGCTTGGCTGTCCCCAGTGAAAAGAATTAGGTCGTTTGAACCCTTCTCATTTTTCCAAAAATAGAATGTCCCGCGCAGGAGCCTAACATTTCCCTCACGATTTACAAGCACGAAGTATGGAAAGTGTGGCGAATAAAGGTGTGCAAACTTTTGAGCCCTTAACTGCTTAATTAAGTAGCGTGTGGCGATTTTACCAACAAGCCCAAGGCCAGGCAGCCCCTCAATCATAATGGGGTTATTTAATTCGACCTTTACGAGTTCTTTAATCGATGTTTCCAATCTCTTTACCCCCTTTTAAAGCCATCCTATACTTTAAATATTTATCGTCTGGAGAAAATTTTGGCGGATGCGGTACACGAACTGCCCCTCCACAGTAGGGGCATTTATCCTTCTTTAACGTGTATTTCCCACATTTTACGCATATCCTCAAAAGCCAAGCCGTTATTTCTCCCTCCTAAAAGCCCCTTGACCGCCAGCTTTAACGACGTTTGAAATGACCGTCTCTGCAATTCTTTGTAAAATTGCCTCCGCACGTTTATAGTTGTCGTCTAAAACCTCGATGCAGTACTTTGGCGCCGCCACAACATAGAACCGAACCTTTGAACCTTTTATTTTTTCAGATTTTTTGGCGTTCAGAAAGGCCTCTTTTATAACTCTAACACCATCCGACCTCAGACATCTTAGTTCCACCACACCCGTAACTTTAACCATGGGTGGGCGTATTCTCTCCTTTGCAACTTCAGCAAAAATGTTTGCCAGATCTTCTGGCACTCCAATCTTTGTCAAAACCTCGATGCCTTCTTTCGCGACTTTTTCAAAACCCTCGTACAACCCATATTCTTTCTCAATAAGTGATCCGGCTTTTTCGTAAACTTCTTCCAACGATAAGCCTGCCTTTTCTGCCACAATGCGGAGCAAAACTTCGCCTTTTCTCTCCATTTTCCAAGAAAGCATCTTTTCAATTTTCTCTCTCTGCGTAACTCTTCGAAGGGATAAGTCTATGTGTCCTTTTTCGGGATCAACGCGTAAAACTTTTAAAACAACTTTTTGGCCCTCCCGTACAAAATCCCGTATATTTCTAATCCAAGACGATGCCACTTCAGAAACATGCAGAAGGCCCCTTTTGCCATACTCATCAAGTTTCACGTAGGCGCCGTAATCCATAACTGTTTCCACTGTACATATGACTAAATCGCCGACCTCGGGCCATTCAGGTTTTCTGAACGCCATACTTTTTCACTTCACTCAAAAACTGCAACAACTTCGCCTTTTATCACAGCCTTTCCACCGGAAGGTTCTGCCAGCTCAACTCCACAAACGTTACAGTTAACCCTGTTTACTGCATGACTAAAGACCATCTGTTCATTGCCACATTTTAGACATTTAACCCTTAGGAAACTGCTTCTCGGTCTCGGGATAAGCTTCTCCCATGCAGACATAAAAGCGCTTTCACCCCACCTTAAGCTATGACGAGTTTCCTTAGCCTAATACCCTCTTTATGTCGCGTGTAGCCGCAAACCTTACATTTCAGCTTTAAAGTCTGCTTTTTAGTAGTTTTGGCAAACCTTCGCTGAAGGGGGTATTTCTGTCCTCCGTAGCCTTTCTTTTCTCGTTCATGGTGCCTTTCCCCCTTAGCCAAGGCCCTCCGCTTCCCAGCCTTGTAAAGAGAAACTGTATGAATTTGGTGTACTTTGCAACGAGGGCAGTAAGTTCTGATCTCCTTAGGCACATTCACTTTGAACCACTCCCTTTCTCAGCTTCCCATTAAGAAAGCGAACGCACACTTATACTTTTTCTAATAGAATTTACAACTTAGTTAAAACTTCAAAGTCTTTAAGCTGTTCACCAAGATCTGTTTAAAGGCGCGTCTAGCTTATTTCAACTTTTTCAGCTAAACCTTGCTTTATAAGAATTCTGGCATTTTCAATCGGTATTGAAGCAACATCTTGAGGCTTATAGGGACCGTAGGTTTTCATGTCTAAACCGACTATTTCAGGAACTTCTCCTAAAAAGCGTAAGACAACCATTTTATGGCTAACCGTCGGCTCCGCTGTTGGCTCTTTAAGTGCGGCTCTAATAAAGGTTTGATAAGACTCTGTTAAAGATAGCAGTTTCAGGAGATCTTTTTCCTTAACCTCTGCCAAGGATTGTAAAAGTTGTTTATCTTCAGCGGCTTTTTTAATCAATTTCCTGTAACGTATTTTCGCTAAATCTATTAACATGCGCCTAACATTTTGTCCTTCAATTTTAAGGAGGCGCGCTTTCGCTGTCTTTTTATCAAGCATTCTATTTTCTTCCGCAAGTTTCCTAAGGTACTCCGCAATCCTTGAAACAAAATCCTTAGGAAGTTCTTCAAGTTCTTTACTATTCATTTCCTTTTTCCAGACGTTGTAGAGTTCTTCATACATCATTCCAAAACCTCTGCTTTATTTTTGCAGATAAGCAGCACAGCTGCATGTGTTGGAAGCTCAACTTTTTGATTTTTGAATGGGCCAAAGTTTTCGCCGTTTAGTCTAAACTTTGGGGCGTCTGACACTTGTATAACTACGGTGCCTTTCTTAAAAGCCGTAGCGTTTGTGAAAGGATCAAAGCATTCAATTTCTTTTGTAGGAAACCACGTCTTTTTGAAACCTGTCTTGCTGTTTAATGTCTCGGGCAACCTTATTAAACGGTGTGTGTCTGTGGTGACCACGGAGTCTATTTTTGCAGACTGCATTTGCACCACGTATTCAGCTATTTTTCGGAACGTCGCAGGCCCGATACCAGCGACGCTTCCCCAAGTCCCCGAATCTGTCCAATTTTTTAAAAACTTATCCTTGTTCTGCATCAATATTCTGGCGATATTTTGCTTAAGCCCAATTTTTCTTAAATCCTCCTCGTTTGCCTTCGCAATGAAATTGGCTAGCCCCATTTTTAGGCGTCTACTCCATCCATAACTGTTTCGCTCGAAAATTACCCTTGTCCCCACTCCCTTTTTGCCCTTATGGCGCGGCATCACCTCGAAACCTAAGCAAGTTATGTAGTCAACTATCTCCTTCCGCGCGTTGGCATCAAGACCCTTAACAATTTCACTTTCAATATGAATGTGATAGCCACGGTGTCCCGAAAAAAACACCTGAACCTCTTTATCAGAGAAACCGAAATCGTCCATAAGCAAGTCTAAAAGTTTCACCGTCTCTCTTTTAGCAGCATCCAGACAAGTCTCACAAGGCCATGTTACTATGCCGAATTTTTCCCCATTGCAGATTGGGCATTTTTCAGGGGTTAACCCTTTTCCAGAAAAATTGCAGTTGCCGCATGTCCACTCGTCATGAACTTTGTTACAGCCTGTGGGTATGTGGTCTGCGTCTATGTCAAATATTAAATCCGCGCCTAGCCATCCCTTCTTATCCATTTCGGCTTCTGGGTTTTCGTAGTAGGCGCAGGAATAGTAGGCATCCATAGGTGGGGAGTTTTCCATAAACCTCTTCAAATCGTCAGTTCGGCTGAAACTTTTGTGGCGGAGCATAAAACCCTCAAAGGAAATGAAGCCGAACTCGCGTCTTTCTATTTCAGACAAGAATCTTGGTGTGTAATCATGCTTATAGTAGTCCTTAAACAAGTTTTGGATAAAAATTTGAGATTTCGAATTCATTTTCCAATCGCCCATACTGCTAGGCGTTTAGGTGTTGTTCGCCTACACCCCTCGCGACTTATGTGGGGGCAGCAGTCGATGTTCTCATTTTTAGGCTAATTTTGTAGAATTTTAGCGGGTGATTTATCCTTCTACATAATTCGCTCTGGCCAACGCAAACCCCGTGAGTCTTTAACGTTTCGCATCTTGGCGGATTATAGCGCGTCCTTGACCCCCTTTCTCCAGCTATGTGCTCCACTTGGTATCGAGTTAGATTTTCCTTGAAATCTGAGGCTCCCTTGAAAAGCTCAATTACATTTTCCATGGGCATACCTATATTTATCAGGAAAGATGTCAGGGTGAATCTTCCAATGTGGGATAAATGATGCCCTTTAGACACTGCCTCGTAAAGGGCTTTTATGCACGGCGGGAAAGCTTCCATCCTTATGGCTTTTGGAATTCCCTCTATTTCGGCTTTGCCCACTTTTTCAAGGGCTAAATTCTTAAGTTTTTCAGCCGTTTCTATCACGTTTTGGGGGAGTTTCAGGGGCTCGTCTATTTCTAAGCGTTTCTCTACGTATTTTCTAACTTCTTCGCTTAGCAGCCTAACAGCCTCGTTCTTGGTTAGGTAAACGTTTCCCTTTGCCAGCGGCCTGTTGACTAGCTTCCACCTTCTCTCCCTTAGGGTTACAGTATTTTTGAGATAATCTGTGAAGTGCAGTTTAAAAATGTAGGGTGCATTTACTTCATCCATGTCTACAAGAGCGATTTTCCATCGAAAATTTTTTGCAACAGCCAATATTTTTTCAATCGGCTCAAATTTTAAGTCGTTATAGGTCTGCTTAGCCTCCGCCAGTGCATATCGCCTCTTTATGAACGGGTTTTCAGTGGCCGCTGCAAGTATTATAGCCGTTGGAAAGGACAAAATTTCTATTTCTTCATTTCCAAGTTTTCGTGTTACCGCCGCGTGTAGAATGGCTTCTTTTACCCTTTCTTCTGCGCGGCTTAAAATTTGCGCGTATTCTGCCTTTGCCAAGTCTTCAACTTTCAAGTCTAGAGTTTTTACGTATTCTGCTGCCTCTTTTAAGAAGGGGTATTTCGCCAAATCATTTTTGGTGAATTTTATTGCTGTGAGTTGCATTTTTTCACTATGCGGCTTCTATTCTTGGCGCTAAGTAAAAAGTTAGTTTCCCTTCTCTTGACTGTTGGAAGTCTAGTTTTATAGGCATGTCTGTTGAAAATTCTAATATTGCTATGTCTGAGGTTGCAGATGCAGCCTTAATAATTTCTGAAAGATAGCTCAGGCTGAAAGTGGCCTTTGAAGGTTCTTTTACCTCCAAATCCAAGAGTGCATCGCTTCCTTTCTTCATTTCTATAGTTGCCCCCATAAGGTCGCCTGACGCTCTAAAGACAAGTTTTTCCGAGTCTGCCTCTATCCGAACATGGTCGCTTACAAGCTCAGCGTCCTCTATGGCCTGGCGAAGTCCGTTCGCAGTGGCCTTAGCCTTAACGTTAAAGGATATTTTTGGCGTCGGCACCTCTTCCTCCGAAGCTTCAAGGGTTGGCATTGTAAAGTTTCGAACGTATTTCCCAGTTATTCCTAGTTGTAATCGGCCTGTTTTCTCGTCGAGGGTTAGCTCCACAAACTCGTCCTTGCCCGCCCTCTTTAACAGTTTGAGAAACTCTCCTATGTTTATACACATTTTCGTTGGTTCTGTACAGATGTATTCGTCAAAAAGAGTTTTGGGCCATTCGAAATCCACCATGGCGACACGTGAGGGATCCATCGCCCGAAGTTTTATGTTTTCCGGCGTAATTTGGAATGTGGCCTCATCAACGAGGATGGATATGGCCGTCGCCATGTCCCTTAAAAGTTTTGCATCTGCAACTTTAAGCTTAAACATGCCTCTCCCTTCTAATGGGTATACTTTTACCGTTATAAAACTTTACACATATGGCACGGATTTAGGGCTTTTAGCTATATTCCCTAAAGGTATACCCGCATTTCGTACAACGCAGAAACTGGGTTGAAGATTCGTCGGCGCCTCTTGTCTGCACTTGCCAAACATAAGCGGTATTGTTTCCACACTTTGGACATTCAACTCGCACTGTGGAGAGGGTTCGGAGTTTCTGTTCTTCCTTCCCTATGACCGCCACGAGTTGCTGGGGATTAGGCCTTATAACTTTTGCAATTTTAGGCGCCGCTTCGCTTTCTCCAATTTCCTTTTTATAGCCGCATTTCGTACAAACTAGTGTTAAAAATTCTTTCTCCTTTTTATCAGACTTCCCCCTTTTGGGCACGAGACGGGTACCACATTTAGGACAAAATTCCATTGTTTATTGCTCCAGCCTTCGTCTGTTTCCCTTAGCATGGTTGCTTTTAAACTTTTCTTGTGAAAAGATTAAGATTTAGACCGCATAGCGCAGAGTCCGGAAGCAATTATGTGTGCTACTCTAAGTGCCTCTGGAATATGGCTTCTGGTAGATGTCACCTTCAAAATTCTCTCTGCGTCTTCCCGACCTATCCCAGCCGTTTGCACGTAAATCTTCTTATCCTTACCTCCCACCATCACTTCGAACATTTCTCCAGCGTTTAGAACAGCCTTCCACCGCTCTTCACTCCTGGGAAGGTTCTTTAGAGCTCTGCGAATTTTCTCAAAATTCGGCTTCTCCCGAGTCACGGTTATAACAGGTAGCCCGGTTTTTGCATTAAGCTTTTTAATATCTACAACGTTGAATCCTGCAAGAGTGATACCGTTAAGCATTATAACCCTCAATTGCTTAAAGTGAGGAGAGTCTAAAATCATAGAAGCAATCTTGCCAGTAGCTTCGAACCCGTCAACCCTAACCCGTGTACACATCACGCCGTCAAGCCAATATCCGCCCCTGAAAACCACTCCCACAACTGGAACAAAGCCTCTAGTATGTGGTTTGAAAACACCGTCGTCAATTCCGA
This sequence comes from Bathyarchaeia archaeon, assembly GCA_038865865.1. Taxonomy (GTDB): domain Archaea; phylum Thermoproteota; class Bathyarchaeia; order Bathyarchaeales; family Bathycorpusculaceae; genus JANXEP01. The sequence goes on along the minus strand of JAWBZV010000003.1, from coordinate 27,464 downwards.
GAACACGGATTTCAGGCTTAATTACACGAAATTTTCGTATAGACAAATTCTCCCCAACAATACAAAAGACATAAGAAAACTTGTTATAAGCTTAGCGAAAAACCCAAATTTGTAGAAAAATTAAACTTTAGGAAACATCAAATTAGACCGAACAAGAATCTGAGTGCCCAGAAATGAACATTAAAATCCTCAATGGAACCATAATCACTATGCGGGATGGCAAGGTTATCCGAGACGGGGCAGTCATTATTGAAAACGACACCATAATTGATGTTGGAAAAACCCATAACGTTAATCAAAAGTATGCCAGTGGTTATGAAAAAATAGACGCTAAAGGCAAGATAGTCATTCCAGGGCTTATTAACACGCATCAACATGCCGCCATGAGTCTGCTAAGGGGATATGCAGATGATCTACCGCTTCAAGAGTGGCTCGAAAAGTGGATATGGCCAATAGAAAGGCACATGACCGCCAGCGACATTTATACAGGCGCGCTGTTAACAGCTGTTGAAGCCATAATGGGTGGTACAACAACCGTTAACACCATGTACCATTACATGCAAGAAGGGAATGAGGCGAAGGCTTTTGCAGACGCTGGCCTAAGGGGAGTTGTCGGCCATGTCTGTTTTTCCTGGCGAAAAGAGGAGGACATGAAAGCCCTCGTAGATTTGGCTAGGAACTGGCATGACGCGGCGGGGGGGCTTATCCGCGTAAGTGTTGACCCTCACGCACCCTACACCGTGGACCCTAAGTATATGAAGGAACTGAAGCAATTGCAGGCTGAGCTTAACGAAAAGTATGGTTCAGAAAAGGCGCCGATAATATGGCATATACATGTGGCAGAAACAAACGACGAAGCCGAGAAAATCCAAAGAGCTTTCAAAGTGGAGATAAAAGACGGCATCTTCAAGTACTTAGACTCTTTAAACGTTTTAGACAGGTACGTCATCGCGGCGCATTGCGTTGCCTTAACTGAAATAGACATAGCCATCTTGAAGGATAGGCAAGTGAAAGTTTCCCACAACCCCATATCAAACCTTAAGCTTGCTTCAGGCATAAGCCCCGTCCCAGAAATGCTGAGGCACGGCGTAACAGTTTCCTTGGGCACTGACAGCCCATGTTCAAACAACACTGCGGACATGTTTGAAGTCATGAAAACTGCTGCTATACTACATAAAGGGGTTAATAAGAACCCGACGTTAATGCCAGCCAGGCAGGTTTTGGAAATGGCAACTATAGGCGGGGCAAAGGCTCTCGCTTTAGACAGGGACATAGGCACAATAGAAGTTGGGAAAAAGGCAGACTTAGCCATAATCAACTTTGCCAAACCACATCTCTGCCCAGTCTACGACGAGATAAGCCACCTGGTCTACGCCGCAAAGTCCGCAGACGTTGACACTGTTATCGTGAACGGCAGAATAGTTATGGAAAATAGGAAGTTAACAACTCTAAACGTTGAAAGGGTTATGGAAAAAGCTGAAAAAACAAAAAATCACCTTTTAGAACGGCTTAAGCGTAACGTTAAATAGTTAGGCTATAAAAGTGCATTGAGGAGTGAAATCTCTTGAAAGGTTATAAGGTTAAGGATGAAAGCTTAGCCCAAAAAGGGTTTCTGCAAATTGAGTGGGCTTCAAGGCACATGCCCGTTCTAACCCAAATTAGGAAAAGGTTCAGCCAAGAAAAACCTTTTAAAGGCGTGACCTTAGGCGCGTGTTTGCACGTTACAAAGGAAACGGCTGTTTTAATCGAGGCTCTCTTAGCTGGCGGAGCAGAAGTTGCCCTTTGCGGCTCAAATCCCCTTTCAACCCAAGATGAGGTTGCAGCAGCCCTAGCAGAACGGGATGTTCACGTTTTTGCATGGAGGGGACAAACAACGGAGGAATATTACTGGTGTATTGAAAGGGTCATAGATTGTAACCCCACTATAACGCTGGATGATGGAGCAGACCTTGTGGGCACCCTTCACAGCAAAAGGGGAGACGTGCTTTCCAACGTGAAGGGCGGCACCGAAGAAACAACAACAGGAGTTTTGAGGCTTAGAGCCATGGAAAGGACGGGGGCCCTAAGATACGCAATAATAGCCGTAAACGATGCCTACACAAAATATCTCTTTGATAACCGTTATGGCACAGGACAAAGCACCATAGACGGCATTCTAAGAGCCACAAACGTCCTATTAGCAGGCAAAAACTTTGTCGTGTGCGGCTACGGCTGGTGCGGGAAAGGGGTGGCCATGAGGGCTAAAGGTATGGGTGCAAACGTGATAATAACTGAGGTTAACCCCTTAAAAGCCCTTGAAGCTGTTATGGACGGATACCGTGTAATGCCCATAAGAGAAGCTGCGGCTGTAGGCGACATTTTCGTAACAACAACAGGTGACATAAACGTGATTAGAAAAGAACACATGCAGAAAATGAAAGATGGAGCAATCTTAGCTAACAGCGGCCACTTCAATGTGGAAATAAACCTGAAAGACCTTGAAGAACTTACAGCTTCAAGAAAAACATTAAGACCCAACTTGGAAGAGTTTACTTTGAAAGACGGTAGGAAACTGTACCTTTTAGCAGATGGGAGACTTGTAAACCTCGCTGCAGCTGAAGGACATCCGTCAGAAGTTATGGACATGTCTTTTGCAAACCAAGCTTTAAGCGTGGAGTATTTAGTAAAGTGTGAGAAAATGCCTCCGAAAGTTTACCCGGTTCCAAGGGAAATCGACGAGACTGTGGCAAAACTAAAACTTGAGGCCATGGGAGTGGAGATCGACACGTTAACAGATGAGCAGAAAAAATATCTTGCAACATGGGAGATGGGAACAACTTGATAGCAGACTAAAGAAACAAGATAAAATTTAAAAGGAGAAAATGACAACATGGCTTATGCATGGTGATGTGTAAATGGTTAGTAAAGATCAGTCTATAGGAGGAGCCATATTTATTGTATGCATTCTAATAGCCATCCTCTATGTCGCGACACTGTTTTATCCTCAGTGGCTGATTAACTTAGGATGGGCAAAGGAAACAAGCGCCATTCAATTTTGGGTTGTAGCTATCCCAGTCTTCATAGCATTCATCGCCGTTATGGCTATAGGCGCGTGGATAGGCTGGACCATGGCGACGACACCGCCACCAAAACCCATAGAAGAGATTACAAAAGAACTAGAGGAAGAGAAGAAAGAGGAAACTGAAAAGGTTCAGGAAACCGAAGAGGAGAAGCCGAAAAATTCTGAGAAGAAAGGGAAAAATGAAAAGTAGCATGGTTGCAGTCCAAGCATTTTGAAAGCGAAATGATGACGACGTATAAGGATGCAGAAACGCCAACCTTACCACTACTATTTTTGGGGGGCTGATGTTCCCTCACCTTCTTCTGAATCTTTATACTCTTTAATCTTAGGCGTTAAAACCCTTTTTCCAATCTTTTGAGGAACTAAAGCCTATAGCTGTAACAGTTTCCGCGTTTAACCTCTCTTTTGTTGAGTTAAAGGGGAGCTTATGAGGCCTGTAGTCTTTCCTGCAATGCTGTTGCTTACAATTCCCCCATAATGCTTTATTAACGCCCTAAAAGCGAGAATTGTCATAAGCGGCTAACATGAAAACTTTAATTCCCCAATGTGGGTTTTCGATGATTTTTCAGCTTTTCCGCAAAGGGTTCCCCTTGATTTTGAATTTAACAAACTACGGTGCAGCCAGTTTTTTAAGGTCTTCAACACCTTCCGCATATCCGGAGGCTATGAGGACATCACCCGCTTGAATTTTTGTTTCCGTTTTCGGCCTGATGCATTTTTCACCTCTTTTTATGGCTAAGACCCACATTCCAGTTTTCTCGGGTATTTGAGCTTCTCCTAGAGTCTTATTTACCAATGGAGAATTAGGGGCTACAGGCACATATGTAATTGTTTCTTTAGCTGCTTCTATGGCTAGCTTTAATACTTGGTGGGGTTCTATGCCCCTCAAAACTACTTCGGCTATTTCCGCGGCGGCGTCAGATATTTTTTCTGCTGCAACCCCTAATCTTATTAGCCCCAATAAACCCTTCGCCTCCTCTTTTTTGAATCCGCTCGAAAGGACAAGGAGTTCAAATTCTGTATGCAGCTTGTCAACATAATCTTCAAGTTTCTGTACTTCTTCAGCCAACTCTTTGTTATTAAGCAAAAGCGAGGAGTAAGCCAAGTCGATCATGAGTTCTGAGGTGTCTTTGAGTTCGGCGAATTTTTCCACTATTTCCTCAAATGATCTATCAAGCTTTTTTGACATGCTATCCCTCCAGCTTGTTATGTTTTCCTTCGCATAGCTCCCTGAACTCCTTTAGCCCCTGAGGAGCCCCGCCAGTGATGAGAACATCTTCCGCTTCTATTCGTTCATCGCCCTTTGGGTTAATTATCCAGTCCTTGTTCCTGAAAATGGCAATTATGTTGACGCCCATCCTTGAAGCTAACTTAAGCTCGTTTATACGCTTGCCCACCAGAACTGAGTTTGCGCCTACTTTAACTTTGATTAGGCGCTTCAGTAATCTTTCGAAAACTTCGCTTACAATAGGGTGTATGCCAATGTCTTGGGTTACTATTGCAGCTATATCTGCAGCAGCGTCCGAAATTTTATCTGTAGCTGCAGCTACTGTGGAAACGCCTAGGAGGGCCTCTGCATCTCTAGCGTCCCTTGCGGCCACCATAGTCATTATGTCCAGTAGATAGGCTAACATATCTACACGCTTTTCGAGTTCCAAAACATCCTCGGCAAGCTCCTTATCGTTGAATAAAGCAGCGGAGTAAGCCAAATCAATCATAAGCTCAGAAAGGTTTTTCATTTCCAAGAGAAGCTCTCTAACAGGCACCGGCTTATATTCTATTTTCTCAAACCGAGGCATAGTTTTATTAGCTCTCCAACCAAAATATTAAAAAAAGGTATTTTAATCCTTACCCTCCAAAGCCGACTTTAGCCAACAAAACAAGCGCAACAAGTAGAGAAATTGTTGTTACACTATCTGCAAAAGAGCTTTCGATGGGAATTTCAAAATTGTCTGGGTCCAAGCCCTTCTGGTAGGTTAAAATAGCCACAGAATACGAGATCAAAACTATGCAGGAAGCTGCAATAATGTTTGCCATAAACAGAACAAGTGTAAACCTTAGAAAGTTTTGGGTGTTAAATATTCTCTGAACTAAAAGTGCTAAAACAGAATAAACCAGATACAGGATTAATGAGGCAGTCCATGCACCTAGAATTTCAGCCACATGATTTTTAAGCGAGGAATAAGAGGATTTAAGCGTGCCAAGGGCAAGTTTTGTTGTGGCTGTAGAGCCAACTGTGGCTCCAATGTCGCCTATGGTATCAATTAAGGCTGGATAAACCACGTAAATTGGATAGCTTCTATAAAGTTCTTGGCTTTCACGCAGAATTTCGTCAATCTTGTTTAAAACTGCGCCAGCTACGTTAATTATGAATGAAACGAAAATAATTGTTAAGAATGATTCCTTGATGGTTTTTATAAATTCATTCTCACTTCTGTTTCTGACGAAGAGATAGATAGCAGCCGATGCGGAAATAAGACTTACCAAGATTATGAAATATTTTGAGGAAGCGTTATAGAATTGGAAGAAGTTTAACACTGAAATATAAATAGCCGTGACAAGAAGATCGGCCACGGTGGATTCGATTGGATACAAGATTATGTCAGGATCTAGTCCATGTTTGAAGGAAAGGAAAGAAACAGCTAGCGTTAGTGGGTTTATTACAACCAAGGCTAGAGCCATGGTTGCCACAATAATGGTTATAATGTTTATGAAGTCGTCTAATGACATGCCGTTGTAAACGCTTTTGAATGTAACTGCAATGATTCCCATTATTATGCTAGCTTCTAAAGTTATTACAATGATGGCCTTAGCCAGCAGATAGAAGCTTTTGGTGTTACCGAATATGCGTGGTTGAATTGTTCCAAGGTGCAACGCTGTGCTTAGTCGTCCGCAGAACAAACCTCCGATAACTCCCCTCGCGCTTAGGATTGGCGGGTATGTTGCCACCGCCCACGGGATCCTTTCAAAAATCCCGATGTTGTAAGCAACTAGGATTCCGGCGATTATTCCAAATATGTTAAATGTATAAGCCATCAAAGACTGCCTTAGGGTTGCGCTGAATTTTTTTGCGTTCAAAGGCATATGCCGACGTCTCCTAAGATCTTCGAATTGCAAGAACATGGGTGGAAACTCTGACTCTGATTGAGGAAGGGAGGAAAGTTCAAGCCTAACGTTTTACAGATTGTTGCCCACTTTGAAGGTTTGGGACCGACATTTTTGTTCAGACTGTTGGTTCGCCTCATCTCCTTCGCCTTCCACGCTTTCTCGATTCTCACTCACCCGTTAGGCACCTCTTAGGCAGATTTCCCCCACTTATAGGCTGTTCCTAAGCCTAACACTGTTGAAGAACCCCTTAATTAAGTTTCAAACAAGATATTTAGGGGTAATCATTATTCAACGTTCATAACAGTTTTAATTACCAAAACTCTCTTTTCAAGCGTGGGTGTTAGGAGTTGTATGCGTTATGGGTAAAAGTTGATGAAACCTTGCCTTGGTTAGAGCTTGAGGGAAGCTATGAAACGGAGGGGGCAGCTAAGAAAGCTGTAAAAGGGTTGTTTTGCAAACGTGCAGTAAAGATTGTAAGAATAAAATGTAAGAATAATCATGAAGCGGAGATTAAAGAAGGCATTACATTATCAAAGGCAACTGCTGAATCTAATTATTTCGCCCAACACTGACTATTTAGTTTATAATGCTGGGCTGACACGTATTACATTTATCTTCGTCAAGGTTCGGAAGGTCTTTCTGATGTAGCTTACATATGACTTTCTCATGTCTTACAGTTGTACAAATCTCGCATAGTTTTTCTATGATTTCTTCTGCTGGAATATTATCCTTCGCTAATATTTCTGCAAACTCTGTGATCATCTTCATTGCTTCTTTTGACTGGGCTATCTCACGGGCTAGAGTGGCGCCTCTTTCACCCTTAAAATACTGAGTTATTGCAGCAGGGGTTAATTCCATTTTTTCTGAAGCGTCGATTTTGCGCATTTTATACTTTTCAATGAGCTCTTTTGTCACTAAGACTCGTATGGCTGGGAGAAGGTATTTAACAACGACTACGCATGGGGGTTTCAAATTTGTTCCCTTTATATTTTATTGCGGTAAGTTTATATATTTTTAACGGTGTTAAAATTTTTAACGGTGTTAAACTTGCATTCAAACCTTGAAGAGCCAACGAAACCTTACAAAGACGAAGTACACCTTGTCAGGCTAGATAGACTTTTTCAACATGAAGACGTGGATTTAATTTACCTGAAAGAGTTGACGGAGAAAATAGTTTCTGACAAAGTTCTGAAATATGCCATAGCTGTGGACGAAGCCACAAATGTTATTATTGATGGGGAACATCGTTACATGGCACTTAAAAATTTAGGATGTAAAATAATTCCTGTAGTTTATGTTAACTATGCATCTCCCAGTATTCAGGTTCAAACATGGAGGGAAGACATTCACATAACAAAGAGAGACATTGTGGAGTCAAGTTTAAGTGGCAAGAGATTTCCACCTAAAACCACAAAACATTTAATCCAATGTAGCAACACACTTTCACACATTTCAGTTGTTGAGAAAAAGGTCGATGTTCCTTTGAGTTTGCTTAAAAGCGAACTTAAACTTGTAGACATAAGCGCTGTAAAGAGTGCAATGCATGTTGAACTCAAAGACATACTACCAGTTTACACAAAAATTTTAGAAACTGGAACTGTGGATATTCCCATAATCGTTGATAAGAAGTCGGGTGTTATGTTGCATGGTTACGAAGCTTTCTACGCACTAGACCTGCTTTCAACCCAAAGAGTCCCATGCCTCAAAGTTAACATTGAAGATTTAGAAATAAAACCCCTGCGGAGCGATTGTCAAGTTACAAGGGAACGAGTGTTGGAGGCGGGGCTTAAAGGTCCTAAGCTGCCCCCTAAAAGTTTCAAGGTAGACGTGGAACCATTTAAGATAAACATGCCTCTGAAGAATTTGAAAAGGCCTAAGAAGGTTGATAAGAGGGTTTTCAGGGTTTTTGACAGTACCATTGAACTTCTTTATGAAGGTTGGCCTACACCTCTCGTCAAGCTTAACTCTTTTTCAAATGAGAAGAGAAGCGTTTGGGCTAAACTTGAAAGTTATAACCCCTTTAGTAACAGCATAAAGGATAGAATTGGATGGGCAATGCTGTTTGAAGCTTTAGAAAAAGGTGAGCTTAAGGAAGCTTTATATGAGGCTACTTCCACGAACACAGGGATAGCTTTAGCCTCCATCGCGAACACGCTGGGCATAAAATCTAAACTTTTCATTCCCAAGACCGTGCAAAGGGTCAGCGACATATACCTAGACGTTCTAGGGGCAGAAGTTGTAAGACTTCCAGTGGGTTTGACTGTGGAAGCTATTGGCCAAGTAGAATCGGAAGCAAAAGCCCACAACGCCGTTCATTTGAACCAGTTTGAAAATGACGCCAACTTCAAAGTGCACCTAAAATACACAGCGAGAGAAATCGACGAACAACTGGAAAGTCTAAAACTTAAGCCCACATGCATAATCGGCGGATTAGGCACATCAGGCCATATGAGCGCTATATCCCTATACTTTAAAAGCAAGTACAAAGACAACGTCAAGATATTTGGTGTCCAGCCAGCATTAAACGAAGTAATACCCGGCATAAGAAGAATAGAAACGGGTATGAAATGGTTCCATCAGGTGCATTTCGACGAGGTTATAGACGTTAAGCAGACTGAAGCCATCGAAGGTGCGTTAAAAATTGCAAGGAAAGAGGGTCTACTGATAGGGTTAAGCGCAGGCGCCGTGGTTCACGCTTTCCAAAAAGTCGCAGAAGAACACGGCGTGTATGTTCTAATCTTTCCAGACAGCGGATACAAATATGCAGAACAATTTGAAAAATATCTAATTCAAAAGTAATTTGGTAGCAGTATTTTCGTTTTCACTAGGATTGGCATGCACAAAATATAATGTAGGAAAGACTTTGCCCATATCGTGCTGCACGGTCAAGTTGACAGAAAATTGATTGAAATTTTAAAGGTTCTTAGCAAGGAGAATACTCCTACATGCGCCAAGTTATTGCTAAAAAGCTTAGAGAGAGAATACGGCTTAGACGAGCGAACAGTTAGATATTACCTTAGGATTCTTGATGAGAGGGGTTGACGAAAAACTCGGTTATGCTGGCAGGGTGATAACGAAAGGGGACTTGAAGATATAAAAAATGCCTTTGTCACGGACCTTATAGGGTTTATCATCACAAAAATTGAATTCATTAATTTTTAAATGGGTTTTGATCTGGAAAAAAGGAAAAAGAAGGTCATAGCAAATATTGCAACATTAAGCCCGGAAGATTTAAAGAAAGCTTTACAGACAATGAAAAAGGTTATTTTAGCTGGATATTGTGTTAGCCCCTACGTGAAAATTGCACGGGAAGGCGAGTCTCTTGGGGGCCACAGTGTTCCTGATGGGAAAGTTATGATCGCAACCCCATGTAGTATAACTCTAGATGGGATTCTTCACCATTCAGGCATCCCTGTCGTCCCCAGGCTCGCGGCGTAGTTCAAGTGTTAAACCATAAACCCGTATGTTTCACGGAGCTAATAGCCTACTCCGGCACAACACTTATCCATTAGAGCTTTTTCAGCTAAAGGATTAAACTCCGTTTTAGAAGTCGTTTAAGCAGGGAATGGCTATGTCCTTGCAAACTTGCGGGAAATTCCCATACGCCTTGCCCATGGCTAAGGAAATTCTGTTAAAAGCAAAAAAGAGATTGGAATAGGGGGCTTATGGTGATTGGAGAGTCAAATATGCCTGTGCTGAGGGTGCCTGTGGGGATTAATAAGGTTGGAATAGCCTTTATTGGCGGAACAAATCCCCTAGCAGGAGTCGGCGAGGCTGGAATTCTAGTAAATGTAAAAGCAATAGTGTGCCTGATAAATTTTGAAGAGTTAACGCATATAAACGAACTATAGAGTTTTATAGTTAGACATTGAAAAATTTTATATATTTCTTAGTCATGATTTGCCAGGAACTAGGTAAACTATTTCCTATGGTGAATAGAATGCTGAACTCCTCATATCTGGATGGGAAATCTACCACTGGAACTACAACAAGAGTTAAGGATACGAGCAACATAAGCGGCATGTGTCCAATATGCTTATATGACTGCCCAGTTCTATGCCAGATAAGCCTTGCAGCATTCCGTGGCAGAGAAGCCATTTACCCCATACCAAAATACTTCGGATACAGCACAGCCGGAGCATTAAAAGACTTTGGTTTAGATTGGTCCCACTTTAATATCCATGCCAGTCTCCGAGGAGCAGAAGGAATCGAGCCAGAATCTGATAAAGCAATCTTTCCAGCAGCATCAACGGAAACCGTCGTGGGTGGTATACCCTTAAAACTGCCAATTTTGATAGGGGCTTACGGCTCAACTGATGTAGCTAGAATAAACTGGGAGGGGTTGGCCGCAGGCGCCGCCATATCTGGCATTGGAATAATTGTCGGTGAAAACGTCTGCGGTGTTGACCCTGAGGCTCAGATAACCCACGGAAAAGTGACATATTCAAGAGAACTTGAGCGTAGAGTTAAAACCTTCCGAGAATTTTGGGATGGAAAATATGGAGATATAATAGTGCAAACAAACGTTGAAGACCAGAGGCTTGGTGTGGACGTTTATGCAATATCAAAACTTGAAGTAAATTGTATCGAAAGAAAATGGGGTCAAGGAGCCAAAGCAATAGGCGGAGAAATAAGAGTCCGAGACCTTCAAAGAGCTATACAGTTAAAAAAGCGAGGTTATATAGTAATTCCAGATCCAGAAGACCCGGAAGTTCAGGAAGCTTTCAAACAGAAAATATTTGACTCTTTCGAGAGGCACAGCCGAGTCGGGATGCCTACAGAAAAAGGCACAGTTGAGGATGTTGAATGGCTTAGAAGCCAAGGCGCAAAGAAAGTTTCTCTGAAAACTGGAGCCTACAGGCCCGCCGACGTAGCCTTCACAATGAAGATCGCGTCCGAAGCCAAATTCGACTATGTAACCTTTGACGGCGCCGGAGGTGGAACCGGCATGAGCCCTGTACCCATGATGGATGAAATGGGCATACCTACGGTATATCTTGAAGTAATAGTGTTGAAATGCGCCCAAATCCTAAAAAAGAAAGGAAAATACGTCCCTGACTTGGTTATGGCTGGAGGGTTTATAGAGGAAACCCAGATCTATAAGGCTATAGCCCTTAGCAATTTCGGCGACGGGCCTTTAGTTAAGGCGGTTGTTATGGGTAGATCACCTTTAACAGCGGTGATGAAAGCAAACTATTTCGCAGATTTAGCTAAACAAGGTAAACTTCCGGCAAGATTTGCTGAAGACTACGGTGAAACCCCTGAGAGGTTCTTCCGGTGCACATCAGAACTTAAATCCAAACTAGGCGAAAAATTTAAAGAAATATCTTGGGGCGCCGTTGGCTTGTATAGTTACCTCTACGATAAGGTTGGGGTAAGTCTGCAACAGCTTCTAGCTGGTTCAAGGAAGTTCAAGCTGGAATTAATAAGCAGAAAAGATCTCACGGCTTTAACAGAGAGAGCCTCAAAAGTCACCGGAATCCCCATGCCCCACGAATGCGAGCTAGAAGCCATAGAACAAATCCTCGGCTAGTTTTGAAGCATCACTTATCAACAATGTTTGAGTGGCAGAATCAATTAACATTCTCTTTCTTTTAAACCTTAAATGTCATAAAAAGTCATAAAAATTTGGAAATGGGGGAGTCTTTATTCTTTTGACTTTCTTCTGGCCTTAGCTGCAAAGTAGCCTATTACAGCGATAATTATGATTATCACGACAACTATTAGGACCATTTGTTCTGTTGTCAGTCCAGCAGGTGCAGCTGTGGGTGTAGGCGTTGGCGTAACAAAAGGCGTGGGTGTTGGACCTATAGGCGTAGGTGTTGGCGTGACTACAGGTGTGGGCGTTGCTGGCGGCGTCCAGCCGACAGGCGTAAGCTCTGTAACTGTTAACGGCCTCATTGGTTGTGGGTATCCAAACCCGGACACTAGTGTTGAAATGTCAGGGTTCCAGTTGGTGATTTTGTCTGTTCTGAAAGCCCATATCCAAAGTGGGAAGAACACTACGGTTATGGCCGGCAGTTCTTCTGCATATATTCTATTGATCTGCTTAACACATTCTATAAACTCTTCACGGTTTATCGTTTTTAATGCTTTAAATGTCAAATCCATCATCGTGGCATTGTACCAGCCTGTCATACTGGTCGGGGCATTTTCCTCGGTGTATGCCCAAGCAGAGACTTGTTGCATCCACGGTTCAGGAAATTCACCATACCGCCCCTGCGCAAATCCCCAATCTTTTGTCTCCGCGAAGAACACCTGCATGAAGAATTCGAAGATGGCTAATGGTGTATACACTGCTTCGATCCCTATTTCCCTCAAGTTTTCAACTATTCTCTGCCCCGCCCTAAGCACTATCGTTGTTATTGGTGCTGATTGTATTACATACTTGAAGCTAAGCTTTGTTCCGTTGGGAGTGACCCTTATACCGTCGGGGCCCCGCGCAAATCCTAACCCATCCAATATGCGGTTTGCCTCGGCCACACACTCTTCATGACTCTTGTAGAAGCCGGGCCAAACAGCCTCTGGAACAAGATATTCCGGAGAACCCGCGAGGTTGATTTGACTTCTGTTGCCTGGCATGCCATACCCATAGAAGTAGTTTTGGGCTATGTCAACCTTGTCTATGGCTAGGTCTATGGCCTGCCTAACCTCCTTCATGCTAAGCGGGTAAAGCCTAGTATTAACAGCTACATACTCTTGGGCTTGGGGATAGGGGAACTTCCATATCTGTATGTTCGGCTGCCCAACTATTTGTGGAATCAAGTATATTGGGTATGGAAGGGCTGCATCAACCTCTCCCCTCATGAGAAGGTATGGGTACAGCGACATGTCGCTTGTGTATCTGAGCAAAATGCCGTCTATTATTGGCATGTGCTCCTTTTTCCAGTAGTCTGGCCTTTTCTTAAAGAGCCACCATTCACCCGTTTTGAAAGAGTCGTATCTCCACGGGCTTGTGGTGATAAACTTGCTCGTGTCGTCAATAGGCTCATAGCTCAGTGGATCTTCAATTGCACCGTATATGTGCGCGGGGAAAACCATGATCATGCCGAAGATGAAATACCACCTTGCAACGGGGGCTGTTGTCAGGAACTCAACCGTATGATCGTCAACAGCCCTCGCGCCGATCACTATTTCTTGCAAGTAGGCGGCAATTCCTATGTACTGAACGGTAAGGTTCCATGTGACCACTACATCGTTTGCAGTGACGGGGACACCGTCACTCCACTTTGCCCGCTCGTCAAGATGGAAAACATACCTTGTACCATTGTCCAGTATTTCCCAACTCTTGGCAAGCCAAGGCACATAACTGCCATTAAACAGCACTAGCATGAGCGGTTCAAACAGGATTGTTGAAAACCACACTGCTTGGCCAATGTCACGGGCGCCCACCAATGGGTTAAACGTGGACACCGCATAATCAATAGCTATTCGCAGTATGGTCTCTTGCTCAGGTCTTGCCAATACGGTCGGAGCGATCAACACGGTGTTTAGAAGGGCCAAAAGTAACATCAGGGTGAGTTTTGTCACAGCTTTTTTCATTTTTTCACCCTCAAACATAGAATGCCGCGGACTGTTTATAAGATTTATGTAAAAACTTTGTGCCGTGTTAAACTGGTTTCAGAATATGGAACACTAGCGTCTCCTCAGCTTGGGATTGAGAATCAGATTTATGCCGTAGCCTAGGAAGGCGAAGCCACATGACAGGAGGGTTATGCAGAATCCCGGGGGAACTATGGTCCACCATGCCCCGCGGAGAACAGCTCCGCTTCCCTGTGCATATGCTATCATTAGGCCCCAGCTGATGACCGTGGGATCTGAGGCGCCTAAAAAGGCTAGGCCTGCCTCCGCCATGATAGCGAAGCTTGTCCGCCCTATAACGTTGGCTATCACCACACCTACAATGTTGGGTAGCAGATGCCGAAATATTATGCGCATGTCGCTGGCGCCTATGGCTCGGGCTGCCTCGACGAAGGGAGCCTCCTTTAAAGATAGTATCTGGGAGCGTATTTGTCTGGCTGCAGCGGGCCAGCCTAGGAAACCGAACAGCAGTATAACGTTCCATATGTTTGGACCAAAAATGTATGCAGCCATTATTGCCAAGGGTATAAATGGTATAATTAGGAAAATGTCTGTAATTCGCATGAGAAGTTCGTCTAGGATGCCTCCAAAGTATCCGCTGAGCAGGCCGATTACTGTTCCAAGTAGGGTTCCAATGGCTGAGGCGAGAAGCCCTACGAGGAGGGAGATGCGGGATCCATAGATTACTAGCGATAGAACGTCTCGGCCAACATCGTCTGTGCCTAGCCAGTTTTTGGAATCTGGCGGTGAAAGGGGTGGCGCTACAAAAGTGCGTTTAGGGTCGTAGGGGGTGATGAATGGGGCAGCCAAAGCCATAACAATGAAGGCTACGATTATCACTAACCCTAAAACAGCCAACTTACTCCTGCTGAACTGTTTCCACACGCTTACTACTTTTTTAATCATAAGTCTCCCTACATTGTCAACCTTACCCTAGGGTCAAGCCGGGCGTAAAGCAGGTCAGCAATAAAGTTTGATGCTAGTATGATTATTGTGACTATTATGAGGATTCCTTGCAGAAGAGGGAAGTCCCGGGACAGAATAGCCTCTGTCATAAGCATGCCCATGCCTGGATAGGCAAAAGCCGTCTCAACGAATATAGCGCCCGTAATCATAAGGCCGAAGCTCATAAAAGCTCCTGTAACAAATGGAAGTAGTGCGTTTCTGGCACCGTGCCTAAACATTACGGTTCTATCGTCTAAGCCTTTGGCTTCAGCGGTTACTATGAAATCCTCGCCTAAAATTTCAACCATGGTGTTCCTCATTATGAGGGCATCCATAAAAAACGTGACTATAGAGAGAGTTATTATTGGTAGGGTGGCATGGTATAGAACGTCACGAGCAAAATCCCAAAAGCCTTGAAATTGGACGCCGGGTGTTATACTGCCCCCGAAAGGCAGTATAGGAATGTAAAAGGCGAAAATTAGGAGAAGGAGTAAGCCAACCCAGAAGGGAGGAATATTCATGGAAACTAAGCCAACAAGCTGTATGAGGAGGTCAATTTTGCCTCCATGTTTCCAAGCAGCTATAACCCCTAAAACGTACCCCAACGCTAAAGATATAATTCTGGCTGAAAGCACTAAGAAAACGGTCCAAGGAAGCCTCTCCATTATCATTCTGGACACTTCCCTTGGATAGTATTTCCATGAAAGGCCAAAATATCCTTGAAAAGTGTTAGTCACAAACATAATGAACTGTTCCGTCATCGACTTGTTAAGTCCAAAACGCACGATGAGTTCGCTTTGCAGTTTCTCGTATGTTTCACCAATATGCGTTGTGGTGCTTATGTAGTAGTCTTTGGGGTTACCTGGCATCATACGTGGAAGCGCAAAAATTATCACCAAAATCACAACAAATAAAATGAAATATCTAAGAAGCCTCTTCGCAATATAACCAATCATAATTTTAAAACAATATCTTCGAAAATATAAAACTTGTGCACTATGTGTTGGCCGTGCTTCATTCTCGGATCAAACCTTGAAACATGCCCTTTTTGGGCCTTTTCAGCTTCATTCGCTTTCCAAGAACTCTTCGTTTATCCACCATGCTTTCTTTTTACCGAACCTCTCCGCAGGGTAATACTCTATTATGGGTTTTCCGAGCTGCTTTCTTGAGGCTTTCTCTATTCTTCTGAGTCTGTTCAGCACAAGCCACCTGTTTGTTTTCAGGTATGCTGCCAACTCCGGCGTTGTAGCGCCTTTATAATGTATTAAATAGTCAATTATCTTTCGGTCTATTTCGTCCTGACAGAATGCATGGGGGTTTGTTTCTCCTCGAGCATATGTCAGTATCTCTAAATCCGCTAGATACTTTCTAACTTTGGAAAGTTCCTCCTCCAGCTTTTTCATTCGTTGCTCCAGCTCAAGGATTTTATCCGGTTTGGGTGTTTTCTGAAGCTTCTCTAGTATGGCTTCTCTTATGAAATCGCTTCTCTCACCTTCTGGAACCCGTAGAGCCATCTCCTTGTAAACTTCTTCAGGTATTTTTACGGATATAACCCTCAACTCGTCCACAGACTTTCCCACCTAATTTCTACCGTTGAATTATTTCTATTTCTTTCGGAAATTTTTAAAAAGCCACGGGGGCTAAATTTTAGTCGCCTACAGTTTGAGGGGTATGTATGCCTAAAAAAACCACAATTTCTCTAATAAAATGTGATGTAGGCTCCCTTGCTGGTCATCACGTCGTCCCCAAACCCTTACTCAGTATAGCTGAGAAAAAACTTAAAGAGGCTAAGGAAATCGGACTAATAAATAGCTATTACGTTTTTAACGTAGGAGATGATCTTGAGCTTCTCATGGTTCATGAGAAGGGTGAATCAAACCTTGAAATTCACAAGCTTGCTTGGGACACTTTTCAGGAAGCTGCCCAAAAAGCATTAAAACTTAAACTTTACGGCGCAGGGCAGGATTTGCTTAAAAATGCCTTTAGCGGCACTGTTCGCGGGCTAGGTCCCGGAGTGGCTGAAATGGAAATTGAGGAGAGAGCTTCAGATCCCATAGTTGTTTTTGCGGCGGACAAGACTTCAGCGGGAAGCTTCAACTTACCCCTCTTCAGGATTTTCGCCGACCCTATGAACACGGCTGGGCTTGTAATAGACCCAAACATGGCCGGCGGCTTCAAATTTGAGGTTTTAGATGCCGAGGAGGGCCAGAGCGTCGTTGTCAAGTGTCCCGAAGAAATGTACGAGCTTGTTGCTTTAATAGGCACAGTGGAACGCTACATAGTTTCAAGGGTTTGGCGCGCCAGAGATGACCTTATATGCGCTGCGAGCAGTGTTACGCGCCTATCCCTAATAGCTGGAAAATATGTTGGCAAGGACGACCCAGTAATGATGGTGCGCGCGCAGCATGGCCTCCCAGCAGTTGGAGAGGTTTTAGCGCCTTTCATGCACTCATATCTAGTGGCGGGATGGATGCGGGGAAGCCATTGGGGTCCCATCATGCCCGTAAGTTTGAAAGATGCACGATGCACGGTTTTTGACGGCCCTCCAAGGGTTGTTGCCTTAGGCTTTCAGGTCGCCAATGGCGCATTAGCGGAGGATGACGAGGGAAAACCGTTGATAGCCGATTTGTTCAGTGACCCAGCCTTTAACTTGGCGAGGAAGGAAACGTTGAGGTATGCCTCAATGCTTAGGCGTATGGGTGAGTTTGAACCAGCCAGACTTGGTGAGGGAGCTATGGAATATACAACCCTACCGCAGGTTTTGGAAAAGCTTAAGAAGAGGTTTAAGCCTATCTAGCGAAGCGTCCACAGCCATCATTGAACAAACATTCCCGACAGTTAGATTCCCCGGAATAACGCAAATAAGAATCTTTAGTAAAATAGCCGACAAAATGAGAATAATGAGACGGGAATGCCATGAAAATAATTGTGCTTGTCTACGAGTATCCGCCTAAAATCGTCGGCGGCCTAGGGACATATGCAGCGGAAATCACAAGAAGGTTTGTGTTAATGGAGCACGACGTCACGGTCTTCACCATGAATGATGACCAAGGGACACTTCCGACTAGGGAGATATGGCGCGGAATAGAAATCCACCGTCCCCTCCACATTGACGTTTCAGACTCTCTCCCCGACATGATTGCAGACGACGTTAAGAAGTGGGGCAGGGGAATCCAGCTTTTCGCAAAAATTCTAGTCTACAATTACCTCAGCGCCTCAAAAATTGTAAACGAGCTAATCAAAAAGGAAGACTTCAAATACGACCTCGTGGTTGCCCACGATTGGCTTTCAGTAATCTCCGGGGTAACTATCAAGAAGGAGACGGGACTGCCCCTTGTGTTTCATGTCCATTCAACGGAGAAAGGCAGAACCCTTGGAAACGGCTCAGAGGTGGTTAGCAGCATAGAGCTTCGAGGCGCAAAAGCAGCTGACCTTGTTATTACAGTTTCATATGCAATGAAAGAAGAGCTTGTAAAACTTGGCTTCCCAAGCGAGAAAATCGAGGTTTGCTATAATGGCGTTGACCCGCAGAAGTACAATCCTGAAGCGGTGAAAGCCGATGATGTCCGGAGGTTAAGGGAGTCATATGGCATAAAAGAGGATGAACCCATGATCCTTTTCCTCGGAAGACTTGTCGGCGTTAAAGGTGTTGACAAGCTTGTCATGGCAATGCCCCATGTTCTACAAAAATATCCAAATGCAAAACTAGTCATCGTAGGAGTAGGCGACATGCAAGAATACTTGAAAAACCTGGTAACCACAATGAGTCTGCAGGATGCTGTAAAATTGAACTTCAACTTCATCTCGGAAGAGGAACGAATACTGCATTACGCTGCTTGCGACGTGGCTGTTTTCCCAAGCTTATACGAGCCCTTTGGGATAGTTGCCCTAGAAGCGATGAGCATGGAACGCCCGGTGGTCGTAGGCGCGGCGGGCGTCAGCGGCATGAGAGAAGTCGTCATATGCTACGGGGAAGAACAATGTGGGTACCACATAAATCCAAACAACCCAGCCGACATTGCCTGGGGCATAAATAACGCCTTAGAAAGCCCAGAAAAAAGACGGTGGCTTGGGAAAAACGGCAGAAAAAGAGTGTTGAAAGAGTTCACATGGGATAAAATCGCTGAGAAGACAATCGAACTATATGAACGGGTGGTTAAGCGTTAAAAATTAAATCAAAAGTCGGCTTAACGCTTCTTCTCGCCATAGCCGTTTAGGCTTAGCTACACAATTCCTTAAATACTAGAAACTCCTTTAATCTGTCAGAGACTTAATGAGGCGCCTATTTGGAGTTTGACAGAGAAACCTTCAGAAAACTGTTCCCAAACCTGGCAAGAGAGATGGAGGGGGGCGAAAACAAGGTAGCCCTAAACTCTGTGAGAACAGATATTCAAGCTGGGGAAAAAGCTGCCTCGAAACGTTTCATCCACTATGACCCAGATGTAATAGACTTTATAAGGCGCTGCGACACTGAGGAGCAGGCGGAGGAAATAATAGCCTACATGGAGAAAAGGGGAGAGATAGGGAAGGAGTATGCCTCAAAATTAAGGAGGCAGCTTAGAGAGAAGGGTGTGAGAAGTTTCGGCCCCAAAAAAGAGGAGAACTACTACTTAAAACATGGAGGCTTCTAAGGCAGCATTAGTTTGCTTGTTAAAATTCAGTCCATTGAACGAAGATATTGTTCTCCATAAAGCTTCAATCCATTTTGCGTTTATAGTTTCAAAAGTTAAATAAATAAAGGCCTTTACTATTAGAAAGCCGAAACTCACAAAATGTGCGGAGGAAAACCGTTGGAGAGGAAAAGTGCTCATGTAACTTTGGCTGTCACATTATTAATTCTCGCCTTAAACCTTTCAGGATTTAGCTGTGTCAAAGCAGAGGCAGCTGGCAACGCGTATACCATAGATTGGGTTAATCATAATGTTGAGGTTTTATACAACGGCTACGTTTTCATAAACGACACCTTAAGCATAAGCGGTGCGGTGCCCACAGAATTTTATATAGGCTTTCCCTATCAGTATGGCTCACAAGTCCTTCTATGTATAGCCTACGACAATGAGGACCCAAGCCAAAGGTATAATGTAACATTAGACGTGCCTTTTGATGACCGTTTGGGATTTTACGGCGTTAAGGTTGAGCTCCCCCGAAAGGAAACCCCGCATGTTTTCAACATTGGATTCTTGTTTTCCAACAGCCTTCTTAAGCAGGACGAACAAGACACAAGCATTTATACCCTTGATTTTCCTGCCTACCCGAGTTTAACGAATGAAGCGTCTTCATGTAACGCCTCCATTGTTTTGCCTAAAGGCGCGGAATACATCAACGGCACAGTGGCCAATTTTACCTATGCAGAAGCCATTAGGCTGCCAGCTTTCGCCTATGAAGTGGCAAACGTGACCTTTAGGCTAGCCGAAGATAGCATCCAATTGTTCGCGGTGGAGGATTTAGAGCGCGAAATCCGCATTAGCGGCACTGGCGAAATAGAGGTTTCAGATAGATATTATGTTAAGAATTATTCAGCAAAAAAGATCACTTCCATTAACGTTGTTTTGCCTCCTAACGCTTCTGATATAAGGGCTGAGGATGAGTTTGGAAGAAAGGCTAAAACATCGCCGTCTCTGGTCGACGCTAAAACAAACCGCTACAATGTTAGCTTAGTTTTACCCGTGGAAAGCGGCAGAGCTACAATTTTCTTTGTAAAATACACGTTACCTAAAGAAGTTTACATGAAGCCCGACGATTCAGGCTCAGGGCTGGAGCTTGTTTTACCAGCCTTCAAAAACTTGGACTATTATGTGGAGAAAGCCACCATAACATTCATTTTCCCGGAGGGGTCAAGGGTGAAGGCGTTAAGCTACGACTCCGCCTCTAGTTTAGCTTGCGAAATGACGAGGGACGTTTTTCATGAAAAGGCGGCTTTAAGCGGGCAGGGAGTATTTTCCTTAAACAGCTTCACTGTGAAAATTGTATACCAATATAACCCTTTATGGTTGTCTTTCCGCCCCACTCTTTGGGTTTGGACTGTGGCAGTTCTCGGATGCGCCATTATCGCCTTGGCGAGAAGGACTAAGGCACCAGCTCCTGTTGCTGTAACGGTTCCAGTGGCGGCGGTGAGGGTTACCCCTGAGATGGTTAAATCCTTTGTGGACTCTTATGAGGAGAAGAGGAAAATAGTTTCGGAGATGGAAACCCTCGTGGCTGGGGTGCGTCGCGGCAGGATTCCCAGAAGAAGGTACAAGGTGCAGAAGAGGGTTTTGGAAACCCGCCTCAGCAGTTTGTCCAGAACATTGGAAGAGTTAAAGCTGAAGCTGCGGGCAGCTGGGGGCAAATATGCAGATCTAATGAACCAGATTGACAGGGCTGAAGCCGAAATAAACGATGCTGAAGCGCATATAAGAGACATTGAAGCACGCCATAGTAGGGGGGAACTCTCCCTAGAGGCCTACCGCAGGCTTTTGAGCGACTACGAACGCAAAAAGGAAGAGGCTGAGGCTAAAATAAGTGGAATCCTTGTAAGGCTCCGTGAATAGTCGCACAGGCAGACCTAAACATTTTTATTTTACAATTCTACTTGATGGAAATCTGTTGAAAGGGAGGAAAATGCATGGTAAAGATAGTGGTTGACAATCACAAGTGCACTGGGTGCGGCACATGCGTGGACACGTGTCCCGTGGGCGTTTACGAGTTAAAAGAGGGCAAGTCCACTCCAGTAAAGGTTGAGGAATGCCTCGTGTGCAGGGCATGTGAAGCCCAATGCCCAGAGGGTGCAATCCAAGTTATCGAGTGACCCCAAAATTTTTATTTCCTAAAACCCTTCTTTAGCAACTCCTAATTTTGCCCAGTTAAGAAAACTCTAGAAAACACTTTTTGTATGTAACCATTTAATGGCAAGTTCTCGCGTTTCGCCAGTTTCTTTAGGGTTTTATCGACGCCTGTGGCATACTGTATGGCCTTTTTCGGCATATTAGCTATCTGTGGTGGTAGTCCAAAATTTTCGGCTGCCTTTTTGAGCACAGCTTTCCTCAACATGCCACTTTTTAAGTCTATTTTCAGTTTTAATGGCAGGGATAGGGCGAATTCAGCCAAAGGATATGTTGCGAGGGGTAGGCGAAGTTCTATGCTGTGGGAACAGCACAGTTTGAAATCCCTTTCGAAGTTGGTTTTATGCATCTTTAGAGCGTCACTTTGCATGGCTTTTTGAACACTTCTCCCACCGAACCGTAAATAAATTTCAACGTAACGTTTGTACCCACCGAAAAGCTCGTCTGCGCCTTGTCCAGCCAACATTACTCTAAACCCTAGTTCTGAGGCTTTCTCAGCAGCCCAGTATACTGGCACTCCTATGCTTGCTTTCATCGCGTCGGCGCATTCCACAGCCCTCAAAACCTTGGGGAGGGTTACCTCCACATCCTTTTCACTGTAAGTGTAAACGTGGATTGGGAGGTTAAGCAGTTCAGCGGCTTCTTGGGCATGCTTTGTTTCAGGCTGATTTTCTAGGCTTACATGTATTAGGTGCACCTTCACCCCAGCCCTCTTAGCTAGCAAAGCGGTTAGACTGCTGTCCAGTCCGCCTGAAAAAGCCACCGCAACCTCTCTAAGATGAGAAACCCTCCCATGAATGGATTGCTCCAAAAGTCTCTGAAGTTTTTCCGCTGCTTGCATTAGGCCAATTGGGGCGACCCCAAACCTTTTTAGTGTTTTAACCTGCTTTATTTTGAAGCCTTCTCGGCTTACGAGGGCTATGTGCCCCGGCGGGAAGGATTTTTCCTTCTCTATCCCAATCTTCCAAAGGATTTTGCGTTCGGAAGCCACGGCGCATAAGTCGCCATTTTCGCCGTAGTAGAGGGGGTACAGGCCCAACGGGTCTCTACCCACAACAAGCTCTTCATTTTTGGCTATGGCGAAGGCGAAGCATCCATCGAGTTCGCTGATAAGAGATTCAGCCCTCGAAGTTTCAGCATCTCCAAGCATGTCGATGATGGAATCGAGGCTTAGGGGTTCAGAACCCTTATAGGCTCTCCCCTCAAAGACAAAGGCAGCGTTTTCTAACATGATTGGCTGGGGTTTGTCGTGGGCTAAAATCTTCAAAAAAGCATTTCCAACAAGCGCTGTTGATTTAAACTCTTGAGGTTGAAGCTGCTCCGGCGAGGCTTTTATTTGGATATGAGTTGGCGAGGCAAGGCCGAAAGCTTCAGCGCCATCAGCGGCTAGGGCCTTTAGCATGGCTGCCGCTGCCTCTGCTGCATGCCCCCCATTTCGGTTTAGAACAGCAATCAACGCTTTCATGGCTTAAACTTTCGGGAACCTTTTAGGGTCAGCTCCAGACTACACAATTTTCCGCTTGAAAATTTAATAATTCTTACCCTCCGTTTTCCTGCCGAATCTAGAAGGTTTAAATTATCATACGCTTTCAAAGAGAACTCTTAATTATTATGAGGTTTGGAAAAGTTAAGTGGCTTGACGAATTAGTAACTCTGTGAGTAGTAAGACGGCTTAGCTTATTGAAACTCTAAATTAGGAGGCTTCGATTAAGCGCTGACGCTGCGAGGATGGCTTTCAGTGAGAAACCTTGGGAAGCATGTCAGGTAGGATGGGTCAACGTCTTTTGTGGCCCGCCCTCTTTATCGGACGTTTTATTTAGGCGGAAATGCCTATAGCTTAGCCTCTCGCCTTTTTGTGCCAGAGAGAAAAGGCATCACTTTCGGTAAAAAGTGCTCCGGGCGGGATTTGAACCCGCGTCCGCGGCTCGAGAGGCCGCTATACTTGACCGGACTATACTACCGGAGCCTGAACTATACTGCCGGAGATGTTTATTTTCTTTTTACATTATGGCAACATTATTTTTCGTTGTATCTAACAAATTCAAATCCTGCTTTAATTAATTTCTTTTCCTCTCCAAAGTTTTGTTGTTGCTTCATGTCAATCTGTTTAAATCCTACGGAAGAAGTTTTCCATCCGAATTTGGACAAGTGTCTTCCATATTATGGAGAATTTGCGGAGAAAATCGCCAACAATTAAGATTTGGCTGGACAACGACACCGAAGCCTTTGCGAAGTTATATTTAAGGGAGCAAGGGACGGAAGCCTAGCGTTATACTTTGAGAGAAAAAGGTTTTATCGGGTCTATTAAAATGGGGGTTTCAGTTTGTTATTCTTCGCTTTCGGTTTTTTCGCTTGGAGTTTTCGTTTTTTCTTCTTTGGGTTTAGATGCCGCTATCACGTCGTCTATGCGGAGTATCATTGACGCTGCTTCCGTGGCTGATTTTATTGCTTGTTCTTTTACTATCGCTGGCTCCACCACCCCGTTTTGGTACATGTCTTCAACTTTGCCTGTGAAAACGTTTACGCCCATGTACTGGCCGTCGGCTTTCTCGTGGGCGGCTCTAAGTTCAACAATTATGTCTATAGGTTCAAGTCCAGCGTTTTCAGCCAACGTCCGCGGCACAATCTCCACGGATTCCGCGAAGGCTTCTATGGCTAGTTGCTCCCTGCCGCCGACTTTTGTGGCGTAGTCCCTTAGCTCTTTCGCAACTTCAGCCTCCACTGCACCGCCGCCTGCAACTATCTTGTTATTTTCTATAACGTCTGAAACCACGGATAGAGCGTCTGTCATAGCTCTTTCCGCTTCGTCAACCATCCTCTCCAACCCAGCGCGTATAAGGATGCCGACGGAGCGGGGGTTCTTGCAGTCCTCGACAAAGATCATTTTGTCTTCGCCTATTTTTCGTTCCTCAACTAAGCCGGCCCACCCCAGGTCTTGAGGTGTTAAATCGTCCAAGTCTGTGACTATCCTGCCACCTGTAGCCCTTGCCAGTTTCTCCATATCCGACTGTTTTACCCTCCTTGCTGCGAGGATACCCTCCTTTGCTAGGAAGTGCTGAGCCATGTCATCTATGCCCTTTTGGCAGAAAACTACGTTGGCGCCCGAGGCCTTTATCTTGTCCACCATCTCCTTCAGCATTTTGGTCTCTTGGTCTAGGAAAGCCTTCATCTGGGATGGGTCGCGTATCCTAATTTCGGCGCTGAACTCCGTTTTTTCGATTTCTAATGGGCAGTCTAGGAGGGCTATTTTTGCATTTTCAACTCTTTTAGGCATCCCTGCATGGACAACTTCCTTGTCAACTATGACGCCTTTAACTAGTTGAGATTCCAGAAGCCCCTTTCCCGCCTTCTTTATGATTTGTATGTTGTCTATGTCTGCAACTATTCTTTCGCCCCTTTGTTCGGCGATCTGTTTGACGGCGTCTATGGCTATTTCTGCTAAGTGCTCTTTTGCTGGGCCCACAGCCTTGCTTGCCATAGAGGTTAACGCCACTTTCCTCAAAGTGTCTTTGTCTTCGATATTCACCGTTTTTGCAATCTTGTTTATCACTTCTACAGCTTTTTGGGCTGCCTTGCGGTAACCGCTAACTATTATTGTTGGATGGATGTTTTGGTCTAGCAGTTCTTCAGCCCTTTTCAATAGTTCTCCGGCTAAAACCACAGCGGTTGTTGTTCCATCACCCACCATGTCGTCCTGGGTTTTTGCAACCTCAACCATCATTTTTGCCGCTGGATGCTCAACCTCAATTTCGTCTAGTATTGCGGCGCCGTCGTTAGTTATTGTTATGTCGCCTAGACTGTCTATGAGCATTTTATCCATTCCGCGGGGGCCAAGGGTTGTCTTTAAGACTTCGCCTATTATGCGAGCTGCCATCATGTTGTTTCTTTGAGCTTCCCTACCCCTGCTTCGCGATGTCCCCTCTTTGAGGATCAAGACGGGTTGACCTGAAGCTGTAGTTGTCAAGTAAGCCATATCATTTACCTCCAGTCTGGGTAAAATTTTGCCAATCTGGATAACCAGAAATGCACTAAAATATAAAGTTTTCTCAGGGTAACACCCTTTCCGTCTTAGATTTTCGCCTTAATTCTGGGCTGGGAAAACTTTAAAATTGGAGGTTTGCCTAACTTTAGCGGGCGGGTTTGGGGTTAGGGCAGTTGGACTTTGAGGAGTATATGGAGAAATTGGATCTTAACAAGCTCTTTGAAGCTTTAGGTGCTTCTGATCCTAAGCTTCTTGCGAAGGAGGTTGAATATTTCACCGTTGAAGAGGCGGAAAGAAGAGATGAAATGCTAATTAAATATTTTGGCGCTGACGGGATAAGCCAAATAGTAAATAGAACCGTTAAGCTCCTATTTGACCCCCCAAGGCCTTCGGCGGGTGCAAAGGTTCTCGATGTTGGTGCTGGAACAGGATTCTTCACGGCGAAGATTGCAGAAGAGGTGCATGCAAAGCTTCCGCAGGTTACATTTTACGCCATGGATGCGACTCCGTCGATGCTGCTTACTTTGGCGAGGAAACATGCATCCTTAAAACCCTTTGTTGGGTTGGCTGAAAACATTGAAGGCAGCATTGCAGAGGCCAGAAGATTTTTCGACGTACCTGAAAAGTTTGATGCTGTCTTATCCACATTAATGCTTCATCACATTGTTGAACCGGCGAAGGTTTTCCAGAGCATTAGGCGTGTTCTTAGAGGAAATGGGAAGGCTGTGATTGTTGACCTATGTGATCACCGCTTTGAAGAGTTTAAAACAAAAATGGGCGATGTGCACTTGGGTTTTAAGCCGGAAAATATTCATGAGATGGCGAGTAAAGCCTTCCCAAAGGTTAGGGTTGAAAGAATTGACGGGATAGTTTGCGAGTGTTCAGGGCGTCGGGTTGATGTTTTCTTTGCTTACATGTATGGTGTTTAGGCTAAAATGTTCTAGTAGTATTTAATGTCGAGATGGTTTAGAGGTTTTGCGCTACGCGTAAATGTTTAATCTCGGCTTGCTTCATCTATTTGTGGTGGACACTTTGAGGGTTTTAGTGCGCCTATTCACGACTTTGCGGGAAATAGTGGGCAAACGCGAAGAGATGCTGGAGTTTCCAGACGGGGAAACAGTAACCGTGGAGAAGGTGCTTAGGAAACTTGCTGAACTTTACGGGGAAGGCTTCACAGAGTATGTTTATTACGGCAAAACTGGCGAGGTTAAGGAGTTTCTCCAATTCCTCATAAATGGGCGAAGCGCCTCAACCATGAAGGGTTTGAAAACAGAACTTGAGGACGGTGACGTTTTAGCGATTCTGCCGCCCGTGGGCGGTGGCTGAACCCTGTTTTAGGACATTTCAAGCTCCAATAGGCAGTTTATCGCTAGGCTTAGCAATTTTGTTAAAATGGTTCGTTTTTGCAAAATTGAATTTCCTCTATAGATTTTTAGGTGTGCACCATGTATTTTATATAGAGTTTGTATGGGAAAATGCACCTTATGTAGTGAAAAGTCGCCGCTTATCTCCGGAAACCTTGGCGTCTGCCTAAAGTGCATAAGGGAAAAAACAGAAGAAGCCCTTGCAACAGCTCTTGAGGTGCATGCGAAGAGCCGGGCAGTTTACGGCTTGCCATCTGAACCGCCCAAAGACGAAAATGGTGTGCCCTGTGGAGTCTGCGCCAACAACTGCGTTATAGGCGTGGGTAAAAGCGGGTTTTGCGGCCTTGTTTGGAACTTGAACGGGCGCTTGGTCCGTTTCGGCGGCACATCGGAGCAGGGCGTTTTAGAATGGTATTATGATGGTTTGCCAACCAACTGCGTAAGCTGGTGGTTTTGTCCTGGCTGTACAGGAAGCGGTTACCCAAAATATGCTTATAAGCCTGAAGCTGAATATGGCTATTACAACCTAGCTGTTTTTTACGGTGCGTGCAGCTACGACTGCCTCTTCTGTCAGAACTGGCATTACCGCAACCTTTCGGCTA
>JAWBZV010000002.1:8927-125864 GCA_038865865.1 Bathyarchaeia archaeon | reverse complement strand
TCTACAATCTCTCGGTCTCCGTATATATCATGAAGCTTGTAGACGCGAAAAAGACGGAGGAAGCCCAAAAATTCAACAAAAAAGCGCTAAAGCTTTTGGCAGCCTTAATATTAGCCTTAACAATAATTCAGCTGGCTGTGTGACGGTGGGCTATCTACGGATTGTTAAGCCACGCCGCCTAACAGCAATGACGCTGCAACCGCAATTATGACTATTGCTAGAGTTTCAAGCAGGGTTATTTTCCAGTTTATGCGCGTTTTCCTAGAGCGGTAGTGGACGAGGAATATGCCCACCACTGCACCTACAATTCCTAAGGCGATAACAGTGTTGAAGGGTTCTGGAAGGATTATATACGCAATTATCGGGAGGCTTCCAGCCAGGAAAGTTGTTGTGCTGCAGACCAGAGCGGCGAATATATTGGCTCGGCTGATCTCTCTATGGAGCACGGCGAACAGGTTCTTGACCAACATGAAAGACTTATTCCTCTCTTCCCTGTCTGGAATATCGCTTAAGCTAAAATTGATTAACGTTTGAAGAGTCCTTATGTCGGCTAAATCCTCGGTTATGCCGCCAAGAAGGAAACTTGAAAAGTTTGTTACGGCTACTGCGGTTAACGTTAGAAAGGCAGCGAAAATCGCTGTTTTGGCGGCTAAACCAGCCACAAATGCGGAGAGAACAACAACTAGCCCGGTTATGGAGCCGTCAACTAAACCCGCCACAACCTCAATTATTGGGTCCTTTTTCAAAAGTAGGCTTTCCCACTCTTTGCTTAACTTTAAGCCTTGAGGGGTTAACTGAACAGTGTCTCCCCCATTTATAATTAAACCCTCGGAAGCCATTTCCTTTAAGGCTTCTTCCATGTCACCCATTTCAATGCAGACACGGCCAGCGCAGACCTTGTCCAGCAGTTTTTTAAGCAGAGTTTTCTGTATTTTCTCCTTCTTTTTTAGGTTCAACAAAACAACTACTTTTATAACATCTGGCAGTTCTTGAATCTCAAAGGACACCCAACAGGTCACCGTTTGCGTAAAGGTGTCGCCACCGAGCTAATAACTCTTATGTCCATTTGCCGGGATAGATTTTACCGGCTATTCGCTTGTAAATTGCGTATGCGGGTGTTATGTTGATCAACGCTTGTGTAGTGTTGAAAACCGCTATAGGCGCCAATAGGGCAGCTGCAACTTCAGGAGTCGTTCCATATTTCCCGTAGAAAAAGGGCAGCAGAAAGTAATTTGCCACAGTCATCACCGCCACCCTTGACAAAGTCGCCTTAGCCGTGTCTAGGACAAAGTTCCGCTTATACGCCGCATACCCAATTATGGTTGAAAGTTCAGCCACAATCTTGAAAATTCCGCCTGTGACATTCCCCCTTAAAAATATTATTGAACACCCGATTAGGCTTGTGTATATGGAATATACAGGCCCACAGAGAAGCAAACTCATCATGATAGGTATTTCCGCGAAATCCCAAGCGATTCTTGGATAAAGCGGAAAAGGAATGCTAAAGGGTGGCCCCGCCTGAAACTTCAACATGGCAGAGAGGGCGCCTAGAACGCTGGCAACAGCGATTCCGAGAACTTCTATTTTGCGTTGGGAAATCTTTTGAAGCATGCAATGTTTTTATCTAGTCTTATATTTAAGTTTTTGCCAATTTATTTTATAATTTTTACTAAATTGTTTTTACATTTTCACTCAATTGTTTTTGCTATTTCAACTAGTTTTTTGAAAGCTTCTGCATTTTGAGCCTGAAGCACACGAGAGCGCCCCACCTCATAGATTCTGATGAGTCCACTTTTTTCGAGGACTTTCACGTGGCGATAAACTGCTGCATAGTCTCTTTTCAAGATTTTTGCCACGGCTTTTATGTGCAGGGGCCTTTCACTTTCATTCACCAGCAGGAGTATCCTGAGCCTTACGACGTTTCCGATGGCGCCAAATATGTTTGAAACTTTACGAATTTCTTCCTCAGCTAGCATACTGCACACAATATTATGTTATAGAATGTTTTGATTTATGACGTTTTCGCAAAACTTTGCATAAACCCAAAGCTGTTGTGATAGTATGGTTAGCTTTTTTGACCGTATCTTTCAAAATACAGGAAATCTTTAAGCTCCTTTCTACGAGGGGCTTTAGGAACTTCCATGGGATAGCCTAAAGGCATTAGTTCTACCACGCTAACGCCATTGGGAACTCCGAGGATTTCTGCAGCCTTCTTTGCGTCAAACGCGCCAACATGAAGGGTTCCCAGGCCAAGACTGTGGGCCGCGAGGGTGAGGTTTTGAAGGGCCAAAGCCACGTCAAACATGAAAAAGTCCCCCTTATCCGTTACAGGCTTCCCGTTGAAAAAGCCTGAAACCCCAAGCTTTGCACATGCAACTATAACTATGGGAGCGCTTTTGACGGCGCCAATGGCTGGGTTCCAAGGGGGTAATGTTTCCGCAAGCCTACTTTTAGTCTCAGGGTTTCTAACAACTATAAACTCCCAGCATTGGGTGTTAGCCCACGAAGGAGCCCATCTAGCAGCCTCCAAAACCGCCTCCAATTTCTCCTCCTCAACGGGATCCGACTTAAACTTCCTAATGGACCTACGTGTTTTAATGGCTTCAACTACATCCATTACATATACCCCTTCCAGCTAACTTAAAGTATAAACCAATTTTCTGGGCTAAAAAATTATTGCCGAAATCGGAAAAGTTGTGGTGAGCTTTTAGATTTGTAGAAACGTTAAATCCTATGTAGTTCTCGGAGAACTGAGGTTTGATCGTCAATCGTTAAGGTTGGCGCGTTAGATTTTATGGGACGTTTTTGCACATGCCTGTACCCGCATCCGCATTCAAAACCCACTATTTTCTTGCCGCGGCGTATTTCCTTCCAGCTTTTTGAGCGACACCCAGCATTTTGTTTGTGAATTTTCCAAAGCAAATTAGCCTCCTCATGGGTGAGTGGGGCGTAGTGTTTTGCTACCATAAAATACCAGACAACGTAAACTATTAAACCAGCCCATATTATGGGCGCAATTATTTCAATCATTTTCTCACCACGTGTATTTTTGTTCTACGTGTATGCAATATGTCTTTTTTGCGACATATTGTTAAATAGCAAATCATACGATATAAGCTTTACTGGAAAGGAAGAAAAGCGGAAAAAGGTTAGAACTGTTTAAGTACGTCGCTCCTTTCCATAATGTAACCGCAGTAGTGGCACTTAAGCACAAGCGGCTCTTCGCTTTTCACGTAAAATTTGGGCTTAACAGGCTCGTTGCTGTTGCTTATGCATGCGGGATTTGCGCACTTGATAATGTTCTCGATGATTTCCGGCAGTTTAACTCTCTGTTTTTCAACAACATTATAGTGGCGAATTATGTTTATAGTTGCATGGGGAGCCAGCAGGGCAATCTTATGTACCTCTTGGGGTTTTAATTCTCTGCCCTCAATCTTCACTATGTCCTTAACTTTAAATCTTTTACTGGGCACGTTCATCGCTATGGTAATTATCCGTTTTTCCTTCCCCGTGATTCCTAAAATCTTAATAACGTCAAGGGCGTGTCCGCCAGTTATATGATCTATAACAGTGCCGTCCTTAATCTTGGAAACATAAAGCATAGTTTCACTCATTTTCAACCTCAAAAGGGGGCTATACTCATAATGAAAAATAAAGGTTTTTACATAAAAGAGACTGTCACGTTGTTAGATGGATGTAGCCGTCAATCTGCAGTATTGTAAAAAGTTATTTAGGAGTTAGGTGGAGCTTGTCTTGGTGTTCGCTTGAAGTTTGAAGGTAAAGATATAATATCCATACGAGATTTTTCCCGCCAAGAAATCGACTATATTTTAACGATTGCAAAAACCATGGAGCCCATAGCATTAAAAGGCTCAGATATGCTTAAGGGGAAAATTCTGGCAACACTGTTTTTTGAGCCGAGCACACGTACACGTTTAAGTTTTGAAGCTGCCATGCATAAGCTTGGCGGCTCCACGATAGGCTTTGCAGAAGCAGAAATAGCGTCGGTAAGGAAGGGGGAAAACCTAGCCGACACTATACGCACTGTTGAAAACTATGCAGATGTTATCGCCTTAAGGCATCCTCTTGAAGGCGCGGCACGCCTCGCCGCAGAGCTTGCAAAAGTGCCAATAATTAACGGGGGAAGCGGTGCTGAGGAACATCCAACGCAGGCGCTGCTGGACCTTTACACAATTATGAAAGAGAAAGGCAGTATCGATGGTTTAAAGATAGCCCTTATTGGAGACTTGAGGTATGGTAGAACCGTCCACTCTCTAGCCTATGCCTTATCAAAATACGATGTTGAACTGTATTTGGCCTCCCCTGAATCGCTGAAAATGCGTCGAGAGGTTCTTGAAGAAATTAAGGGTGAAATTCCTGTGGTGGAGGAGCCAAACCTGGAGAAGATAATCCCCATTGTGGACGTTTTATATGTGACGAGGATACAGAAGGAACGTTTTCCAGACTTGGCTGAATACATGAAGGTGAAGGGTTCGTATAGAATAAGTGTGGAAATGCTGGAAAAGGCCCGAAGAGACCTGATAATTTTGCATCCTCTCCCCCGCACCGACGAGATATCCCCGGAGGTTGATGGAACCCCATACGCCCGCTACTTCCAACAAGTCTGGAACGGCATGGTAACGCGGATGGCAATTTTAGCATTAATATTGGGCGCTGTGAGGTAGGCTGCGGGACGCGTTACTCGTATCGATTGAAAAAGGCTAGTGTGCTGACAGCCCCGCATGAGGGACATTTAGGCAACCTTCCAAACCAGCTTTTTTTGCATTGAAGACAGTAGGTTAAGCTCCGGGCATATGTAAAAAATTCTATGCCATAATTTTCAACAAGCTTTTTGGTGGTAGATAGGAGCTCTTGGGGCTCGTATTTGGCGTCGCCAAGCCCTAAAACTATAAGGCTTCCTCCGTTGAGTAGTCTATGCAGGTCCCTTTCAACCATTAAGGTTTTCAAGAATTTTTCTCCTTCTTGGAGGTTTATTCTGCTGAAAGTTGAGTAATGTGGTTTTTCACGGGTTCCTTGGAATCGAACTTTCAAAACGCCGTGGCGTTCGATGTCAAGCCTTGCCAGCCTTTCAGAAGCTTCCTGAAGGGGCAGAATAGATGAACGCAAACGTTTTTCGCGCCTTTTTTCAGCTTTTAGGGTGAAATCTGAAACATATTTTAGGGTTTCCATAGCAAATTTAAAGGCGTCCTCGTCTTCATACACGCTTTTCCCGTTTAGTGTTTCAGCTGCCTCCCCTAGCCCTGCAAGGCTTATTAGGTGCACAGAGTTTTCAAGCCTAAAATATTGGTCGCCGCTAACACTGTGGGCGAGGAAGGGTGTAAGAACCTTAGCCACTGCTTTAAGCCGCCTATACTTGATTTCAAGGGATTGCACCGCCATTTCAAGCCTATCCCTTAAAATTTCGAAAAATTTCGCCTTCTCACCGCATTCCTGGGCTATTCGCGGCAGATTAATCGCGGCGCATCCTAAAACGCCCGTTCGAAGGGTGTCTATTTCCCAGTCGCCGTTAAAGTCTGCGCTAATCCGGCATCCGGACGCGGAAAAAACCGTCCAATCGCCCTTCCTCTCCGGAAGACTTGCAAAGTAAACCAAGCCTTTCTCTAATGCTAAACGGTGTGCTTCAAGAAGTATCGCGGTTGCCCTGTCATGTGGGAATATTTTCGGACGTATTTTAAAGGTTAGTTGAACATTTAAAAGCGGCTTGGAGAAGATGTTCTCATTTAAAACCTCAAGCACCAGTGATGCTAAAACAAGGGTTTCTTCAACGAAATCTCCATAATAGCCTGAACACTCCGCCGGAGCTGCGGAAACGGGCTTTTCGGCTAAAAATTCTGGGACGGTAAGTTCCAAGTTTAAGGAGACTTTTGCAAGCTGATTTATACTGAAGATGAAGCGGCTTAAAGCCTCTTTAGCCTTGTCAAGCTCTACGCCCTTTAAGAAGGGGGCTAGAAAGACATTGAAGTATTCGAGGGTTTGCGCCCCGCTAACCTCCTTTGCAGACTGCATGAGAACATTGGAGATTAGGGTTAAGGCTGACTCCAAATTTTTCGGAGGGGGGAGGGAAGGCTGAAGGGCGTTTACCCCTTCAAGGTTTAAACCATTTTTTAAGAAAAATCTCAAGTCGTGGATTATTTCGCTTGGTTTTAAAGCCCAGCAGTATAGGTCGCTGAGGTGCAGCGCGCCTGAAAGGTGGGCGTCTGCAATATCCCTTGGAAGCACGCTTAGAAGGGTGTACTCCTCCAAGACGCTTTTTCCAGCTTCTTCGATGGAGTATGCCCCATGCTTTGCCATAAGGACTGAAACGTCGTAAACCGGAAGGCCTAAACGCGTGAGCCTGTGACGGTATTCTTCAAGTCCTTTTTCGATGATGATTGCGTTTACAACCTCTCTTATGAGTGGCGCTGTTAAATATTTCGTCTTAGCCTTAAAGAGGCGTTTCTCCGCCTCCTTGGCAATTTTTTGGGCGAGATCTGAGGGCATGTCAGCTTCCTTTATCAGGGAATTCGCAATTTTGTTAGCGTCAAACTCTTCCAAAGCATATCGGGATGTGCGGACAAGCACCCTCTGGGCTTTCAAACTTTTCTTCTCAATTTCTTCAGCAACGCCGATAACCATCTTTCCAAGCTCAGTCAAACAATATTTTTTAGACTCCACATCCACTTCAATCAATTCTGCCCTAAGCAGAAACTTAAGATGGTAGGCAAACCTTCCAGCATCCCTGCTGGGGTTCATTTTCAACAAATTCATCAACTCGGTGTAAGATAGAGGCCCATGATCAAAAAGCATGTTTAAAATGTGAAGTCTAACAGATGAGGAAACAGCCTTTAAGACTCTAATCCCCCGCATCCGATGCTGGACTGACAAGCCCCCAAACCCGCCAAATGAAGAGTTGCACAATCTTAGGGATTTAAGAATTGGGGAAACAACACTTATTACCCTTTTGCCAGCTTAACTAAAGAGGGGGCTGTCGGCTAGCTTGGTCTAGGCTTGGAGCCTCGGGCGCTCTAGACCCCGGTTCAAATCCGGGCAGCCCCACCACTGATTGCTGGGACCGCCTATTGGTTCGGATTATTGTTTCAAAGTTTGGCAAAGTTTGCAGTGAAGAAGTAGCTGCCATTGTTGGGATTATGGAAGAGTGTTACGGTCGGCTTATGCCTCATGAAGTTTCCCTTGTCGACTTGTACGTGTTTGAACGATCTTCGTCTGCTGAGGCTTTCATTGCAAAAGAGCGTAGTGCGTTGAACATTTTGACGGCTCCGTTTGACGAGTTGTTTTTTGCCAGGCATGACGCTTGGAGGGGGACGCCTCGAATAGTCTTATGCCTTGAAAAGCTGGTGAGGCTACCCGAGCTGGTTAGGGCTGGCGGGATCCGCCACGAGGTTGGTCACACGATTTTGCATGGAAACCTACAGTCATATATCCTCCCGTTTCCACCTTCTCTTCTTGAAACAGCTAAAAGGTTCAGCCTCCCCACGGAATATTCTAGGAACATCCTTTATCTAGTATCCGTCGCCGTGAAAGATTATGAAGTGACACGCCTTCTTTATCAGCGGGGCTACCTGGAAGACCAAGAAGCCTTCGCAAAGTTTTTGTTAGAAACGTCTGAAGAGGACTTGCTTTCGTGGAAGCTTTCCAAGGGCAAGCCTGTTTTGGAAGTCCTATACCTCATATCCCACCTGAAAGCTTTAGGTTGCGCTACACCCCTTTTGGCTGATAGAAAAATTGGCGCTGATATAAGGCGGCGCATGGAGGAGAGCATGCGCCACTTGCCCAAGAATCTTTCAGCCCTAGTCTTAAAAATTGTGGACGAGGGATTTACAGCTTTAGGGACAGATACATTGAGCAATATAGATAACGTTGTGCGTAAGTGTAATCTAATTTTTGAGGCATTGCTCGGCCGTCGATAGGAAACATCAAATAGACGCCTTAATGTCCAAGGAATATGTAGGATTTTTCGATGAAATATAGTTCACTGTAGCCGCAGTTTTTACAGATGTAAACGTCAAAGAATAATCTAGATGCGCCTATTGTTGCCCCCTCGAGTCTCCCCTCCTCTTTTCTTATATCGATATTTCCGCATTTGGGACACTTAGACATAGAGGAACGCGCCAAGATATTTCACCGTTAAACCGACACATCTAAAGCAAGTTTAACAAATCTTCATATAGGGTTTATTGCAGCTCTTCATAGGGTTTTCCGCCCCGTTTCTTAAATTTCAGTTTCACCGTCAGAATTTTCTCTGTAGCGAAAAGCCTTGACGCCACGTACATGACGGTCAAGGTGAATAGGGAAACATAGACTATGCCAAAGGCTGCCGTCCAGTAGTCGCCCATGGTAACCGCCCTCGAAGCGATAATGGGGTGACTGTATGGAATTGCGTACAAAACCAGCTTAACGGCGTAGGGCAAGGTGTTAACATCTATGTACATTAGGGCGAAGACGGGTAGGAATATGAATGGGTAAATGTAGCCCACGAAAGACTGGGCGCTTCTAACATCTTCTGCGAAAGCTGAAAGGATGACGGCTAGAGCTAAGGCTGAAAGCATAGTTACAAAGAGAGATATGCCTAGAAGAATGTAACCCAAGAATGATGGAACAAGCCCAATAGAAGCCAAATCGATGTTTACGTTGGCAGTAATCCCGGACAGAACTGAACCCATGAGATAGCCATAGCCAGCCATATAGGCTACGGCGCCCACTGCCGCAACAACAATTGAACCTGAAAGTTTCCCCAAAAGTATGGAGAGGCGATCCATGGGCATGGTTAAAAGCGTTTCAAGGGTTTTCTCCTCTTTCTCCACAGCTACGGAAGTTGCGGCGATCTGCACAGAGTAGGTCAACAAAATCATAATAGTAATTGGCATGGCAATGGACTGCGACATCACTAAACCAGATAACATGGCGGGGTCAACGCCATGCTTAACCTCACCCTTGACAATTGAAGATTTCTCCGTGTACAAAACATCAGGGGCTATTGCCCTGTTAAATTGGGTTACAAGCGTGTCAATTACAGAGGAGCCGACGCTTTCGAAAACGCTTGTTCCAAGGAATACGCCGTAAAACCTTAAAGACGCCTTTATACTTGAGTTGCGAAGGTGGGCGGTAACGTTTTGGCTAAATCCCTTTGGGATTTCAAGAATCTGTGTGGTGTTGTATTTGGATACTAAATCTAAAACCTTAACGTCTTCAAGCACAGTGTTATTCTCAACCAAAACCTTAACGCCTGCCTTTTGAAGGAAGCTTAGGAAGGCGTGGGACCATTCTCCGCCATCATTGTTCACCACTAAAAGGGTTGCTTTTACGGCTCGTTCCTGTGCCGATTGCACGGCATAACTCATAACCGCGCCTAGAACTGGAAACATTATTAAGGGCACTATTATCATGCCTAAGAGAATCTTGGGGTCTCGAACAAGCACCCTAAGCTCTTTTAACAGAAAGTTTCCAAAACCCTTAAGCAATTTTAACCACCTTCGCGAAAACCTCTTCCAAGTTTTCGCTCTCAAATTTTTCCTTAAGCTCTCGGGGTTTCCCCTCGGCGACAAGCTTACCCTTGTTTACGAGGGCAACCCTTTCGCATAAGTGCTCCACTTCTAACATGTTGTGGCTCGAAAGAAGCACGGTTATTCCATGCTCCTTAACATACTTTCTAATCACGTCCCGAACATGGTAGGCGTGGATAACATCCAAGCCACTTGTGGGCTCGTCCAAAATAGCCAATTTAGGCTTGATCATGAGGGCCCTTGCAACTAGCAGACGGCGCTTCATTCCCTTACTGTATTCCTTAGTTTTATCCTTCAACCTTTCACCTAAACCGGATATCTCAGCCGCCTCCTTAACCATCCTTTGAATCTCATCTCTGTCTTTCGTGTAGAATTTCGCCATAAACTCCAAATATTCCAATCCTGAAAGGTACTTGTAGGCCCCCGCCTCTTCCGGGAGATAGGAGATAAATTTACGCACTTCAGCGGCATTTTCAACAACGTCTAACCCGAAAACTTTTACGGTGCCTGAAGTTGGCAAAAGGAGAGTGGACACAATGCGCAGGGCTGTGGTTTTCCCAGCACCGTTCGGGCCTATAAGCCCAAAAACTTCCCCAAGCTTCACGTTGAAACTTAACCCGTCTAAAGCTCGTATGTTCCCAAAAACTTTCGTGACGTTTGAAGCTTCTATCGCCAAACTCATGATAAAACACAACCTTAAATATCAGTAGCCGGGCATTTAAATATATTTTCATGACCATAAGCCAAACATGCATGCAACCGCTAGACCTTCCATTCCAGTTTATGATTTGCAGAGAAAAACGCCGCGATTATACATGCTAAAAGTATGATGGAGGCTAAAGGCTGGTATAAGAAGAAGTATATTAAGAATTCTGCAAAGCTGAAGTGAAGTTTCAGCTTTCTTGCAGCCAAATAGAATAAGGCCGAAAATGAGAGAAAGCTTACAAAAAAGGTCGCCGAACATGTTAGGAGTAAAATACCCACATAGGAAATAAATGGCACAACAATGCTAGTGTGCATCATAAAAAATGGTGGGAAAAAATCAGAATTTTTGAAAATTGGAAAACTTGTGAAAGCATAGTTAAAAAGTATAGAAATGAATGTTGGGAAAAATATGATAAAAGTTGGGATTACAACGTGAGGGTATTTTACCAAATACCTCAAGAGCTTTTTCCAGTAGTCTTTAAGCCATAAACCAACACCTATGCCCCACCTTTTTCGCTGGTTAAACCACTCCCTCCAACCGGACGGGGCTTTAGTGCAGACCAGCACTTTTTCCGTGTACTTGAACTTCTTATTTTTGAAAAGGGTCCTCACTGCAAGGTCGAAGTCTTCCGATATTACCTTTGAAAATCCTCCAACCTCTTCGAAGGCCTTTCTGGTTATAGCGAAGGCAACCCCGTTAATGCCAATACACTTCTGCACAAGTTTTGAGTATAGGTAGCTCACTAGGTTGCAGCTTAAAAATTCGTAGTTAACCATTTTTGAGATGAATGAGTCCGTTATAATCTCCTTTTTAAAGTCGAGGATTTCAGCTCCATCCATCTCTTTCTCTATCAATTCAAAAAATTCTTCACTCCTAATTTGAACGTCCGCGTCCAAGAAAACCAAAATTTCTCCGCTGGAAACTTTTATGGCGCTGTTTAACGCCTCCACTTTACCCCTTCTTTCAAAGCTCAAGATAAAGCCGACTTTGCCCTCATACCTATTAACAATCTCTAACGACGTTTCGTCCGGTTCGTCTATAGCCACGAATATTTCCTTATCCTCATAATTGCAGCTCGTCAACTTGCTCAAAAGCCCATCCAGCAAATCCGAACTCCTATACACAGGTATAAAAACACTAATTTTTCTTCCACTCGACGCTTTTGAATCACATTTAAAATTGTTCCGGCAGCCAACCAGGTTAGAAGTTTCAGGTGCTAAGTCCCGCGTCCCAACCATAGAGTACACGCCTTTAGGGTTTGAATGGCAACCTTAAAACCTACCTTTCACACTCGACTTTGGTTCAGTTTAATATGCTTAGAAATGCCCTTAAGTTGTTTTGCTAAGTGACAGGGACATATTTAATATTAAGGGCTTTCGCGAGCGTTTTCAAGTCTTCTTCGCTCATCCACTCTGTTTTAAGGTATTGGCATATCCTTGCGTCATCCAAACCAAGCCTCCTTGCTTCCTCTACCGCATGGCGGTAAGCTTCGATTTCCGTGGGCCTCCCCACGTAGCTATATCTATCATCGAAAAGCTTTTTGCCCTCCATGAACTGCTTTACGTGGACAAGCTCGTGGATTATGTCCAAATATATGTCTATCAAGTCGCCGTTCTTCAGGTAATCAGCGCTGATTATAATGTGGCCGTCCACATCGCTTACACCCATGTAACCCCTAAAACTTGAAAACTCAACTTGGAGGTTGCGGAGAACCTCGTCGGTTTTTTCTCCAAAGATTCGTCTAACAGCTTCAACGTTCTCGAAGCCTTTGAAGAAGTTTGTAAACGGGTAGGTTGCAACCTTGACGTCACGGCAGATCTTAACTTTCAACTGGGATTCGATTATGGTTTCAACCCCCATTTGCAACATAATTCGCCATTTTAATTAGTAAGGTTTATGCTGGCAGAGAACTTAATAAATGCGCTTCTTTGAAGGTATATCTGATGTTTAAAGTTAAGGTGATGTCTAAAGAGGACATAGAATTTGCAGTTCGGATCACCGGCATGATGAACTGGAACCTGACGGAGGAAGATTTCGAGTTAATGATGAACTTAGAGCCCTCAGGGTGTCTCACCCTCCTCCATGATTCAGATAAGATCGGCGTAGCTACAGCTTTAAGTTTTGGTAGGGTCGGGTGGATTGGAAATGTCATCATAGATGAAAAATACCGTAGAAGGGGGGCTGGAAGCACACTCCTAAAGCATGCAATTGATTATCTAAAAAGCAGGGGGGTGGAAACTGTCGGTTTATATTCCTATAAAGAGAAAGTTAACTTTTACAGGCGTCTCGGCTTTAAAGACGACGTAGAATTTACCGTTTTAAAAGGTAAAGCCTCTCCCTCAGATAACGAAAGGGTTAACATAAGGAACGTGGAAGAAAGCGACATCAAAAAAATAATTGATTTTGACAGCTTTTACTTTGGTGCGTCAAGGGAAAAACTACTAAAGGAAATCCTCAACGCGGAGGGAAACACGTGCTATTACTACAGTGAGCATGGGGAAGTTTTTGGATACATCATGGCTAAAGTTTATGGCGAATATGCTGAAGTGGGTCCCCTTGTATGCCGAAGAGAACGCCATGACGTTGCAGCGTCCCTTTTGAAGACTGTTTTAAACAGGCTTGAGGGGTTAAATGTTTACCTCTGCATGCCGAAAAAGGAGGAAAACATTGTAAACATGCTGGCGAACGCTGGATTTAAGGAGGAGTTTCCCGTGGTGAGAATGTTTCATGGTCCGCCGGTTTTTAAAGATTGCATCTATATTGCAGAGTCACTTGAGAGGGGTTGAAAGATATTGTCCCGGAACTTGGCGCGGACAATTCTTGAAGACTTCCTAAAAAAATCGTGGGAATGCATAGAAACCCTAGTTAAGGCTCTTGACGGGTTTGAAGCGAAAAGAAGGAAAGAGTTTAGCTTTTACTATTTCAGGAACGGAGAAAGACTTGAGGTTAAGCTCAGCGGCGAACACTTCTTTTTGAGAAGTTCTGTTGAATATTCCAACCCCCAGTTAACGGTGGAGGAGGTTCAAGGCATAGTTGCGGCCCGTCTGCTTGAAGTCTGCGGAAACTATTTTCACCAGTACGGCCTAGGCGAAATTAAACGAGGCGACATAGACGAAATTTGCGAGATGCTTCAAAATCCAAAAGAGGGCCCCATAGTGTCTTTTCTCCTCAACACGGACGACACAGAACCAGATAGGTATTCAATGAACCCGCTGAGGGAATCAATAGTTCAAAGCGGGCAAAGCGCTTTTCCCTCAGCCTACGTTAAAACTGACCAGCTAAAGGTTGATGAAAAATTTGTGAGGAAATACCTCGGAACCCTAATATCTGAGGACGAAGTGGAACTGATAAGGCGCCATTTAGAAAGCAGTCGCAGCAACAGTTATGTTGACATGGTTGACGCGGTGAAGTATGAGCAGCTGGAGAGCCTTTCAGAACTTTTTGGAATAAATCTAAGCCTGTACTCGATGCGAATGCCTATAGAAACGTTAAGAATAGAAGGCTCCCAGGGACTATTACACCATATTATAAGGGAAACTCATAGGGACTACAATGCAGTGGAAGGCGCATACAGTTGTATGGGTCGAAGCATGAAGAAACGTAGAACCCTTTTAACGGTTCCCCACTCCCCTAAAGGGTATGGCTCTAAACGCGCTGCAAGAGGCAGAATATATTTTGATGGTGAAAAACTGAAGGGCGTAAAGGTGAGCTATCGCACTACACCCCTCTACCCAAACGCTATAGATCCAGAAGACGTAAGTATTGCAAAGGCAGAGGATGAGTTCATGGTTGATGCGGAAGCCTTGACAAATTATAGCTTCATTAAAACGCCATCCTCCCCACAGTTCTTCCTTTACTCGCTGGCCTCTCCGGAAAACGCCGCCCTATGGCACGGTATAGGAGCTTACGGCGCGGAAGAACTTTTGAAAAGCTATATTTCAATTCGTATAGCTTGCTTAAACGATGCTTTAGTCAGAAACTTGGACGCCTATGGCGTTTCCGTTAAAATCCCACAGCAATTTAACTTATCACCCCAAAACATATGGGTGCATCCGAAACACCGAAATATAGACGCAAGCATAGGCTGCGTTGAAAACTTAGAGGATTTAGCGAAAATGGGGATGAAGATAGACGTCTTAGCCCAGGAGACGCGCAAACGTGTTTTTCAAACAGATAAAACATAGGGGAGACAACTTTTCCTATATTGTAGCAGATGAAGAATCAAGGGAAGCTGCCATAGTGGACCCAAGTTTTAACACGGACGTCATAATTAAAACCCTGGAAGAACAGAACTTTAAACTGAAATACATTATAAATACGCATGGACATGAAGATCACACAGCTGGGAACCAAGAGCTTCAAAAAATTTTCAATGCAAAAATTGTAGCCCACAGGCTTTCAAAAGTAAAGAAAGATTTAAGCGTAGATGACGGGGACGTTTTGACGCTTGGAAAAACAGTCATAAAAATCATTTACACGCCTGGACATACGCCTGACAGCATATGCCTACTGGTGGAGGATAAACTGCTTACAGGGGACACCCTATTTGTTGGAGACTGTGGAAGAACAGATCTGCCGGGCGGAAGCCCAAAGGACATGTATAACAGCCTCTTCAACAAGATTTTGAAGCTTGACGACAAGGTTGAGGTTTATCCAGGTCATGATTATGGCGCTCACCCACACTCAACAATAGGAGAGGAAAAAAGAACGAATTACACACTTGCACAGCGCACCCTCAAAGAATTCATTGAGTTTATGAGTCAACCCTAAGGAGGGCGTAGGTGCGTAGGGTCGGCCTAGTGAACCTTTTAAGACTTGCTTTCAGACTCTCTCCATAAATAGTTAAAGTAGTCTTTGGCTAGTGCAGCTAAGCCTGGATGGTCAGACCATATAGCGGTGATTTCGCCCCTTTCATCTGTGAAAAGTAGTAGAACCTCCCAGTTGTCAGTTATTACCCCACCGCCAAACATTTTTGTCCTATGCCTCACTTCACCGATTTTTGAAAGCGCC
This sequence comes from Bathyarchaeia archaeon, assembly GCA_038865865.1. Classification (GTDB taxonomy): domain Archaea; phylum Thermoproteota; class Bathyarchaeia; order Bathyarchaeales; family Bathycorpusculaceae; genus JANXEP01. The sequence continues at coordinate 110,627 of JAWBZV010000002.1, read as the reverse complement.
GTGTAAACATTCTCGTTTAATCCTTCTGAAACCAGAAAACGAGCTTGCAAGGCGCCTCCAACGAAGGAATTGAGCAGTGGATAAAATTCCAGCAGGAAGTCCTCCGTGATGGAAGGAAAGGCTACAGCCATTTCCCTCCTACATTTTTTAGCCATTTCTTTGAACTTTGAAATGATGCTTGGGATGCCTCTCAAAATCCATATGTCATATTTTTCTCTGGTTTTAATTTTCTCGTATAGGGGGACAAGCTCTTCTGATAAAGTTTTCTCAATTTGTAGCCACTCGTTTTCCAAAGCGTTTTTGACTGTTTTTAGAGCAGTTTCTGGGGATTTTGGAAAATACTTGCTAGGCCTCTTTCTTGAAGCTTCTATCCACCCCTTCTTTTCTAGGCTGTTGAGAGTTTGGTAAACCTTTGAATAGGGTATCTGAGCACCATAGCTTATCTGTTTGGCTGTTAATGCGCCCTTTTCAAGAAGAAGGATGTAAGCTTTTGCTTCATAGTCCGTTAATCCAACCCTTCTAAGAAGCTCGTTGATTTTTAAGTTCATCATAAAATGTAACCCTTTTCACCCTATTAAAGTTATGGAAATTTTAATATATCCGCAAAATTCATAGCAAAACGAGAACAGGGAAAAAGGTCACGGGATGGAGAAGATGGCAAAGCTCCAGGAAGAAAACGTGATGTTTCAAAATTACTCAGTGAGCTTATGCCCGGAATGCTTGAAGAAAATTCCCATGAAAATTTACGAAGAGAATGGGGTAATCTACCTTGAGAAAACTTGCCCTGAGCATGGAAAGTTTGAGGATGTTTACTGGGGAGACGCTGAACTTTTTAAGTGGTTTTACGGCGGGTGGTATAACGCGAAATATGTGGGCAGCGGTTTAGAAAAACCCCATACGAAAGCGGTTAAGGGCTGCCCCTTTGACTGCGGCCTGTGCACCCAACATAGATCCCACACGGTTCTGGGCATAATTGACGTCACAAACCGGTGCAACATGGCATGCCCGGTTTGTTTCGCCCATGCTGGAATATTAAACTACGTGTATGAGCCGTCTTACGCGCAGATTGTAGACATGATTAAGCTGTTAAGGGACAATAAGCCTTGGGCGTGCAACGCGCTTCAATTTAGTGGTGGAGAGCCCACCCTAAGAAACGATCTGCCGGAACTTGTTGCGGAAGCGAAAAAGGCCGGGATAAAACACGTTGAGGTTAACACCAACGGCTTGCGCCTCGCCGAAGATATAGACTATTTCAAGAGGCTTCTGGACGCTGGGGTGAGCACCCTCTACCTTCAATTTGACGGTTTAAACGAAGAAATCTACAGGAAAACAAGGGCAAGGACAGACCTTGTCCCAATAAAGCATAAGGTTTTGGAAAACGCTAGAAAACTTGGTTTAGAGTCTATAGTGCTTGTGGTTACCCTAGCGCGGGGGGTGAACGACAAAGAACTTGGAAACATAATACGTTACGCTGTGGAGAACCATGACGTTGTGAGATGCGTCAACATTCAGCCCATCTCTATGGCTGGAAGGGCTAAGAAAGAGGAGATGCGGAAAATGCGTATAACAGTGCCCGACGCCATCAAACTGATAGAGGAGCAAACCAACGGGAACATTACAAGGTGGGATTGGAGGCCTGTGGATTGGCCTGTCCCCGTTTCTAAGGGCATGGAAATTTTGAAGGGTAGGCCTTACCCTGAATTCACAATGCACCCCATGTGCGGGGCAGCCACATTCATCGTTGTCGAGAAGGACGGCTCATACAAGCCTATAACACAGTACGTGGACGTGGACAAGTTTGCAGAAATCTTCTGGAATATTTATTACTTGGGGGTGAAGGGCAAAAGAACGATGGCCAAAATGAAGATGCTCGAGTTTTTGCCCATGGTTAAATCGCCAATAATAAGGGACTTGCTGAAGGATGTGATAACCAAGGGAAGCTATAAAGCTTTAGGGAAGTTCATGCGCAGGATAGTTATGATCGGAATCATGCATTTTATGGATGTCTGGAACTTCGACTTGGACCGCGCCCAAAGATGCGTTATACACTATGCAACTCCAGACGGCAAAGTTAGATCTTTCTGCACGTACAACAGCATATATAGAAGTCAAATTGAAAAACAGTTCGCCATACCCATCAAAGACTGGATAGAAAAGTCTGGGAAAAAGGTAAGCGAGCCTGTTTAAAGCATTTCAAACGCCCAAAATTTAAAGGCGAAACCCTTTCCCGACTTTTTCACCCAGCCACCCATGTAGTCGGCGATTTCAAAGAGACCTCTTGGAAAGCCGCCCATGTGCTTTATAGATGCATCTATCTCCCTTTTTAGAACTACAGAGGTTTTCCCTATTTTGGCTAAGTCACAGGCATATCTATAGTTTCCCAGTTTGTCTCCGCACCCTTAACCACTTCAGCCACAACGGTAAGCTGGGGGAGGGTTGAGGAAATGCATTCCTACGACTTTTTGGGGTTGTTTTGAGCTTTCCCAACCTCTGTTATAGTAAATGTTGGAGTGTTGGATGTAAAATTATGTGCGAAGGTGCAAATGCATCCATTTCAGCGAACATCTTCCCTTTCATGGAGAGCCTTGCTTGCGTTCTCTCGGCTTATACTTCCTTTCTCAACCAACTTATCTAAGCTCCATTTAATTTTCTCCAAAACCTTTCGAAAAACTCCAGCGTTAACGTCGACCATGACAACTGGCATCGCCCATCGCGAAAACCTGCGCTATCCCGTACCCATTGCCCCGCACCCACAACCGCAACTTTCATCATTCTGCATCCTTCCTACAAACGGTTATTGAATTGTAATAAATGATATGCTTTAAGAAATATTCGGCAAGAAATATTCGACAATCTCAACTTTTACTTTAAGCTTTTCGCTGGCCGCTCTTTAAAATGCTAATTCACATTTTCACGTTTAATTTAGCATACATACTTCTGATTCATTAAAAATAAACGTGGGTTTTCAGGTATTCCTTTTCTAGGCGAGGGAAAACTTGGCCAAGAAAGCGAAAACTGAAAACAGCGAACAAGAGTTTGCAAGCATAGACGCTGGCTGTCCACATTACTTTGGTTATCTTAGAGAACGCCCAAGAGAGGAGGGCATCCCTGAAGAATGTTTGACATGCGAAAAAGTTGTGGAATGTATGCTTTCTGAGCTAAAAAGTCCCCAGCCCGAAGTTGAACAGACACAAACAACAGGGGAAGAGGGGAAGCAAAGCCTAGAGCAGGTTGCCGAGGAAATAGCGGAAGAGGAAACTGCAAAGGGGGAAATTGTGGAAGAGGAGAAAAAGGAAAAAGTTGAGCTGGAAGCTGAAGCTCAACCAAAGATTGGGGCACAGCTTTCAGAAGATCAATTTGTAGTGAAAGACATGGGCATACTATATGCCATGTGGACCAACACGGTCCGCATTCCAAAGGGAATTCTTTCCAGCTGGGGGAAAGTGAAGGAGGTTATACTTGAAACCATGGATGGAAAGCTGGAAATATGCAAAGTTGCAGCCTTAGAAGGTTTAGAGGGAAAAGTCATTGAGGTTCCAGACAAGGTGCAGCAGAATCTTGGAATTAAGAAAGGCGACGTTATTAAGGTGAGACCCTGCATATAAGAGGGAACAGCCAAGAAAAATCTGTTCTGTTGATTTCTTGACCGGAAATGAAGATTTGGCGAAGACTTTTCTAAGACACGCTAGCCTTGCCGCTTAATTTGTCTTTTAAGGATTTCCTCAGCCTTCATGACGGCTTCGGGAAGTTTCTCCACAGCGGTTCCCCCGCCCTGAGCAAAGCTTGGCCTTCCACCCCCTCCTCCTTCGATTAGGGCTGAAGCCTCCTTCACTATTTCAGCCGCGTTAACGCCTCTTTCCAGAGCTTCTTTCCCAGCCATAACCATTATTCTTGCAGTCTTTCCATCAGACCCGTAGAATAAGGCAACCGTAGCCCCATCTTTCTTAACCATTTCGCTTGCGGTTTGAACCATACGTTCAACATTTATGTCTTCTTTAAAATCGCGTTTTACAAGCTTAACGCCATTTATTTCGACGGCTCCAACATCAACTTTTGCTCCAGCGCCTAGACTTTCCAGCCTCGCTATCTCTTTTATCAGCCTCCTCCTCTCCGCGTTCGCCTCCTTCAACTCCTTAACAAGCTTCTCAGCTGTTTCAGCCAATTTTTCCAGCGGAGCGTTCAAGGTTTCAGAAACCCGCCAGAGCAACTCCTCGTTCTTCTGAACAGCCTTTAAAGCGTGGATGCCCAAAGCATATTCAAGTCTCTCCACACCGTCTTGAATCCTCTCTGAATGAACTATTTTTATGAAGCCTATCTCCCCAGTGTTGCCGACGTGGGTGCCAGCGCAGGCCTCAACCTCCCAGTCCCCAATTTTTACAACACGTATTTCCCTGCCTGGAACAGCCCCGCCCTGATAAAGTCTAAAACCATAGAGGCCTTCTGCCTCGCTTCTCGGCATCCAAGAAATTTCCACGGGGATGTTTCTCAAAACCGCTTCATTGGCTAAAGCTTCTATTTTCTGCACCTCCTCCCTTGTAAGCCTACGGTAATGGGAGATGTCAAGCCTGGAACTTTCAACGCCTTTCTGGGTGCCGAACTGCCAAACATGTTGCCCCAAAACACGCCTTGCAGCGCTGTTAATTATGTGGGTTGCGGTGTGGCTCTTCATTAAGCTGTATCGCCTTTCCCAGTCGATGACCCCCTTGACATGCGCACCCTCCCTTGGAACAGCCCCGCCGCCAACTTTGTGAACTATCACTTTGCCAACTTTTTGGACGTGGATGACCTCGACTTTCCCCCCATCAAAGGCTAAGTAGCCGCTGTCTGCGGGTTGACCTCCACCCTCAGGATAGAAGCATGTCTTGTCTAGGACAACATACTTGTCTCCAATCACCTTGACAACTTTCGCTTCAAACTCCTTCATGTATTGGTCTTTGTAGTACAGCGCCTCTGTTTCTGGAAGATTTGCAACACTAGTTTCAAGCCACTCTTCAGCTTTAGTTTCTTCCGTTTGCTTAGACGTCTGCATATGCCTTTCAGCAATCAAGGCGTAAAAGTTTTCAGGAACCTCTACCATTAAGCCTTCCTTCTCGGCAACTTCTTTAACAATTTCGGGTGGTATGCCGTGGGAATCATAGAGTTCGGTGAGTGTTTCAACGGGAACCTTGTGTGCATCTTTTGCCTTCAGTTCGCCAGCCATCCGTTTCACAAGGTTTTCGCCCCTCGTTATAGTTTCTTTGAATTTCTCCTCTTCGACGGAGAGCATTTCCATTATCTCATTTCGCATTTCGTGGATGTGAGGGTAATCCCTAGACCAGTAGTTAATCTGCATGTCTACGATATCGTAGAGCTTATCCGTAATGCCCAGCATTCTTAAAAGGCGGTAAATTCTGCGGAAAAGAAGTCTTGCCAAGTAACCTTCCTGAATGTTTGATGGAACAACACCCTCTGAAAGTATGAAGGTTAAGCACTTAGTGTGATCTGCAACAGCAAAAGCATTTTCAATAGGAAGCAAGATTTTGTCAAGTTCTTCGGCGTCCATGCCTATTAACTGCGCTATTTTCCTTCTAGCCTCAAGCCTGCCGACGCTTTTGTCCAAGCTCATCAGGCTTGAAAACTTAGCCACTTTCGAAAGCAGTTTTTCGTCTATGTGGACAATTCCAGCCATCCTAAAAATTTTTTCAAGCAGGTCACCGTATACGGCGTGGAAGGCGCTCGGCGAACCTTGGGAAAGCCATGTGTAGCGTTCTATGCCATAACCGGTGTCCACGGTTCGTATGGGCAGTTTAACAAGTTTGTCGCCAACCACCTTGTACTGCATGAAAACGAGGGTGGCAACTTCTAAACCTCTAACTATGCATTCTAAGCATGGCCCAGCATTTCCGCCTCCAGACCATATTTCCTCCTTGTAAACAACCTCTTCTGGCTTTATGCCTAACTCTTTGATGAACTCGTCATGGTACCTTACAGTCTGGTCTTTCCAATAAATTTCCCTGTCGGGGTAATTGAAGGCATGATGCCCGCCCATCTCAAAAATCGTTATATACTTGCCGAAAGTCGGTCCTGTGTTCGTTATATCCACAAGGCGTATGCACGGCTGTGCTATTACAAGGGGGTTAGCGGGCGGTGGGGCAATCCCTTCGGTGACGTATGGTTGGAAGTCGATTATGCTTGCATGGGTTAGGTAGATGTCGTCCCTCCACCTAGCCACAACGGGGTAAGGCTTTATTCTCTTGTGCCCGCGTTTTTCGAAAAAGGATAGGAAAGTTTCACGCATTTCACGCAGGTCATAGCTTTTACGGGTTGGCGGTTGGCCTATGAAGGTGTAGGACGCACAACCCTCCGGTCTTGCCTCCCCGCACGTTTCCCTGTCCGGGGTCAGCGTCCAAAAGTATGATCCGCACTTTGGGCAGAGCTTCCTGACGTAGCCCGACTCTTTAAAAAAGGGTAGGGCATATTCCTCCGCTGGAAACCTTTCCAAATCTTTAACACCCCTATCAACGGTTTTGCATGATTTAGATCTTTACAATTTATGGCTTAAGCCGCCACGCCTCCCTCGTCAGCCGCTGGAGGTAAAATTTCAGTCATGGAAACCTCTCCACATTTAAGCCAGCATTGATTTAAATGCTGCTTGCTTGTTTATAAAACTTCTTAGAGGTAACGTTTGTTCTGCAGAATGGTATGGTTTCGGGAAAACCGGAACTATGGATTATGCCACCCTTCAATAAGCCCTTCAACCGAGGCGCATTGTTTTTCCATTCCATAGCGTTGAAGGGGCTTAGTCAGATGCCTTTGAGACCTTGGCGAAGTAATATATAACCCCTCAACCAGTTCGCGTTTCGCTTCGTCCCCAACTTTATTGAGGCTGGGAAAACGTGAGCCACATTTTTCACATTTAAAACCTTTGCCCTTTCCCATGGACTTTAACCTTTTTCCACATTTAGGGCAAAGGGGGTTGTGGTAGACGATTTTCGGTGCAAGCTTCAAAACCCTTAGCTTTTCAAGGTTTATTGTCAGCGGCCGATTTTTTGAAGGGGCACGGACTCCTCCATAAACCTCAACGTAATCTCCCTCCATTAATTTGGCGGACGCTCGCCTAAGCGCACCAGTAGGCTCATAAGCAGCGCAGTCAACGCATGCAAACGCGTCTTTTATTGGAAAAATCACATGTCTCCTCGGAACCAGTTTAGGATTAGCTGCAACAAACCCTTCGGCGATTACGGGGTGATAGGGTTTAACTTGATCAAGCCTTTCCATGCGTTTTAGGTGCGCGTCGGTGCCGTGGTTTGTGCGAAATATAACCCACCTCTCTATTGGTTCGAAGGCCCTGACCATTAGGAAGGCCTTTTTAACCGCCTCAGGGGTTTCACCCCTAATCCCAAAAAGGATGGGGTCGGGCCCGCGGGGAGTTATCAAAACCCTGCCGGTCTCTGGGTCGATGTTGTTGAAGGTGAGTGGAGCTGTTGCTTTATCCATCTCTATGACGGAAGCCTCATCTATCCTCCTTTTCCGTCCCCAGTTTTCGGGGGTGCGGTAAGCTATTATCTCAAAAGTGTGATCTTTGGAGAGGGTTTCACCCACGGCTGCCAAACCCCCGATTATTCCGCGTGCCCTTTTAAATCCTACAGCCTCAGCCTTAAACCGCTTTATGACTTTCAAAGCTTCTTTTAGAGTTACAATCCCTGTTATGGCGTTTTCAGCGAAAACTTTAACCTCTCCTGGAATTTTATCCCCAGTAAAGAAAACTATTCCCGGGTCTGTGCCCTTCCAGTCTAAATCCGCGTTTTCTTCAACAGCATCCACAACTGTCTCTTTTATTTTTTCAACAGCGTATTCGTCGCATTTCAGTCGCAGGCAGAGAGCTCCGTTTCCTCGGGTTTTCCATGGAACGTTAGGGTTTAGCCTAATCAGGTTTGGGTAATCTATGAATTGAACGTTTAGCTTTTGCAGTCTCTCCACTAGGAGCGCGGCGATATATGTTGTGCACCCCTTCCTAGGGGAGTCTGTGTCATCCAGGCCTATGTGCAGCGTCGTAGAGGCCATTTAATGCAGCCTGACACCCGCACCGCTTGAGGGCTGGAAGGAGGATTGAAAAATAAGAGTAGAGTGAGTTAGAAGGCGGCTACTTGGGCTGTTCCTCAATTATTATCATTGTTAATGTTGACCTAACCTTGTCGAGTCTCCTTATGCGCCAAGTTACTATTTCCTTAAGCTTATCCATCGTGTCTGCGTTAACTTTTGCAATTATATCGTAGACGCCGTAAACAGAGTATGCCTCTTCAACACCTTCAATTTTTCTCAAGTCTTTTAAAACATCTGCTTCGGAGCCTATCTCCGTGTTAATCAACACAAATGCTCTAGGCATTTAAACCTCCTCATACTTATGTTGTCTTCTGCATTAAAATATTTTATCGTTCAACAAAGCCCCCAACCTTTTCCGTTGCCGGAGCGAAAGGCTATCATACAACAATAAAACTATTAACGATTAACGGTTGTTCAGAGGTTGTCGACGGCGCCGTTGGCCATGAGTGGGGAAAACTCGATCAGAATCGTCGTATACCACGCTGGGCAATGCGATCCAAAGAAATGTACAGCTTTGAAGCTTAAACGCCACGGTTTAATCCGCCTAGTCCATCAAATTAAGTTTCTGCCAAGAAGGGCTGTTGTCTTAAACCCTTTTTCAAAAATAGCCTTTTCACCCGCTGATAGACGACGCATTGAGGAGTTTGGCTTGGCAGCTTTGGATTTCAGTTGGGAGCGTGGAGAAAAGCCCCTGCTGAAAAGCGTTAGGGGAACATCCAGGTGCCTCCCCTATCTGATTGCGGGGAACCCTGTCAATTTTGGGGTTCCAACAAAGCTTAGCACCGTTGAAGCCTTGGCAGCGGCGCTGTATATAGCGGGGTTTAAAGGGGAGGCTGAAAGATTGCTTTCAGTCTTTAAGTGGGGATATACGTTTATAGAGTTGAACAGGGAAAGGCTTGAAAGCTATGCGAGGGCGAAAAACAGCGCGGAAGTTGTGAAAATACAAGAGCAGTTCGTAAAACTAATGTAGGGGGCAAGGCTTAATGGGGCTCAGGAGCTAGGCGCATGGAAACAAACCTACCTATTCTCTTGGCCTCGTCTGTCCTAATAACTGTGCCCTGGATTCTGTCTCCAGGCCCAGTTTTGGCGGTTACAATAGCGAAGGGATACAACAGCAAAATTGCCGGAGCCCTAATAGCGCTTGGGCATGGCGCCATAGAGTTCCCGCTAATTTTCATGTTTTATTTTGGGCTTTCAGAGTTTCTCGACAACCTTGTCGTCCAGAAGGCTATAAGCCTTGTAGGCGGTTTCATCATGATCTATTTGGGTTTGCAAATGCTAAGGGTGAAGGGGGTGAAGCATAATGAGCAGCCAAGGTATGTTAACCGTTCCTCATTTGTGGCGGGTTTAATTACCACGGGGATGAATCCATTCTTCTTCATTACCTGGGTTGGCATTGGAAGCACCCTTGTGCACAACTTAGCCCTATTCGGCGCAGTGGCTGTTGCGACCTTTGCCCTAACCCATTGGTTATGCGACCTCCTCTGGAGCACTTTTGTTTCATTGACTGTTTTTAAGTCTCGACGCTTCTGGACTCCCAAGGTGTTTAAGGCAATTTTCATTTTCTGCTTCGCCATTCTGGTTTTCTTTGGCTTGTGGTTTATTGTTTCAGCCTTCCTATGACCGTTGAAGCGTCCAGCCCGCTGACAAACTTTTAAAATTTTTAAGAGGAAAAGCTCAAAGAGTTAGGAGGGGAGCCTAACCGTGGACGAAAATGTTTGCGAGTTTCATGTGGGGAGGGCTAAGGTTCGCATTGTCCAAGGCGACATAACAGAGATGGAGACAGACGCCATAGTTAACGCCGCGAACCCTTCGCTGATGGGGGGCGGAGGGGTGGACGGAGCTATCCACAGGAAGGGCGGACCCAAAATACTGGAGGAGTGTAAGCGTATAAGAGCCACCGAGTGGCCTGATGGACTTCCAACGGGCAAGGCTGTGATAACTACGGGGGGAAACTTAAAGGCGAAATATGTTATTCACACTGTTGGGCCTATTTGGCGTGGAGGGGGAAGCGGTGAGCCTGAGCTTTTGGAAGAGGCCTATAGAAACTCGCTGGAGCTTGCTGTTTCGAGGGGTTTAAAAACCATAGCTTTCCCCTCCATAAGCACAGGTGCATATGGTTATCCTATTGAGAAGGCGTGCAGGGTTGCCCTTTCAACGGTTAAGGAGTTTTTAGAGAAGAAGGACAAGCTTGACGAGGTAGTGCTGGTTCTGTTCAGTAAACGCGACTTTGAAGTATATAGGGAGGCAGCGAAACAAATACTATAACGCCTTTAGCCTCCTATTCAAGCACTTCCGCCCGTTTAAAAGCCCACCAAGATATGAAAAGGAAAGCCAGCATGTAAGCTAAAGCCACAGTTATAGACCTTGCCAGGACTATGGAGAGGGGTTCCGAATAGAGGGTTGCTGGTATTGTAAGCTGCCTTGATTCGCCTATTTTTATGTATTTCACGTTCGCTGAGGGGTATAAGGCGTAATTAACAATGTTTGATGAAATAGCGTCTGTCCCCGTGGACACGGACAAGGCTAGTATGGGTTGGCCGCTTTGAGGGGCGACGTCTAGAAAGCCTACTCCCCCGCTTCCCGGCAAATAGTTGAGGATCCAAGCTTGCTCTGAAAACATGGAAATGATGGGCGAGCTTATGGATAGGGCTATGAATACGCCGAAGGCTCCAAGGGCGGCCATCATGGAGCTTTTTGAGAGAGAGCCTATGGCTAAAACAATGGAAACCCAGACAAAAGTGCTTAGGATTGTTCCAAGCAGTGATAGGGGGACGAGGTGAAGGTTGTTCTGGGGGCCGTGGATGATGATTCCGCCAATAATTGTATAGATGATGAGAACGCTGTAGGCTGATAAGAGGGTTATGAATGCGGCGAGGAGCTTCCCCAGCCAGACCATGCTCCTTGAAACGGGTTTTGTTAATAGGGGTACAATGGTGCCGCTTTCAAACTCGCCGGAGATGCTGTTCATGACTGTAACTACGGCGAAGAGGAACATGCCGAAGTTGCCAATGTGTATTCCGTTTCTCATCACATAATCGGCGTTTTTGTTAAAGGGTTGGCCGCTTATATTGCTTAGGATGATGGGTAGAAATAATCCAAGCGTGACGAAGACAAAGGCGATTACGATCATGCCTAGAAACTTTTTCTTTCGAATGTTCCACAGAAGCTCGTATTTCACAACAGCCCAGAAGCGGGTTTTCCAGCTCATCCCACATTTCCCTCATGCTGTTTGGCGATAAGTTGCATAAAGGCTTCTTCAAGGGTTTGACCCTTTAAGCTCATGGAAACGATGACGCCTCCAGCATTTGTGATTTCTTGTGAAACCTTAGCCCTGACGTCGTCACGCGTCTTCAGTTTTATCAGCAACGTTTTACCGTCTTGGGAAACTTCTGAAACATAGGGAAGTTTTTCTAAAGCCTCAACGACGGCCATAGAGGGTTGGGCTATTTCAACTTGCAGGATGGTTTGTCCTGAAAGCTTGTTGGATATGTTCTGGATGGTGTCTGAGGCTAGGGATACCCCTTTATGGATTATCGTGACATGGCTGCACACCTGCTCAACCTCGTATAGGAGGTGAGATGAGAGGAAAACTGTCACGCCCTCTCTGGAGACTTCCTTAACAAGCTCCCTTACCTCAACCATACCTACGGGGTCTAAACCTAAACTTGGCTCATCTAAAATGATTAGCTCAGGCTCGTTTAGCAGGGCTTGTGCGATGCCTAGGCGTTGCTGCATACCCTTGCTGTACTTTCCAATAAGGTCGTTTTCCCTTCCTTTAAGGCCAACCATCTCCAGAAGTTTGGGTATGCGATCTCTGCGCCTCTGTTCGCTCATCCCGTACATTCGGCCGTAAAGGTCCAGTAGCTCCCAACCCTTCAAGTGTTTGGGGAATTTTGGAAGTTCAGGCATATATCCAATTCCCGCCCTGACTTCAGGAGTGTCCCCGTGCACCTCTTGTCCAAGAACTTTGACGGTGCCTTCATCCGCCCTAAGCAAGCCAACCAAAACTTTTATAGTGGTGGTTTTACCCGCCCCGTTGGGGCCTAAAAAGCCGTGAACCGTGTTTCTTTTAACCTGTAGGTTAAGCTTGTTTACGGCTGTTAGGGCGCCGTAACGCTTTGTTAACCCAACAGTTTCGATGGCCAGTTCCATTAGATAGGGCCTCTTAAACTGACAGTTATACGTTTAATACTGAATCATATAAGTTTTGAATTTCAGCTTTAAGGCTGCTTTAAAGCAAATATGTCTTTTAACAGAATCCATGTCCTGAACCTATTTGTACCATTCAATTATTGCTTTGGCAGCCTTATCCGAGTAGCCGCAGCTTTTAAGCATTTTATAAATTTGCCGTTTATTCAAGCAGCCACCTAGAAATTGGAGGTGGATGCCATGGTTTAAAATGCATATTCCGAAAATGGATATATTTTCCCCATCCATCCCTCCTGTATTGGTAAGAATGTTTATTCGAGCTGGATGGGTAAAGGTTATATTTGCTGGAATTGTATTGTGTGTGTTTGCGGGTGTAACGTGATGAAAGGTGACCGCCAAATTCGAAGCCAACTTTGAAAAGTTGTTAAGCATGGATTATCGCCCGCTTGAAATTGAAAATGAGATCCGCGAGTTTTGGGAGAAAAACCGCATACAAGAAAGGCTCATGGAGCTCCGCTGGAAAAACAATATAGGCTTAGTGGGCTATGTTGAAGGTCCGCCAACGTTGAACGGTGTGCCCCACGTTGGCCACGCTAGGGGCCGCGTTATCAAGGACATACGTTATAGATGGAAAACCATGCAAGGCTATTTCATGCCTTTTTGGGCTGGCTGGGACTGTCAAGGCTTGCCCGTGGAGTTGGAGGTTGAAAAGCTTCTGGGCGTGCGGAACAAACGGGAACTCATAGAGCGAGTGGGTGAGGAACGCTTCATAGAAGAGTGTAAGAAGGCGATTATGCGCTACCATAAAGAATGGGTTGAAGCTGACAGGAAGCTTGGCATATTCATAGACCAAGCAAGGGCTTATTGGACGTACACAGACGAGTACATTGAACGGGAATGGCAGTACCTTAAACGCGCATGGGAGCAGGGCTTGCTGGAGGAGGGCTATTATGTGGTTGCATACTGCCCAGGATGCCAAACAAGCCTAAGCAGCGCAGAGGTAGGCTATGAAGACTCTTACAAGGAGGTGGAAGACCCCTCGCTTTACTTCAAGTTCAGGCTGGCTGAAAGCCTAGACGAGTACTTCCTCGTTTGGACAACCATGCCCTTCACGTTAATAACTGACATGATGCTTGCCGTCCACCCGGAAGCCGAATATGCAAAGGTGTTAGTGGGCGATGAAAAATGGGTAATCGTCAAGCAACGTGTGGAGCCGACAATGCAGGAGCTGGGCATAAAAAATTATGAAATAGTGGATGTTTTTTTGGGTAAGAGCCTTGAAGGTTTAAAATATGATTACCCCTTTAAGGATTTGATTCCGAAACAGGCGGAGCTAGATAGGCACCCCCTCGTGCATAGGGTGGTATGTGAGGATTTTGTAGACGTGAACACTGCAACAGGAGTTGTGCACCTTTCCCCTGGAAACGGTGAGGAAGACTTTGTGGCGGCCCAGAAGCGGGGAGTACCGGTTTTCGCCCCCTTCGACGACGAGGTTAAGTTCACCGAGGATGCCGGAGCATTTAAGGGCTTTTTTGCAAGGGACACGGACGCCATGGTTGTTGAGGAGCTGCGTAAAAGAGGTTTGCTTGTGAATGTAAAAACCATAAGACATGAGTACCCAACATGTTGGCGTTCCAAACACAAGCTGGTATGGCTTGCCCGGAGGGAGTATTTCCTAAGAACCGACAAGGTTAACGATAAGGTTGTTAAGGCTGCGGAGAAGGTTGAATACTATTTTGAAGCTCCGAAGAACCGTTTCCTTTCATTCCTTAAAGAGGGGAAGCCCTGGTGCATATCCAGAGAACGCGTCTGGGGCACGCCCCTACCCATATGGGTCTGCGAAAAATGTGGAGCAAAAACCTTGATAGCCAGCAAGAAGGAGTTGTTCGAGAAAGCCATAGAAAAGCCCGAAGGCCACTTTGAACTCCACAAGCCATGGATAGACCGCGTAAAAATCATGTGTGAAAAATGCGGGGGTGTTATGCACAGGGAACCCTTCGTTTTGGACACTTGGCATAACAGTGGGGTTTCGCCCTACGCCAGATTTACGGATGAGGAATTTGCGAAGTTTGTGCCCGCAGACTTCCTAACAGAAGGGATAGACCAGACAAGGGGATGGGCGAACTCGCTTCTGCTTACGCATGTAATATTAACAGGTAAGGCTGAAGCTCCCTACAAGGCCTTCCTTTTCCAAGGCTTAACTCAAGACGCCCGGGGCAGGAAAATGAGCAAAAGCCTTGGAAACATCATTGAAGTCAACAAGCTTATTGGAAAAGTCTCAGCGGACGTTTGCAGGTTCTACCTTATGCGGAAGTGTTCCCCAATAGAGTTTATGAACTTCGACTTGAACGAGTTAAACCGTCGCCCATACCAAGTGCTTTCAACATTATACCACTTGAACAGGTTTTTCGTGCAAAACGCAGAATACGACAACTTCAACCCGGCAAGGCACACGCTTGAATGGGCTATGGAAAACGGCCTCCTCAAAAAACCGGACTTTTGGGTTCTCTCAAAACTTCAGAAAACCATCGAAGAGTATACGACCAAGCTTGAGAAATGTGAGTTTAACATGGCGTTGGCTGAGCTTGAAGAGTTCGTTGTGGAGGTTTTAAGCCGCCTATACGTGCCCATGATTAGAAGGGAGCTTTGGACAGACGACCCTGAAACCCTAAACCGTAGACTAGCCATATACGCTTGTCTCTGGCACACGCTGAGGACCACCGTCATCCTATTCAATCCAGTAACGCCCTTCCTAAGCGAAGCCCTCCACCAGAAAATCTACAGGAGGCTTAGCCCCGCCCTGCCCGAGTCCGTGAACTTTGAAAGCTGGCCCAGGCCGGACGAAAAAATGCGCAACAAATCCTTGGAAGAGGACTTTGAAACCTTAATGGAGTGTCTATCCATCGTCTACGCGGCAAGGCAAAAGGCAAAGCTGAAACGCAGATGGCCCCTAAGAAAAGCCATCGTAGTGGCTTCTGAAAAAGTCTGCAAGTCCCTTAAAAACATAAGCGAAGTGTTTTTGGAACTCGGAAACGTGAAGGAGGTAGAGTACGTTCAGCATGCACCGGAAAACCTTGAAGCTGAAACCGCTGCTGGAAGATGGGTTCACGCAGCCGAGAAAGGCATAAGCGTCTACCTCGACGTTTACAGGGATGAGAAGCTTTTAGGCGAGGGTTTAATGCGCGACATAGCCAGAAGAGTGCAAGCCCTTAGGAAGGAGCTTGGCTACGTTCCAACAGACATCCTGAAAAGTGTCCACGTGGCCGCGTTAGGGGAGGAGAACGTGAAGCTTCTACAACCCTTCCTGAAGGAGATGACGGAACTCGTCCGAGCTGAAAAAGTTTACCTTCACGCCAACATGCCGGAGGCGGAGGCAAAATGGCACGAATACCCAATGGACGAAAAGAAAATCTACATTGCAGTATCCTAACCCTCGAGAAGTCTATGCGTGGCTGAAGATGGTTTCTGGAAAGGGTTGATGGCCCGTAGAATTAACCCGCTTAGCACGGCGCAAAAGACCGCGGGGACCCTTTTTGCACAAATGACATATAGGGGTAACTGTAAATATTCGTTGATGGGTGGGAGTGTTATGGGAGTGGATGGCACGTATGAAATAGTAATGCAGACGCCGATGGGAGAGTTTAGGAGTAAGCTTACACTTAAGACCGTTGGCGGCACCCTCAGCGGTACGCATGAAACCCCCATGGGAACTGTGGATTTCGTAGGCATCGCAAACAATAACGAGGTTGAATGGGTTGAAAATGTAAAGGGCCCTATGGGGGCGATATCCGTCACCTTTAAGGGTAAAGTTGAGGGGGATAGAATCTCCGGGCAGGTAACCGCGCCTTTCGGCTCAATACCCTTTGAGGGTTCCCGTGTAAAAGTTTAGACGGCTGCTGCCAAGCTGAATAATGGTTTTACGCACGCCTTAACCTCCTTTTACGGCGTCTCTAAGGGGTGCGTGTAGAAAAACTAATAACTTTATGCAGCTAAGAGCAATAGAGCCGTGGAAGCGGTAAGGAATGATGCCGGATGGAGATGAAAAACCTCTTTAAATCTGAGCGTTTACATTTGGTTTTGATTGTAGTTTTCGGCTTTATCCTCTACTTTTACATCTTAACTAGGCACACGCTGGTCTATGGGGTTGATGGTCCATACTATCTTATTCAGGTCAGAAGCATACTTGAGAGAGGGGGAATGAAATATGATGACCCGCCCCTCGCGCTTTATATTTTCACGCTTTTCACCCTGCTTTTCGGCGGCAACATAACCTTGGGAGTGAAGGTGGGAACAGCCCTTTTCTCGGCGCTTTCAGCAGTTCCCTTCCATTTCTGGGTGAAAAAGGCTGCAAAATCCCAGATTTCAGGATATTTAGCTGCTGTTGCCTGCATTCTTTCCCCCCTTCACTTGTTGTTGATGAATAACTATCTTAAGATGGTTGTGGGAGCCTTCTTCCTCCTCTGTTTTCTATACTATCTCCACTGCATGCTCACCGAGAAGAGAGGCATTCGCACATTGATTATGGCAACCCTGTTCCTAGCTTTAACCGGAGTCACCCACGCAATAGTCTTTCTCATAGCCTTCCTCTTTTTGGCGTTATATGCAATAGTTTTCCGCCTATCTCTGGAAAGTCAGAAAGAGGTTATGAGAAACCTTGAAATTCTGCTGTTTGTGACATTTTTCTTCATAATTATAGCACCACTGCTTTTCCCATTCTTCTTTAAAGATTTTTATCAGGCGCTGGACATCGCTATATCCCCGTTTTACAGGTTTAGACCCCCAACGGTTTCCTCATCCAACATCATAAGCCGTTTCCTTTTGGATCACATGAGCGGGGCTGCGGTTTTGGCGGCGATCATTTTCGGGGTTGCCTTGTGGATTTATGAACGGAGGGCTGGTAAAAAGGAGGCGGTTTTAGCCCTTGCCCCGGTGACTGTTGTAGGTATTCTACTCTTAACCCCCTTTACTCCGGTGGAGTGGGTATGGCGATTTCTCTACATGGAGTTTATCACAACAGCTTTCGTGTTAGGCTACGGATTTACAAAAATTCCTAGGAAGACCATGGTGTTGGCTGGGGTGCTCTTCCTATGTTTCTCGCCTATAATTGTTCAGTCGGTTAACGCGTCGAAAACGCTGATGCCAACAATAGGCATGGCGGATTATCATGAAATTGAAGAGATGAAGCAGTATATACCCTCTAGGTCGGTGATAATTGCCAACCCCTACTACAGCTACTGGGTTGAATATGTAACTGGTGAGGACACAGCAGCCATGTTTTCGCCTGCAATTTTTCAATACGAGCACATACTAATATTAGTGGATAAGCTTTTTCCACCACCCACAACCCCCAATGCAACAAAAATTTTTGAGGGGAGGCGTTTCACGGTATACGAAATCGAAATTGGACCGCCTCAACCTTCTCAAGGCGTAAACTAATTAGGTTTTCTAGAAACAGCCGAGAAAAGTTTATCTAACGATCTTTGAAATTGGGACGTCTAAAACGAGGATGACCATTGCTGAAAAAGTTGGATAAACGGGTAAAAGTTGTTATAATGGCGCAGGTAATTTACACCTTCTCCATGCAGTTTTTAGCCCAATACAACACGCTTTTCGCCCAAGCTTTAGGAGCAAGCGGCTCGGATATAGGGTTGATAAGCGCCATAAGCGCCTTGGTGATTGTTGCAGCTTCAGCCTTCGTTGGTTTGGCTATTGAAAGATACTCGGTGAAAAAGGTGATGATCCTTGGTTTAATCTGCGAAGCCGTTGCCATGGTCATTTTTATATTAGCGTGGGAATGGTACATGCTTATCCCCGCATTCATTCTTTATGGTCAACTTTTCAGGCAGATGGCCTTTGCAGACATCATTTTCATCACTTTCACTGAGCCCAGTGAAAGAGCTACTGTTATGAGTTTTTCACGGTTGTTATGCGGTGGAGCCGCAATCTCAGCGCCTCTAATTTCAGCCGCCATCGTCACATATAGCGGCGGGATAAGCGCTCAGGGAATCCGTCCCCTATATTATGTCTCCCTCGTCATCATTCTGGGGCTTTTGATTTTTCTGTGCAAAAGCCTGCATGGAACCAAGCTTTCAAAGGGCAGCGTGGAAAAAAGCAGCCTGATCAACACTTATAAAGAGCTTTTCAAGGGTGAAAAATATCTCAGACGTTGGATTCTCATAAGGCTTTTCCGTGACGGTTTCACATTCCTCTTCGCTACATTTGTCCCGTTGTGGATTGTTGACGTGAAGGGCGCCACAAACCCGGCAGTTTTGGGCACGCTCTCATCAGTGGCCATGGCTTCTGCAATGCTGGTGCAGGTTCCAGCAGGTAGATTTGCCGACAAGTTTGGAAGGAAGAAGGCCTTCTTCCTTCTAACAACGTTTTATTGTCTTGGAATAGTTGTGCTGGTTCTCGCCCCAAGCACAGAATATCTATATTTGGCAGGAGTTCTGGGGATGGGATGGCTTGGAGGCATAGGCGGGGCAGCCTACACCGTCCTCATGACCATGTGGTGGGAGGCTTTTCCAGCAGAGGACAGGGGCAAACTATACGGGGTGGAGGGCATAATAGCAGCCTCCTTCAGAATCCCCATATCCATTCTCGGAGGCATCCTATGGGATCAGGGATTTAAGGCGCATATCATGTTATTGCCCGCTTTGACAGAACTCGCAATAGTTGTACCCTTACTATACACTATTCCTGAAACTTTGAGACGAAAGTTAAGCCCTGAAAAATAAGCCTTGTTAAAGGATACAATTAAAAAGAGGGGAATTATAAGAAGCCTGTACCGGCTAGTTTTTGGGCTCTTCGGCTTTTCTCTTTAATGCGGCCTCGGCCAAGGCTTTTCCAAGCGCTCTGCACTCAGGCAAGTCCCGATCCTTTGGCGAGCCCATGTCCCTAAGCCCCCAAACAACACCTTCACTTACTTTTTCAAGTTTAAAGGCTGGGAAAAGCCCCTCTATGCTGAGCAGTGCCGACCTGCTTGGGCTTCCGCCGCAGGTGAAAGCGGCGGCTGGCTTGCTTGAAATTTTGTCACGGATGCTCCACGCCCTGTCAAAGAAATCCTTTAAAAGTCCAGCCATGTAGCCGAAATAGTTTGGGGACCCTATGGCCACGGCATCACACGAAATTAGGTCGTCGACGGTTGCATAGTCAACACGTCTCAACTCAGCTGATGCTCCCCTCACGCTTTCAACACCGCTTGCAACGGCCTTTGCCAAAGCCTCCACGTTGCCAGTCCTAGAGTAGAATAGAATCAGCACTTTCACCATGCATAGTCACATCCTTACATCTAAAATCATCCAACCAAATATAAGGCCTTTTCACCACCCGCCAAAAATAGAAAGGGGGATAGCGTAAAAGAGGGTTTGACGGGCTTTGACTTTAAAAGCGTTCAACAGGTCTCGAGTAGGGTTTCGCTATGATCTCCTTTACATCTATGTCGAAGAAGTTTGTGGAGTAGGCTGGTTTCAAAAGGAGGGCTGTGTCCGCGCCTTTATGGGTTCCCGCAACAGCGATAACATCCCTGTCCACAGGTATAACCCCCGCATCCGCAGCCATCACGGTTATCTCCAAACACACTTTGAAACCTGAGCCGAACAGCCTGAGCACCCTGGCAATCAACTCGCCTATAGGAGGTATGTAGGGCGGCATTATGGGCGGCGAAGGCGGCGGTGTGCCGGGCTGGGGAGGGGGAGGCCAACGCGCCGTGCTCATGCCAACCCCTCCGAAGGCATGAGTCCCCCTAACTATTTTTACGCCGAGCTCTTCAAGCCTCCTCCTATTTTCCTCAGAAAGCTCGGGAAGCCCCCGCGTTCCAGCCTGAAGGGTGACCACAACAACCTTGACATTTGTTCCTTTAAAAACCTCTGCAGCCTTTAACCCTGTGTTCCCAGTGTTGGAGGCGACAACCACATGAGTTACGCCGCGTTCTAAAGCCCTCTTATTAACAAGCTCAAGGACAGCGTCCGTGTTTTCAGGTCCAGGCCTCTCGAAATAACGTATCAACGCATCCATCTATCTCCCCAACACCCCTTATCCCGCCAATGTTATTAAAAACTTGCCCTTTCAAGAGCGTTTGACGGTGCCGTTTCATCGGTTAACAAAAAATTGATAAGCGTACAAACTCAGAATACTAGGCGTGGAAGGGAGATTAATGGGTAAAAATTCATTAAAATATTTTGCAGCGCTTATTCTAGCGTTAGCTGTGCTTGCAGCGCCCGCAGCTTCTAATGTTCAGGCTCAGGAAATGAAAACCCTCCGCATAGCCATAACGTGTCCACCGGGCACGTTTAACCTTTTGTTGTCAATGCGTGATGTATGCCTAGCCGGTACGTTTGCTTACATATTGGGGGAACCGCTTGTTTTGAACCTGGTCAACGGAAGCACTGTCCCCTGGCTTGCTGAGCGTTGGGAAGTGCTTGACGGAGGAAAAAAGTACGTTTTCCATCTTGACAAGAGGGCGAAATGGAGCGACGGCACCCCACTGACGGCTTTAGACGTTGAATTCACTTGGAACCTAACCATGAAATACGCTATGCCCTCAGCGTTGGCAGGTGTGCTTCAAGAGGTTAGGGCTGTCGACAACTACACGGTTGAATTTATAACCACTCAGCCTTGGGCAAGGTGGTCCCTAGACTTCGGCGACTCCATACCATTACCAGCCCACATATGGTCTAAGCTCGAGGACCCATTAAGCTACGATTTCATAAATGAGCCCAGCAAACATGTCACATCAGGGCCCTTCCTGTACGACTCATTCAAGACGGGTGAATGGTGGTTCTTCAGGAAAAGGGCAAACTACTGGAAGACTGAAAGCACGCCGAAGATAGACGGGATTATGATTCGAACCTTCTCCGACATATCAGTATTTCCGTTGCTTCTGCAGAAGGGGGAAGCAGACATAGCCGAAGCATACCCGTTCTATTTGATCCCGCAGATAGTGGGAAAACCCAACATAGCCGTCTGGTATCCTCCCGGCCCATCAGGCACAGAAGTTTTAGGCATCAACACTAGGCTTTATCCGCTTAACATGAAAGAGGTTAGGCAGGCAATAGACCTAGCCATAGACAAATTGACAATTGCCGAATTCTACTTTATGGGCTACGGCGTGCCTGGAAACAGGTCTTTGGTCAACATGGCGGCCTTTCCCGAATTTTATGTTCCTGAGGCTGCCTGGCAGGGTTGGGGCAAAACACATGAAGAGTGTGTCGCCGAAGCCAACCGTATATTAGACGAGTTGGGTTTTGTGAAGGGGCCGGACGGGGTGAGGGTTACGCCCAACGGAACACGCCTAAGCTTTAAGTATATTTTGCAAATGTCTCCGCTAACGGCGGTGAGGCTTAGAACGTCGGAAGCCATTGTAGACTACTTGAAAGAGGTTGGGATAGAGGTTAGTCAATATCAGCCGTTGGACGTGATGGACTACTTTATGGCCGCCTTCCTAGCTCCAGTAAAGGACTGGGGATTCGCTGAGGGAACATACGCTGAATATCCCGAACCATGGTACAACCAAGTTTATTCTTATCTGCTGCCCCCTGTAGGCTTGTCCCAAGTGATGGCCACAGGTTTCGACGTGACTGAGCCTGAGGTGGCAGCCCAAATCAGCGACCTGGCCAAAAGCGCTTTGCGGAGATTAAACTACGCCGAGCTAGTAGAGGATGTCAAACAGATGATCAAAATATACAAGGATTATGTGCCATCCATTTGTATAGCGTTCTATCCCTTCTGGATTTGGGCTTACAGAACAGACATCTTAACCAACTGGCATCCCGAACATTCAACAAAAACCCGCGCATTTGGATTCCCACAACCCTCAAGACCCCTAATCTACAACGAACTTACACCCGTCGGCTGGACACCCCCACCAACCCCAACGCCTACCGCTACGCCAACACCTGCGGTTACACCATCACCCACACCCACACCTGCGGCTGGAATGCCCGCGGAGCAGGTCTTGGTAATTGCTGTAGTTGTGATTGTAGTGCTGGCGATAATCGTTTACCTTGCGGTGAAAAGCCGAAAAAAGAAGGCAGCAGGATAAATCTCCCATCTTTTTATTTTTAGAAAAGCTTTTCCTAGCATTCCCTAGCGGATTTTCCTCAAGGCGATTAGGGGAGGGCGTTTAAGAGGAACTGAGGTTTTTGAGCTGATTAAACTTAGTATTGACCGCATTTTTTAACTGCCTCAACGGCAGCCCATATATTCTCAATTTTTGTTTCGGGAGGTATGGCGGCGCCTGTGCCTGTGAAAATGAACCCTCCAGGCTCCTTCACATCCATCAACAGCCGGCAAACTTCCTCGAAAACTTTTTCCCTTGACCCGAAAGCGAACACTGAGGTTGAGATGCCACCGCCTATGACGATATGATCTCCCAGCACCCTTCGGATTTTTCTAAGATCTCCCTTCTCGAACATTCCATAAATTTTGCCCTTTGGAAGTTCAAGGATCGTTTCCAAGTGGGGGGTGTGGTCTCCTTCAAAGAACACAAAGGGCACCGCGCCGAGGTCTATGGCGTTTATTAAAACCTTCTTCAGGCTTGGCCAATAAAACTCATTATACAGTTTGGGCGAAAGCATAGAGTTTAAGTGGAGGGGGTACCCAACCATCACAACTTTAGTACCTAAAATCCTTTGAGCCATCTCCACGAGGGGTGGAATGGCAGCCCTTTGAAATTTTAGGGTAAGCTCCGTGATCACATCCACAGCCCTTAAAACCTCGTCTGGCCGTTTGAATATGTCAAGCATCATGTTCGGTGGGTGCCTAAGATGATCACTTATATAGTCGAGGGGCTTAACGCTGAAGGACATGGGGAAGGATGCCCACCCAAGCCTCGCGGCCTCTTGACTTGACCTCTGCGAGGTTTCCGAACGTCTTTGAAGTTCAACACCGGCCCTTATTAGAGCCGCATACGCTTGAGGCGAACCAGGCTTGGATAAAGACTCAAAAACTCTTGGCAACACTGTCTCATTTAAAAATCCAACAGGGTCTTCAGCCAACTTCCCATACTCCTCAGCCTCCATAAACTTTCCGCCGAGAAACTGTGGCTCAGCGTCCGGCGGAAGCTCCCTTCCAGGCCACCTGGAATACCTATCCCTTAAAATGTCATGTAAAGGCCCTGTGAGGGTACTCAGGCTGACGGCTAAGTCTGGATAGTCGACTAGGGCTATTATCATTAGGGAGAGGTCAAGGGCTCCTAGGGGGAGGGGAGCTGAATCTACCCCGTCAACATTAAAGTCTGTGAGGATTTTGAGGCTAGCCTTCAACATGGCGTCATTGTTGAAACAGAGGTCAGCCGTAGTCACCCCGGTGTATTTTGCAGCCCACGCAAGGGATGAGAAGAAGCTGAAAGGAACCCTATCCGGCTTTTTGTTCAGGTAAGCCTTTTCCAGCCGTTCCCGTCTTTCCTTCAACAATTCCTCTGGAGTCTTCTTTCCCGTCATCCTCACCCTTTCCTCCATACCCACAATTTGTTCTAGGTACATACATATTTTTTGGTTTTCAAGTATGGGGCTTTGTTGCAGAGAAAAGAGGGGGATGATTGTAGGTTTAAGACTGCCTTTGATACTTGCTTGAGGGCCCCGTTGAGAAGTGGAAGATGGGCTTGTCAGCCCTCCTGATTATTAGTGGGCAGTGCTTAAGCCCTTTCGGAACAAAGATAAGGCAGCTTTTAGTGAGGATGTATCCCTCGTCGCCAAGCCATAGTTCAACTTCCCCGTTCAAGTCGCGGGGGTTGTTGGGGTCGCTTCCAAGGAAGCCCAAAACCTCATCGAAGTCGTGGATGTGGGCTGGGGGACCTCCGCCTCCAACCCCCTTGCTAAACCAGGCACACTCCATATAGAAGGCGCCTTCAACAACTTCACTATCCAAATATATTGTGCGAATAGTTTTGGAGGCGTTGGCTGGTATGCCCGGCGGCGGTGGGGGGAGCTCAAGGCCTTTTTTCATTTCAGTCACTATGTATTTTGAATATTTTAACTCGCCGCCCGCAGTTGAGGGGGTTAACTTTTCCGCTTTCCTCGTGTACATGCTCATCGGTGAAAGGGTCATGAACCAGAGGGGTTTATCCACCCTTTTGAACCTCACAGGGCAATGTTTAAGCCCCTTTGGGACGAACACAAGGCAGCTTTTCGTCAGGACGTGGAGTTCGTCGCCAAGCCATAACTCTACCTCCGCGCCTAGATCTTTCGGGTTGTCAAAGTCTGTTCCAATGAAAGCCAAAATCTCGTCAACATCGTGGACGTGGGGCTCTTCTATCCAGTCCTCTGAAGTTCCTTCATGGCACAGGGTTACCTCCATGTAAAAGGCGCCCTCAACAACCTCCCTATCCAAATATATTAGGCGGTCGATTTTCACCGTGGAGCGTATGGGTCCCCGTCTGGCTAGGCTTTCTAAAACCTCCCTGGGCAGAGGCTTAGTTTCAGTTACAATGTTTTTTGCATATTTTAACGCCATCATTTCACCCTCCCTTTTATATAGGCTAAAAAACTCGCCGCGATTATGGTGATTGCTGCCGCTGAAAGGGCGACCTTATACATAGTTCTCATTCATTCTTCACCTTCTCAATCTAGGTCTTTTGGCTTATTAGAGCTCTTAGGATTAACTATATAAAAGTAACTGCAAGCATAAAATGTCCATTTTGCGGGTTAGAACCGCCTATACTATGTTGAATTGCTTATGTTCGGGATATTCTATGCCCTTTCTCTCGCAGATTTCCACAATTTTGGCATGAACCTTCAAATCCAGCTCTTTGATTATTTGCTCGTTAGACCCCTCTATTTCAACAATGATTCCCACAGGGATTGGGGCGCAGCACACCGCAGTGTCCTTGTAAACCTTGACCGTGCATCCCTCTGGAACCCCCACTTCGCTTAGGGAGGCCACCACCTCCCCAATGACTTCGTCTAGGTCTTTGTCTTTAATGCCCATCATGAGGCATTCCCGTCGACTCAGCATAGGCACCTTCGTTCACCACAACATGAAACATCTAATTTAAACGGCTGTTAAAAGTTATTTTTGCCTTGCGCTTAAGCATTTGAATCCGAAATTAAATCCGAGTTAATTTTTCGAAGGTGAATGCTTTGGTATTATTGCAAATAAATATGTTTGTCCATTTATTTTGATACATTTTAAGAATTCGCTACCTTTATTTACACAAAAAGATAATGGATAGCTTGGAAAAGGTAGTGAGCTATGTCCAATAAAGACACTTCAAAGGATGATGCCTTTGAGGCTTTAGACTTTATAATAAACGTTTTAAGGGAGCATGAAAAGGATTTAGACCACCTTATTTATGAGCTGAGCAAGGTAATAAACGTATTAAAGGAGCATGAAAAGGATTTAGACCACCGTATCAGCGAGTTGGGCAAAATTGTGGATAAGTCCGGCGAAACTGGCGAGATGAGCCGCAAAATAGAAAGCGTTGAGGAGAGGCTTACAAATTTACAAAATGAAATTGCCAACCTAATCTCACACCTTTCAACCTCCTATTCAGTTGCCAATCCTTTACCAGCCAACGTTGAATCGCAGAAAACGCGGGCTTCTTTTGAGGTTAGGGGGCCGCTGGTTGTTGTGCGCTGTAGGCAATGGGAGGACTTCCAGAATTTAGCCCGCCAAGCCCAAACCTTGTCCTTCCTCTATAAGGAGGCGGAGAAAATTTTTCAGGTGGACGCCCTTAAAAACAGCCAGCTAATAACTTATAGTGGTGAACCCCCGAAGACCACGGCGCTTCTCAGAGCTTGGCTTTCCAAACAGTTGGACATACCTGAAACTAATATCCTTGAGGGTATTTTGGCTGTCGGAGGCATGCATACTTAATACATAATGATGCATATTGTTGTAACTTATTTGTATTCAGCAATGTTTTTATATAACCAAGTGTATTAAGTCTTGCGATGCTATATGGGGTTGAGGTTGAAGGCTGAACCAGCGCTAATTTTTCCGTTTTTCGAAGCCTTCTCCTTTCTCCTCGATGACGGAATAGCTGGTCAGCCAAAAAACAATGAAACCCGTGAACCAGGCTTATGGCAGAGGGGAAACATTTATGAGTGAAGGTGCGATGTGTTTGGAAAGGCTTTCCGAAGAGTTTTTAAGGTTTGAGAGAACCGTGGAGGAGCTGCGCTTCCTGAAGCTTGTCGCCAGCGACTTAAAGAGTTTTAGGAAGATGATTAGGATTAGGAAATACGACTAAACGCATGGTAAAGTCTTTAAAGTTTTTCGCCATATCCTCTCTCGGCGGAAACTCATGGAGACGCCGAGAGGAAACATTCACTTTTTCAACACTTTAACACGTAGAAAGGAAAAGTTTGTTCCTTTAGAAGAGGGAACTGTTAAAATCTATACCTGCGGCCCGACAGTTTACGATTACGCCCATATTGGAAACTTTAGAACTTTCATATTTCAAGACTTGCTGAGGAGGTGGCTTGAACACCGAGGTTTTAGGGTTATTCAAGTAATGAATATAACTGACGTTGACGACAAAACTATTAAGGGTGCTAGGAGGCAAGGGGTTCCCCTCCAAGAGTATACGAACTATTATACCAAGGCGTTTTTTGAGGATATAACCACCCTAAACTTGGAGAAAGCCGAATATTACCCAAAAGCCACGCAGCACATTCCCGAGATGGTTTCTTTGATTAGGAGACTTATAGAGAAGGGTTACGCTTACCGGGGCGAAGATGGCTCCATCTACTACGACATTTCAAAGTTTAAGGATTATGGGAAGCTTTCAAAACTTAAGATTGAAGGGCTTAAGCCCGGGGCCAGAGTCAAGGTTGACGAATATGGGAAAGAGGAAGCCAAGGACTTTGCCCTTTGGAAGGCTTGGGACGAAGAAGATGGCGACGTATACTGGGAGACGGAAATTGGCAAGGGCAGGCCTGGATGGCACATTGAATGCTCAACCATGGCTATGAAGTATTTGGGAGAAACCATAGACATTCACAGCGGAGGCGTCGACTTAATCTTCCCCCACCACGAGAACGAGATAGCCCAAAGCGAGGCGGCGACAGGTAAGCCCTTCGCCCGCTACTGGCTGCATTGTGAACACCTTCTTGTTGAGGGTAGACGCATGGCCAAAAGCCTTGGCAACTTCTACACTTTAAGGGACCTACTAGCCAGGGGCTATGACCCTATGGCTATACGGTTTCTGCTCATGTCAACCCATTATAGGCAACAGTTAAACTTCACCTTCGAAGGTTTGGATGCGGCAAAAAACGCCGTGAACAGACTAAGGACGTTCACGCGAAGGCTTTTGGAGGCTGATGGGAGGGGATGTGGAGAAAAGATAGACGCGCTGATGGTTGAAGTGCAAAAGCGCTTCGAGGAAGCGATGGACGACGACCTAAACATAAGCCTAGCCCTAGCAGCCCTATTCGACTTTATCCGCGAAGCGAACAAGTTGATGGACGAAAACATGCTAAGCAAAGAAGAAGCCAAAAAGGTTTACGCGTTGATGATGCGCTTCGATAAGGTTTTAGGCGTAATAGGCGAGGTTAAAGCCGAAGAAAAACTGCCTAAAGAGGCTGAAGAACTTATTCGCAGAAGGGAAGAGGCCAGAAAAGCCAAGGACTGGGAAACAGCAGACAAAATCAGAGCCCAGCTCAGAGCCATGGGCATAATAATTGAGGACACGCCGCAAGGAGTAAAATGGAGAATAGAGAAACGTTAAAACGACGTCGAAAAACTTCATGGTTAAACTGAAAGGTGTTCTCTGCTAATCGCTTTTAGACCATTTAATCCTCTGCAGTTCTCCGGCGCGTTAACTGCTAAAAGTCGTTTAAGGAGCTGAGAAGACAAAAATATGCGGAAATGTAAGCGTATAGTTGGGCTTTGGGGATATGCAGAGGACTGGTGTGGCAAGGCTTCCGCTTCATGATGGTAAGGCGCCTAAGTGGCTAGTTGTTCGCATGCGAAAACTCGCGAAGGAAATAGTGAGCATCATTGTTGACGAATATGGAAGCGGCGAGTTTTTGAGACGCCTTTCCGACCCGTTTTGGTTTCAGGCTTTGGGCTGTGTTTTGGGTTATGATTGGCACTCGTCCGGCGTGACAACAGTTGTCACTGGGGTTTTGAAGCAGGCAATCGTTCCAGAGGAGCATGGCATTGCGGTATGCGGCGGAAAGGGCAAAGTTTCAAGGCAGACGCCTCTTGAAGTTGGAAAGGTTGGGGAAATCTTCGACTTTTCAGACAGCAAAGTTGAACGTCTCCGCTATGCGAGTAGGATGAGCGCTAAGGTTGATAGTGCGGCTATACAGGCGGGCTACCAGCTTTACCACCACGCCTTCTTTGTAGACGAAAATGGGAAATGGGCGGTTGTACAGCAGGGCATGTGCACCCGAGACCGCACAGCCAGACGTTTCCATTGGCTTTCGGAAAACCTTCAAAGCTTCGTTGTGGAGCCCCACAACGCCATTGTTGGCGACGCGAGGCGGGAAATAGCCCTAGACATGACTGCGAAAGAAAGCGAAGGCTGTAGAAAAGCTTCTGTGGACTTGGCGTGTGAGCCGCCCAAAAAGATTATGAGGCTTATAATGTCGATTAGGCCCTCCTATCAACGGTCCCTCGAAGAATGGCTTCCAAAAACAGCCCAAACAGGCTGGAGGGAATACCCCATAGACGTTTTATCCATGCCCACCAACATAAACTGGGAAGCCTTGCAGAAGGTTTACGAGTTTAAACCAAGAAACTACGAGGAGTTTTTGGGCTTCCACGGAGTTGGCCCCGCAACCGTTAGGGGCTTAGCCCTAGTTGCAGAGCTAATTTATGGAGAGAAGCCCAGCTGGAAAGACCCTGTCAAGTTTTCCTTCGCCTATGGAGGAAAGGATGGGGTACCATACCCCGTGGACAGGAAAGCCATGGACGAATCCATACAACTGCTGCGGAAGGCTGTCGAAGAAGC
The DNA here is from genome assembly GCA_038865865.1 of Bathyarchaeia archaeon. Classification (GTDB taxonomy): domain Archaea; phylum Thermoproteota; class Bathyarchaeia; order Bathyarchaeales; family Bathycorpusculaceae; genus JANXEP01. The sequence continues at coordinate 81,496 of JAWBZV010000002.1, read as the reverse complement.
AAGGGTAGGGGATAGGGAAAGGCTGGACGCGTTGAGTAGGCTTAGGGCTTTTGTTCCTCCAACACGCTTTTAGAACATATTTTGACCCTTCTACGTTCAGTTAAGTTTATATGAAAGTTTCGGAGGAATGTTCGGAAATTAGCTGAGAATAACGATGTCTTTGGCATTCGGCATAGCATCCTTCATAGTAGGCGTATTGCTCATATACTTTGGGTCGAAAAAACTGGTGTTTTCAGCCTCTGGGTTAGCTGACTGTATAAACCTCCATAGAGTGGTTGTAGGAACAATTCTTGTGGCTTCCGTAACCTCTGCCCCTGAGCTTTTAAGCTCTTTAATCTCGGCGCTTTTAGGCTCTTCTAAAATGGCTTTAGGCAACCTACTAGGCTCAAACATATACAACATTCCCTTGATCATAGGCATATGCGGGCTTATAGAGGAGTTCAGGATTAAGAACCACGCTGTTGGCAGAGAGTGCCTCATTATGATAGGTCTTGCCGCCCTCATGGGGGTTTTAACAGCCTTAACGGGCATGGTTACATGGTGGATTGCCCTAATCTTTTTGGCGCTATATTTCATATTCATTTACTATTCCATTCGCAAGGGGAACAATGGATGCCACTTAAGCAGGCCCTCTAAGGGCATGGCGAAGCTGGCGGCAGTCATGATTTTAGGCAGCGCCGCCCTTGTGTGTGGAACTTTTCTCCTTGTTTATGGCGTAACAGCCATAGCTGAAAGCTTTGGGCTTATGCACTTTTACGCTGGACTAACCATTATGGCTTTAGGATGCGTTGTTCCGGAGACAGCTGTTTCGGTGGCTGCAGCCCTCCATGGAGAACAGGAAATTTCAATAGGGAACGTTATAGGTGACAATATAATAACCATGACCCTTGTTTTTGGAGTTGTAGGCCTCATTAGGTCCTTCAGGGTTTCCCTTTCGGAGATTCTCCTCACGGTGCCCTTCATTTTCCTAATGACGTCCATACTTTATGTGATGAGTCGCCGAAGCCACAAGGTTACTAAAGCGTGGAGTCTAGCTATGTTGGCTATCGCCGCAGCTGCATTCATCTTTGAAACATTATACTTTGTGGCCTGATGGCTGGGGCTTACTCTTCAACGGTTATTGCTTGTGTTGGACATGAAGCCGTACAAGCCATACACATTATGCACTCGTTTTCCCGCACTGGGACGGATTTCTGAGCGTCTGGATACTCCGGCAGATTTTTAAGCTCAAAAACGTTTACGGGGCAGACTTCAACGCATACGCCATCGCCTGTGCATTTGCTCAAATCAACCTTCACTTTTGGCATTAAATCAACCCAAAATAGAGATTTCAGCCTTTTCAACTTTTAACATTTGCCCTCCTTCAGCAAAGACTAAAAGCTTTGAAGGAAATAGAGGAATAAACATATGCGTGGGGGTTTGCATGGCCGCACGGAGGGTTTGGGTTAGGTTTTCAGGAATTTGCGGGATAATGGCGCCCCTTGTCGCCTTCACATTAATATTGTTCGCCATAGCATCCTACCCCCAGTTCAGCTGGACGGAAAACGCCCTAAGCGATTTGGGTGTAGTTGAGGGCTTCACCTCAGCCACATTCAATTCTGGCCTGATCGCAGGCGGGGTTTTAGCCCTAATCTTCGCCGTCGGCCTATTCAGGTTCCAAACCAAGGCGGCTGGCAGGGTTGGGGCCCTAATCTTTGTCCTTGCAGCATTATCCCTGACGGGTATAGGCGTTTTTCCAGAAAATGTTAGGCCCATTCACTATTACGTTTCTGTGGCCTTTTTCGCTTTATCCCCAATTGCCCTCCTAGTATTATGCGTGGCTTTCGTGCAGGCTAGACAAGTAAAGATGGGATGGTTCACTTTTTCGGTGGCTTTGTTCGCTGCTGCTGTTTGGGTTTTCCATTGGACTGTTGGCTTCGGAGCCAACGTGGCTATCCCCGAGGCGCTTTCAGCGCTTGCAGCCTCGGTTTGGGCTGTTGTGGTAGGTTATGAAATGTTGAAGGAGCGTTTATAGCGGTTTTCACGGGGCTTTTATGCCTAGGCTTGTTGAAGACTTGAAGCCGGTCGCCCTTTCAATGGGCGTTACAGTTTATTGTCCAGAAAACGGAAAGTTCTCTTTCTTTAACAGTCCCTACCCCATGCATGCAGCTTATTCTGCAGTTGACGTTTTCTGTGGAGACAGCTTTGGCGGGCTGGCGATTTCCCCAGTTCAGGGAGAGGTTGTCAGGGTTAGGAGGGTGAAATGCCCAGAGAAGGGGAATTTTCCATCTTCAAACTACGATTATGTCATTCTCTTACGAAGTCTGGAAAACCCTAGCGTTGTGGTTAAAGTCCTCCACGTTGAGCCCACGGTTAAGGCGGGCGACATCGTTAAGCCTGGAGAGAAGCTTGGATTCCTCATTAGGTCTGGGTTCTTCAATTTCTGGACTGAACCCCACGTTCATGTGGAGGTACGAAGTCCTTCAGACCCCATCCGGGCGCGGGGAGGCTTTCCCTTTAACAGTTTACATGCTCCGGTAGATGACGCCGTGGGGCTGGAAAGGCTTGAAGGGGAAGTTGTGGAGTCAAGGGCTGAATATGCCCTTGTGGTGTTGGACGAAAAATTGAATGGGGGGATACCCGTAGAGGTAGATGGCTACCTAGGCTTTTTGGATGCGGGAATCCCCCACTACAAAACTTTTGGGGTTCACATGCGCTGTAAGCCCCGAGTTGGCAGCGCCGTCAATCTTTGCGGGGTAAAAATAGGGGTGGTGGAATCCGTTCAGGAGGGTTTCTGTGTCGCCCACTGCTCAAATATAGGTTTCATTTTAGGCGGCGAGCCCGTCAGGCTGGCTTTCTACGTGCACTTTTCCAAGCCTTTGTTGAAGGTTATACCCGCCAAGATTGGCGGGCTTAGGCTGGAAAAGTTCCAGAGGGTTTCCATTGCTATCGTTTGAAGTTCCATTCCCGCGTGGAATACTTTTCCCTTTTAAGTTTGTCCGCCATCTCCTCCTCAAAGCCTGTGGTTTCTCCAGGTTCGAGTTCTATGCGCAATGCTTCCTTAAACCCTCTTATGAGCGCCTCTTTCAACTCTTCGAAGCTTACATCCCTTTTTAGGTAACGGTTTATGGAGGTGACCCTTTCTTCGGCTGATTTGATCATTTTGTCGCGGATTTTCTCGCTTGGCACCTTTAACACTGTAAACATGATCGTTGGGTTGACTTCGCGGAGTATTGTGCCATGCTGGTGGACAACGTTCATGCCCCGGGTTTGGGCGTTCCCAGAGATCTTTTTGCCCTCCACCACGATGTCGTTTATGGGTTTAAACTCGGCCGGGACCCCCAGCAGCCTCAAACCCCGCACCAGGCCTGAACAGAGCGTTTCATAAGTTTTTTGGAAATCCCTAGAGATTAGGGGATGATCCTCGTTCATTATTATGCTATAGGTTAGTTCTCCATCCCTCTCGTGATATACAGCTCCTCCGCCTGTCCTCCGCCTCACATAGTCGACGCCTAGGCGTTTGCAAGCCTCTATGTCAACTTCCTCCTCCAAGCCTTGGAAGTAGCCTATAGAAACCGCGGATGGCTCCCACCTGAAAAACCTCAGGGTGTTTGGCACAAGCCCCTTAGACCTCGCTATGACAATGGCCTCGTCCAAAGCCATATTATAGAAGGCGTCATGCAAACCCGTATCTAATAGGCGCCACTTTTCAACCATCGCTTTTCCCCGCCATAACAATGCATTTAGCGAAATCCTCGGGGGAAACTCCCAGCAAAGTGGCGTTTCGCCTATCTGCCAAGCTTTTTATGAGCCTTGCCAAGCTGGATTCGTCTAGAAAACTGCCGACAATCGCTTCTTCCAACTCTTCAAGAAAGTCTTCTGGATGGAGAAAGAAGTCTCCGGTGATCTTAACTTTCAGTATCCTATTTCCATCCACAGTCACTTGGGCTTTAACAAGTTTGCCGCCCTCAACCTTATATTCGGCCCTCCCCATCCAACCAGCCTCTGCAACATTGTTAGCATAGTTCTAAATGAAGGAGTAAATAAATGTTGGGACTTTATGCATGACGATAAGCCCCTTTTTAGGCTTGAAAGTCTCTGTAAATTTGTGAACAGCAGAACGATGAAAAGCGAAAAGCATAGCCATTCTTTTCTGCGTATTTTATGGCTTCTTCAGCTGGGAAGGCTATGGCGTTCACTCCGGCTTTTAGGGCTAGGATGTCTGTTTCGGCCCTGTGTTTGCCCTTTGGCCGCATGCAACCTAAAACTATAGGCTTTTCTGGAAACATAAGCCTAGCAGCGGCTAAAACTTTGGCTATGTCCGTCGGCTTAGGCGGCTCAACCCCCGCCAGCTCGGTTCCCCGTATGGGCATGAAGGCGATTATGACAAGGGCTGAGGGCGCATATTTAGCGATCATCCTTAAAGCATACATTTCGCCCTTCAGCTTTCCATAATGAAGCCCGACAACAACGTGGGGCACAAAATTCAAGCCGGCATGGCTTAACGCTTCAAGAGAATTGTCGTAATCCTTGACGGCTACGTTAAGCTTGTAAATTTCCCTAATGGTTTCGTCTGCTCCGATGATGTCGATTAGGGCTGCATCCACGCCCTCTCTAAGCCTCCTAGCCCTTTCAAAATTTATTATTCCAACATGGGCGAAAACCGTCAGCCCCAGCTCGCTTTTAACCCGTTTAATGGCGTCTACAAACCCTTCTAGGGGGACAGACCCGTCTGGGAGGCAGCCGCCGCTTATAAGGCAGCCTACAGCTCCCATGCTTTTAAGCTTCGAACATAGCAGGTAAAGCTCCTCTGGACTTTTTGCGGGGTGCATGGTTTGCAAGACTTTTCCGCCACAATGCTTACATTTTAAGGCGCAGCCCTGCCCGGTCACGGAGATCGTTGGAAAATCTTTTGAAGAAGAGCAAAAATAGCCCGTCCTATAATACATGAAGCTTGGAGCGTAAAAGTGAACCCTTCTAGGCTTTGGGAGAAGCTTATCGCTGTCCAAAAATTTCAGCAGTTCCGCCTCAGGCATCCGCCAAACTTCTTCGGGTGAAGGATAACCCATGCTTCTCAAAATAAGCCCAAAACGCCCGTTAATAGCTTTCGCTCCAGCGGAAAAAGAAGCAGCTATCTAACTTCGTTTTTAGGCCTATTTTCATCCCCCATGTTGGAAACTGGAGGTGCAGCCTCCAAAGCTTCGCTGGCAGCCTCAAGGGACCCTGCAATCTTATTCAGACGTCTCCGAGAGTTGAGCACCTTGAAAACTGCCTTACCCCTCTCCGTCAAAGCGTAAAGTTTCTTTTTGCCAAAGAAACGCTCCTCAACAAGCCTGTTCTCCAGAAGAAAACTCAAATAGCGCAATAAAACAGTACAATCCACGCCGCTTTTGTAGGCTATGGTGTCAACCTTAAGAGGCCTTTTAGCCAGAGCCTCTAATATAGCCTCGTACGTTTCAAGTCTCGACCTTCGCAAAGGCGACGCCCTAAACAACTTCAACTCCAATAATAAAAATGTTTATGAATTTAGAATAATTAGCAAGAAACAGTATTAGAAAGCATGAGCGTGTCCTAACTGCCCACAGGAAAGGTGATTCCAGAAAAGGTTCGGGTTTCCCTAGGCTCAGCAATAGTGGTTGGCTTACTAAGCGGAAAGCTTGAAGCCCCGCCTACAACAGCCTACCTAATGACCTATAAGGAAGGAAAATGCCTAGCAAACTGCGGATTCTGTCCCCAAGCAAGGCAAAGTCGAAGCCGTGCAGACATGCTTTCAAGGGTTTCTTGGCCTGCATTCCCAACACTTGAAGTCCTAAGCCGCATTGGAGAAGCCGCTGAAAAAGGCGTTATAAAGCGTGTGTGCATACAAGCATTAAACTATCCAGAAGTTTTCACCCACCTAAAAACGCTTGTTAAAGCCTTATCCCAGCATGCTTACATCCCCATTTCGGTTTCATGCCAACCCCTAAACCCGGAAAACATTAAGCTTTTGGCGGAATCAGGGGTGGAGAGGATAGGCATACCTATAGACGCTGCCACAGAGGAAATATTTGACAGGGTTAAGGGGGCAGCTGCCGGCGGGCCGTACAACATGAAGCAGCAGTTCACCCTCCTAGAAGAGGCTGTGAAAATTTTTGGAAAAGGCAGGGTTAGCACTCACCTGATTGTTGGTTTAGGCGAAACTGAAAGGGATATGGCGCAAACAATTCAGAAGTGTGTTGACACGGGTGTTTTGCCAGCCCTTTTCGCTTTCACGCCGATTGCTGGAACAGCCTTGGAAAACCTTAAACAGCCCCCAATTCAACAGTATCGGAGGGTGCAGTTAGCCCGCCACCTAATCGTCCATGGAATATCCAGGTTTGAAAACATGCGCTTTAACCCTGAAGGCCGCATAATAAATTTTGGGGTTGAGGAGCAAACCTTAAGGCGGATTATTCTTTCAGGCGAACCCTTCCTAACAACAGGATGCCCGAACTGCAACCGCCCCTACTACAACGAGAAGCCGAGTGGCCCCATATACAATTACCCGAAACCCCTGAGCATGGAAGATTTGGGCAAAACCGCTGAGGAGCTAGGGCTCTTCGCTTTGACCTAAGCCTGCCAAGCTTTTTGGCTTTTGCTTTGTCACTTGCTCAACTACCCGCAGGAAGTCCTCCTCGGTTAGGCCCCTTCGAAGCTCCCTCATCAACTTTTTAATCTGGTAGAAGGTCATCTGAGCCCCACCCTTGTCTAGGCCCTCCTGCATGTTCCGAATACGCTTGACTATCTCGTCAACCTGCCAAGGTGTAGCCTTTATCCCAGCAGCTTCAAGGCGTTTCTCAACCAGACGTCTACCGCCGCTTCTGCTTATGTAAAACTGAGCCTCCCTGTCAATCATCTCAGGCGGGAATGGTTCATAAATTAGCGGGTGAGCCAGCACCCCATTAACGTGCTCGTCAACTTCATATGAAAAGGCGTTCTCCCCGACTATGGGCTTATGGAACTGTATTGGGAGGGCAAAACTTTTTTCGGCTTGCTGCACAAGCCTGTAGAGCTTTTTCACGTCTATGCCCGTGTCAATGTTGTATAGGAGCTCCAAGGCCATGACAACCTCCTCTAAAGGTGCAACCCCAGCCCTTTCGCCGAAACCTGCAATGCACGTATGCACGTATTCCACGCCTTCCTCCACAGCTGCCAAAGTGTTTGCGGTTGCTAAGCCAAAATCGTTGTGGCAGTGAATTGAAAGGGGCACATCCCTGCCAAGGGCCTCCCTGAGACCGTCGCGAACATGGGAAACAAGGTAACGCACGGACAAAGGCCTCAAAAAGCCAACGGTGTCGGAGATTACAAGCATGTCTGCGCCGGCTTTCACCGCACTTACAAAAATTTCCAAAATGTCTTGGATGGGGGTTCTCGACGCGTCTTCCAAAACAAAGTCCACGGTGGCGCCTTGCTTCTTTGCATATTCCACGCATTCAACCGTATTCTTTAAAACCTGCTCTTTTGAAGCCCTAAGCCTATATTTGAGGTTAAGCCCGTTAAACGGGGTAAATATGGCGATCTCCCTTATCCCACAAGCTAGACACTCATCTATATCGCTTTTAACTATACGTGCTGAAGCAGCAATACGCGCTTGTTGGAAACCTTCATTGGCGATCCTCCTAACACTGTTCCTCTCCTCTTCGGAAAGGGCTGGAAAACCAACAGTTATTATTGAAACGCCGATTTCGTCCAAAAGCTTGGCAAGTTTAACCTTCTCAACATAGGTCAAGAAAACCGTTGGGGTTTGAACCCCCTCCCTTAGGGTTTCATCCCAAATGAAAACCCTTTTAGGAAGTTTAGGGGGAAGATTTTTCCTTAAACGGTTATAATTGGCGATTAGCCCCTCAGCCTCAAGCTTCTTGAATATGGTTTTCCGCATACCCTCACATTCCAGCAAAGCTGAATAGTGTTATTTTACAGCATTTATATAAAATTGGTGAAAAACAAGTTTTCGCATATAAACCTTTATTTATAGGCTTTGCAGTTTGGGGGTATGATCCTTGTCCTTCTCCTCGTTTTCCACAATTGCCTTCAAAAGGCTTCTGAATATTTTCATGTCTGAAACATTAACTATTGGAATTTGGAGACTTTTCTCAACCTCGTAGATTTTCTCGTATTTCGGAAACTCTGTGTAGCATATTTGGCTTATTGGAAACTCCCTGGTCTTCAACTCCTGCTCGAAGGATTTCTCGTAAACTTCTAGGCACAGGAGGAAACCGTTAACCCAGTAAAGCCTATTAGCCCCGTAGGTTGTGGCGCACCATGCAATGTCGCTTACGGAACGCTTATCCAGTCCGAGCACGCGAACCTTTTTGGTTACGGCTATCTCCACATCCATAAGCTTTCACCCACTAAACGGCTTGTTTAACACCTCTTTCACCTTACCGCTTATTTTTGGCCCAAGGCCGTAAACGGTTTTAGGCCACTCGTCCACGTTTAGGAAAGCATTTAACGGGGTTCGATAGGATTTAAGGATTGCTATGGCTTTCTCCCTCCCAATGTTCGGCAAACTCGCCACAAAAAATATCTGGGCATCCGCCAGCGTCTCACACTTCTTGACCGGATGAACCGTCGGCGTCCTCTTTTCAACAGTCTGCTCCTGACGCGCGGCTATGTAGAGGAAATCGACAGTCTCTTTATAGGACGTGGTGTTCACTATGGCTATACCGTTCTTTGCCAAGTTGAACAGGGCTCCCCAAACGGATTCAGGCTGTATCCTGCTAAACTTGTAGATTATGGGCATGTAGCCCTCTAAGAGGATTAAGGCTTTTGGATAAACCTCCTTAAGTTTAAAAAGCTGTTCGAAGAGGTGGCGATGCGTAAGTGTATAAACGAAGTCTTGAACCCTTTTCCGCTCGACAGCGCAAACGTCGGACAGCACATAGTCACCCTTTTCTAAAACCTCGATCTTCACGTTGACGCCCTTCTCCCTAAGGCCTTTAACAACTTTGGCGGCGCTGCTCGCTTCACGGCTGTCCACAATTATTGTCGGCTCGGGCTCCCCGCCCTTCTTCTCCCTCAAGTATGGGAGCAGGGATTCATCTACAGACATGACACCACTCTAGATCATAACCTAAAACGCCCGCCGTTATTTTCCCTTGCGGTACAGAACTGCAATCCTTTGCAAAGGGTTTTCCTATCTTTCCGCACTAAAAATATAAAAAGAGGGGACTACGGGCCCTTTTTCGTAATTTCCTTAACGATGCCTGCAGCTATGGTTGTGCCCATGTCTCTGACGGCGAACCTTCCAAGTTCTGGAAACTCTGAGTAAACTTCAATGGCGATTGGGCGCAGTGGCTCCATCCTCACTAGGGCAGCGTCTCCAGTTTTCAGGAACGTAGGCTTCTCCTCAACAACGTTTCCTGTTCGCGGGTCGATTTTCTTAATAAGCTCTGCGAATCGGCAAGCAACCTGTCCCGTGTGGTAGTGGAGGACAGGCGTGTATCCAGCTGCAAGAGCCGTGGGGTGGTATATGACGATTATTTGGCCTATAAACTCCTTTGCAACCGTCGGCGGGTTTGTGACGTGCCCGCAGACGTCTCCCCGTCGTATGTCCGTTTTCGCTATGCCCCTAACGTTGAAGCCTATGTTGTCGCCGGGCTCAGCCTTCGGTATCCTCGTGTGGTGCATCTCTATAGACTTTACTTCGCCCTGCTTGTTCGCAGGCATAAATATGACAGTATCTCCTTCCTTTAGGACGCCTGTCTCAACCCTGCCTACAGGAACCGTGCCTACACCAGTTATGCTATAAACATCCTGTATTGGAATCCTTAAGGGCTTATTCACGGGCTTTGGAGGCACCTCAAAAGTGTCTAAAGCATCTATAAGGGTTGGCCCCTTGTACCATGGCATCTTGTCGCTTTGCTTGACGAGGTTGTCGCCAGTCCACCCGGAAACAGGCACGAAGTGGATTTTGTCAACCTTGTAGCCGACCATCCTCAACATTCTGCCAACTTCGTTTTTAATTTCATTGTAACGTTCCTGACTCCAGTTAACCGTCGGATCGTCCATCTTGTTGACGGCGACGACAAGCTGGTTTACGCCTAAAGTGAAGGCGAGGAAAGCGTGTTCCCGTGTCTGTCCACCAGGACCTATGCCTGCCTCGAATTCTCCCCTTTTAGCTGAGACGAAAAGTATGGCGCCGTCGGCTTGGCTTGCACCTGTAATCATGTTTTTAACGAAGTCCCTGTGGCCGGGAGCGTCAATAATTGTGAAATAGTACTTTTTAGTCTCAAACTTTAAGAATCGCAGGTCTATTGTTAAGCCTCTCTCCCGCTCCTCCTTTAGGTTGTCGAGGATCCAGGCGTACTTGAAGGTTTCTTTGCCCAGCTTTTTAGCTTCTTCCTCGTAGGTTTTAACAGTCCTTTCGTCGACAGCTCCAGCTAGGTATAGCAGGTGCCCTGTCGTCGTCGACTTTCCATGATCCACGTGTCCAATAATCACCAGGTTTAAGTGTGGCTTTTCAGGCCTGCTCATGCTTTTCCCTCCAAACTCTAAACTTTACGTTCCTATTTTTAGTGAATTCGTTTACACAACTGTTCAATCAATTATTTTAAGTTTATCATGCCGTTTCAACGTTTATCATACATTTTGGGAAGCATTTAAGCCTCTAACTGTATAAGAGGCGTTAAAAGAAGCCCTTGCTCCCAAGTTTTTCGAAATGAATATTAGAGGTTTATCCCGAATTTAGATTTAGGACGCGTTAGGCTTATGCCTACAAATCTGCCTGCCGAGGCTAAACGTAAATGGGCTGAGGTTTCAGCAGCCAGAAATCCCGGAGAGAAACTTCAGCTTATGCAGGAGTTTTTAAGTCTTGTCCCAAAACATAAGGGTACAGCCAAGCTTTGTGCCCAAGTTAAAAAGCAGATGGCTGTTCTGCGCAGAGAAATCGAAGAGGGAAGGCGGAGGAGGACAGGTCGAGGGGGAGCTAAATTTTTTATAGAGAAGGAGGGGGCAGCCCAAGTAGTCGTTTTGGGATTAACCAATGTTGGAAGGAGCAGCCTCCTAGCGGCATTAACAAACGCTAAGGTTGAGGTTTCGCCGGTTCCCTATACTACCAAAGAGCCTGTTCCAGGCATCCTCGCCTACGAGGACGTTCAATTCCAAATTGTTGAAGCCCCCGCTTTAATGGAGGGGGCGGCGGATGGCAGGGCATGGGGACCTCAGACTCTAGCTTTAGCTAGAAATGCTGACGGCTTAATCCTCATGGTGGACCTGGCAAACAGTCCTGTTGAACAGTTATCCCTAATTCTTGGAGAGTTGGAGAAAACGAGGATAGTTGTTACTAAGCCGAAGGCACATGTGGAAATTGAAAAGAAGTTTATGGGGGCTGGCCTGCGCATAATCGTTTTTGGTAAACTTTTAAACTGCACTTTTAGGGATGTTGAGGAGCTTCTGAAAGAATACAGGATTTCAGACGCCATTGTCAAAATTTATGGCGAAGCCACCTTAGACGATGTTGAGGACGCCATTTTTGAAAGCACGGTTTATAAACCGACAATCATAGTGGCTAACAAGATAGACCTCGAGGAAGCGGAGTTAAACATGAGAGTTTTACAAGACTTTGTAGGCGGCCAGCTGCCCATAATCGCGACCTCATGTAAAAACCGTTTAGGCTTAGAGAAAATTGGGGAGACATTGTTTAAAATTTTGGAGTTGATTAGAGTTTACACAAAAGAGCCTTCCGAGAAAAGCTTTTCAGAAAAGCCCTTCATCCTCAAAAGGGGTGCAACGGTTTATGATTTGGCAAAAAACATTCACAGCGACTTCAGCGAAAAATTCGCCTATGCAAGGGTTTGGGCTAAACGCTTAGCTTTCAGCCCCCAAAAGGTGGGTGCAACCTTTCCCCTTGAGGATGGAGACGTCGTTGAAATTCACACGAAATAGCCTGAGCGAAGTCTATCTTGAGGCTTGAGCTATCCTTTCCTGTTCATGGCGCTTTGAAACAGCATAGCTTTTCATGTCGTGGTTTGCCGCTAAAATAAGCTCTTCTGCCAAGCACTCTTCAATTGAGCGGGGACTATGCATTGCCGCCTGCCTTGCACCTTCGCATATGTGTCTCAAAGCCAAGTCAACCCTTCTCTGCGGGGAAACGTCAACCGACAGATGGTAGACTATTCCACCGTAAGCCACTCTAGTGATGTCTTCGCATGGAGCAGAGTTTTCAACAGCCCTGACAAGAACCTCTATTGGATTTCTCCCAGTACGCAGGTGTATGATTTCAAAGGCGTGTTTAACTATGTTTATGGCTTTAGCTTTTTTCCCAGCATTTTTTCCGGGACGCATGAGGTTGTTCACAAGTCTCTCAACAATGTTCACGTCCGCTTTGCCGAAGCGTTTATGCTCGTGTCGCCCCATCGTGTGGGGGACAGCGACAGGCTTAAGCGATATATACCTCTGTAAACCTAAATCCTTAACTTCGATGCCTTTGAAGCTCCATTTTTGGAAAAGCTTTATCTCCTTCTCCTCAACTTCATTTTTCTGTTCTTGTTCCTTGCTCAAGCTTTTCACCGCATTGGCTTCTGTTTTCTTCCAAGCACGAGTTCTTTAAGGGAAACCCCGTTAACCATTATGACCTTCCAGCGGACTCCTGGGATGTCTCCCATGCTTCTTCCCCTGGAGCCCCCTATGCCCTCAACTATAACCTCATCATGCTCGTCGACAACGTTTAAGGCTCCGTCTCCTGGGAGAAAAGCCGTTATAACACGTCCATTCTTGATGAGTTGAGTTCTAACACATTTCCTTATGGCGCTGTTGGGCTGCTTGCTTTCAACTCCGACTTTCTCGAGGACTATACCCCTGGCCATGGGAGCTCCTTCAAGGGGGTCAGCCTTAACATCCAACCCCAACATGCGCCTTTTATAGTATCGGCTACTCCACCGGAATCTCTGCCTCTTTTTAGCAAGTTTTCTTGCAGCGAACTCGCCCCTCGGGGACTTTGAACCCATAGCCCGAATATCCTCTCGCCTACGTCTAATCACAAATCTAATATTTAAATAATTAGCCTATGGAAAAACCAATCCCATCAAATATAAACCCAAACATACGCATATGCGCAAACCTAAGCTATAAAAATAAAAGGGGGGTGAATTTATGTTGCAGGTTTTCTTCTGGCTCTGACAACCAAGTAGCCGATTACCACGATCACTATTATCACTACGACTGCTATTAGAGCCAACTGTTCTGTTGATATTCCAGTTGGCGGTGCAGGTGTTGGAGTTGCTGTAACAACTGGTGTTGGGGTTGGAGTTGGGGTAGGCGTTGGCGGCACCCAACCGACAGGAGTAAGCTCATTCACTATTAACGGCCTCATGGGCTGCGGGTATCCAAATGCGCCTGTTTTTGTTGAATGTTCAAAGTTCCAGTTGGTGAACCTGTCTGTCCGGTAAACGAATATGAACATGGGATAGAAGGCTATGCAAATTGTCGGCAAGTAGTCCTTGTATATTTTAATAATTTGTTTAACATCTTCCACCAAGTCGGCGTAGTTTAGCCTTCTTAGAGCGCTTTGGGAGAGGTTGCCAATTTGGGCGGCAACTTCAGGCTCGGTTTCGTCAAAGCCTGTGGCCATCACTTGGGCAAAGCCTACAGGAGGCAGCAGGTAGGAGTAAACTTGGTTGTACCATGGTTCAGGATATTCGCCGTAAGTCCCTTCCGCAAACCCCCAATCTTTTGTTGGAGCGAGGAATTCAGCTACGAAGAAGTCCATTATGGCCAGCGGCTGGTATGTGTGTATCTCTATCCCTATTTTCTTAAGGTTGTCGATCAAGTATTCAGAGGTCCTAAGCCTAACCGTTGTGAGGGGCGCATTCTGTACAATGAACTTATAGCTTAGGCGTGTTCCGTTGGGCGTAACCCTCACCCCATCTGGGCCCCGTGTGAAGCCTAGGGCGTCTAGCATGGCGTTTGCCTCTGCAACGCATTGCTCATGAGTTTTGCCCCAACCCTGCCAGGCAGCCTCAGGAACGAAAAACTCTGGACAAGCCGCAAAATTGACCAGGCATCTATTACCCGGCACGCCATAACCCATGAAGTAGTTTTGGGCTATGCCTACTTTGTCTAGGGCCAGGTCTATTGCCTGCCTAACCTCTTTCATGTTAAGCGGATAAAGCCTAGTGTTGACGGCTAGGACTTCGGTTGCAACGGGCTGGGGGAACGTCCAAATGCCTATATTGGGTTTTCCAACCACTTGGGCCAGCAGGTAGAAGGGATACGCACAAACTACGTCAACATCGCCTTTCTGGATGATAAGCGGATACATTGCCTCATCAGTGTATAAAATCATCATAACCCCATCTATTTTAGGCACGTTTTCCGTCTTCCAGTAATCCGGCCTTTTTCTGAAGAACCACCACTGGTTCGGCGTGTACGAATCATACACAAATGGCCCTGAAGTAACGTGCTTGCTTGGGTCATCTATAAACTCGTAGGCCAGCGGATCCTCAAGGTTTTCCCATATATGTGCAGGCCTAACAAGGGTTCCGCCAAATTCTGAGTACCATCTTGCCCATGGCTGGGTTGTGATGAACTCAACGGTGTAGGTGTCAACAGCCCTAACTGCTTCAAGAACCCCTCGCAAGGATGCTGGAAACGCGTAGGTGAATGTTTGGTTCCAAGTGACTTCCACATCGTGCGCCGTGACTGGTTTGCCGTCGCTCCATCTGGCTCTTTCATCTATGTGGAACACGTATCTTTTACCATCGTCAAGTATTTCCCAGCTCTTTGCCAGCCAAGGCACCAAAGTGCCATTAAACAAGTTTAGTATTAGGGGCTCGTAGAGGAGGTTGGCGAACCATACAGCTTGACAGATGTCACGCTGAGCTTGCAGAGGGTTAAACGAGGACACTATACAGTTCATTTCAACTCGCAATATGTTTTGTTGCGCTTCCGTGCTGGGAGCCATCGATGCGGCGAGCATTACCAGCGCCAGAAGAAAAGCGGAGAAATATTTTGCAGAATTTCTATATTCCATAATGTTTCCCTCTTTTTAAAAGAGAGGGCTTTTCCTATTTAAAATTAATGTTTGCTCAACATTTTGGACTTTATATGGAGAATAAGATAATCAAAGTTCTTTGGTGTATGGGTGAAATGGCATTAAAACTATGCGGGTCCAGTGAGTATGGCGTCTAGTGACGCATTATCGGATGGATAAGAGGGTTGTGGAAATTGTACGGGGATTTTCAGCTTAAAGTTAAATTTACGTGATGGAGCATGTTTAAGCTTTAGACTTTTTTATAAGTCGCCCTTCACGGTCTATTTCCCCTCTGCGTATGCGTGTCGTGGATATGGGTGCGTGGTTTTCTGCGGGGACCATGTCTATAGCCACGATGCCTAATGGTGGAAGGCCTAGCTTTTTTCTTTCCTCATTGATTTTTATGGCTGTGGGTTCTGTTTCCCTACTTACAACTATTGCGTCCAAGCAGCCCCTAGAAAGGGTTACGCCGTAAGGGTCGTTTAGGGGAATTATTTTTGCCCTTTCCATAAGGCCTCGTTCACGGAGAAATCTTTTCAGCTCTTCAAGCCTATGCTCGTAGGGCGCTGTTATGTGGGGTTTCCTCATTTTAGCCACGAACTCGTCCGTGCAAAGGCCTATTAGCACCTGCTCTCCAACATCAAATGCTTTTAACAAAAGGGTTCTGTGTCCCTTGTGCAGCTCATCGAAGGTTCCCCCGACGGCCACAGTTTTAAACGGTTTGTTTTGCAAACTTTTTACCCCAACAGCCTTGCTCCCTGAAGGTCCACACGGGCGACCAACACGTTTTTCTCTGGAAGAACTCGCTTAAAAGCTTGCGCCACCTTTTCGGCGTTTTCGCATGTTGCCAGGGCATGGACAGCCTCCCCAACCATGTTCTGCGCCGCGCCTATAGCCCCAGCTCCCTCGGCAGCCTTAATAAGTTTGTGGACCCGTTCAGTCATGAAGCCGGTCTTTTCAGCGAACTCGCGACAGCAGGCAAGGAAATTTTCTAGGGAAGGCTCGGACAAGATTCTCTCAAGGGTTTTCCGCCCCCACTGGTTGACGGCTAGGCGCTTTTCCGTGGAGGATAGGACTTGTTTTGTGGGTATGGGCCCAAAAACCCCGGCCACAACCACGTAATCGGAGGATATTGGTATGCGGTCTATTATAGCGGTCCCGGGGGCACCGGGTTCGAGGGTGATTATGCAGCCGCCGATCATTAGGGGGCCGACGGTGCCTAAACCCGTTTTGCATTTAACCTCTGCAACGTGGGCTATTCTGCCAATCTGGTTGTAGGTCAGCTTTAGGTCTAAAGCTTTTGAAAGGGCTAGGGCTGCGGTTAAGGCTCCGGCAGCGCTGGAGCCGAAGCCTGCTCCTATGGGAACCTCAACCTTATGCTTAACCTCAACGTTGTATTTTCCATCCACCTTTTCAAGGAGCATTTGCACAACCGTTTTTGTGGTTTCAGCTTCGGGAGCCCGCTGCCCGTTAATGAAAATTTTTATGCTATTTTCATCTGCCTCTGCCACTGTGACTTGTGTGGTTACGCCCTTCTGGATTCCGAAGCCTCCGCCCCTGGCTCCGATTTTTTCAGGGTCTAAGATTGGGTTCCCATCTGGCATGGTATCACATATTTCAAAGAAGCTTGAAATTCCAGCTGGACTGTAGGCTTTTGCGCTTCGCACTTTAACCTACTCTTTCTTTTCCTTCTTTTGTGTCTCATTCCACTTGAGTAATGAAGGGAAGGCACTTTGGCATGCCTTAATTATTGGTGGACCGAGGGTTACGAGGAATGGAATTTCTGTTGCAAAGGTCCAAACCAGCCATAAGAAACTCGCGTAGAAAGGCGCATTGCGTTCCCAGCCGAGGGCTAGAGGGAGGGGGAATACTTGGCTGTATGCCCACAGACCAAACCCTATCCATGCGCTCCCAACAGCTAATCCAATAACGGAAGAGAATTGGTAGCTTCTCCACTTTGGCAAGGCGTATCCGATGGCTATGGCGATTATGTAGCTGCCGATGAATACGCCTAAGAACAGTAGTCCAATGTCAAGGCTTATTAGCGCTGTGTTAAGCAGGTAGCCAATCATGACGGCGATGATTCCGCAGACGCCTAAACCTGCTGCAACATGCTTCCATTTAACGTTTCTTCGGCTTATGTATCCTATTATGAAGAATCCTAGAAAGTTTGCAGGCACACCCACAGTGAGGCTTAGGAGGGCTATGCCATGTCCAGGGTGAATCATGTCGGCGAAGAATATGCCTATGGCGGCGCCTATTCCTCCAACCCACGGCCCAAAGAGGGCGGCGAAAACGGCTGGAACTATGACTGAAGGCCAGAACCTGACAACTCCAACCACGGGGCTTACTATGCCAAGATTAGTCAGGTAACCTACAATCGTGTATAGCGCGGCGCAAACCGCTGTCATAGCGGCGTCAAGGGCTTTCACGCATATTTCACCCCAATGAGAATGGGCTTTTCATAACTTTTAACTAAATAAGGGTTTTGTATAGCTTGTTTAAACAGGTTTAAACATGTTTCAGCTTTTGTTGGATACTCGTACACTTATGTGCAACTTTGTCCAACCAAAAACGCTATGCCAAGCTTCCTCAGAGACGAGAGCCAGAAAACAGGACTTCCTCCTGAAAAACCATAATCCACACCACCAAACGTCCGGGCTGTGGAAGGTTTTCTGAAGTTTTTGAGGCTGATAAGAGTCAAATGAAATGGGGTGCCCCTAGGAAGGGTTTTCGGCTTTCCGCCTACCAGTTTAGCGGGTGAAAACGAGAAAACAGTTACGTAACATGCTGTGTTTTTAATGATGGAAGCCGGCTCAAGCTGAAAATATAGCATTATAGTGAAAGGATTATGGAGTTTGGGTTCCGGCTAACTCGACGATAACAGATTACGGCGATGAGTATACAGCATCTCCTTCAAGGCCGGTAAGTCTCGCCGCTTTAGAGGTTTCAGCCCACGTCAAAAGTCTCAGGGGATATTCGCTAAAGCAAACGCAACATGCTATCTAATGTGAAGCTAGCCGTCAAATTACGAGTTCCTTAAATATCATTGGCAACACTCAACTCTGAATAAGGGAGCTTGTTATGAGTGAGAGGCAAATGTGGCGTCATATTTGCACACTTCTGAAACTGGCGGAGATGGGAGCTCACAGGAGGACAACGAAAATTTCCACGGAGTTTTTAGCGAGGAAACTGGGTATTTCCCAGCAGTCAGCCTCCCGCAACCTAATAGAACTGGACCATAAGGGATGGATTGAAAAGACGATTACGCCTGAAGGGTGCTTGATAAGGATAACTGATTCTGGGATGGCAGAGTTAAAGAAGCTCTATTCTAGGCTGCGGTTCTTAATGGAGGCGGCATATCCGCCCTCTTTAACCCTTGAAGGCATGGTTTTTACGGGCCTAGGCGAAGGCGCTTATTACGTGACCCGTGACCCATACAGGAGACAGTTCATTGAAAAGTTGGGGTTTGACCCATACCCGGGCACTTTGAATTTAAAGCTTACAACAGAATATGACGTCAAAACTTACTCTGAGCTTGTGGCTTATCCTGCGATTGAAATTGAGGGTTTTCAGGATGAAGACCGAACTTTTGGGCCTGTAAGGTGTTATCCGGCAATAATTGAAAACAAGGTTAGGGGCGCGGTGGTTTCAGCTTTAAGAACCCATTATAACTCGTCCGTGATTGAAATAATAGCCCCAGTCTGCCTTAGAAAACACTTCAACTTGAAAGATGGACACAAGGTTAAAGTGGAAATATTAACATTGCCTTAGAAGCATTGAAACGCGCCTCATCTCCTGTAATGCTCAATGATCTTTTGTTTAATTTTTGATGAACTGTCAAGCTCATCTTGGCTAAATTTGCCGATCTTTACAACCTTTATGTTTAAGCCTTTCGCCTTAATGTATTCTTTGACAGCTTTCTCCACACCGTCTTGGTCGTGGCCTACGGCTATGATGTCCGGCTTAATTTTTTCGATAACCTTGCCCATGTCAAAGTCCTCGTAGCCTAGAAAGGCTTCATCAACAACTTTCAAAGACTCCACAAGGGCTCTCCGCTGGTTTTCAGGCATAACAGGCCTGTAGCCCTTCCTCTTCTCCACTGTGCTGTCTCTTGCAACAATGACTATTAGTTCGGCGTTTTCCCCGCCTGCCTTCTTCGCCTCCTCTAGGTATTTAACGTGCCCGAGGTGCAGCAGGTCGAAGACTCCGGAGGCCAGAACTATTTTTCTTTCGCCCATTCAAACCTCACCGCTCCCAGCATTTTTAAAGCGTCTAGCAGCCCCTCACAGTAAGCCACAGAAGCGAGGCTTACCTCAAATCTTTTTTCCTCCCTATAATATTTAGCGTCTTGCAGATAAGCCCTTGCATGCTCCAACACCTGTTTTACAGCGTCCAAGGTGAGGCTTGGAGGGTTCTCAACCATTTCTAGGACGGCGAAGACGTGTTCCACGGAGGCTATGTATTTTGAGGTAAGCTTCTCAAGGCTCATTCAACCATCCTCTTGACTTTTGAGGGGGCGCCGGCGAAGGCTATTAGGGCTTCAGCCTCCATGAAATGCAGTTTTGCCGGAAAAATCAGCGTGTAGGGTGGTTTCCCAAAATCGTAGGTTAAAAGCCCTTTAACCATGTCCGCTTTAACCGTTGGCGCCGGGCTTCCTGCCCGTGCTATTCCAACGGCAAGCGTTTCAAGGGTTACGACTTTGCCTCCAACTTTATCCTCAAGTTTCAGGAGCAGTTCAAGGGCTTCTCTGATGGTTAAATAGCGTTTTTCCTCAACGTCTATGTCCAAGAGGCATAGGGTATGGAGACCAAGCCTAAGGTTTTCGGCGATAACCCTGTACGGGGTTTCGGAGAAGTTTTCAGGGAAGGGAATGGTTACGGTTTTTCCAAACTTGTAGTTGTGTAGGCCTGCCAAGCCCATAACCGCCGATATTATTGAGGCCCCGTGGACTATGCGAGTTTTTATCCCCCGCTTTTTGGCCTCAAGCCTAACTGCAATATGTGTGGTTGCGATTAAAGGGTCTCCTGGGACAAGCAGAACAGCCTTGCCCTGCTCCGCAACCTTTAAAACTACATCGCCGTTCTCATCCTCCAACTCCCTCCTGGAAACAACGCGAAGCTTCTTACCCGAAACTTCTTCAAAACGCCTTATTGAGAAGCCGGGCATAAGGCTCGTGTAGAGTTCCAGGAAAACGCCGTCGGCGTCCTTAACCTCCTCCAAACCCCTAAGGCTTATGCCGGCCTCATCATGCAAACCAAGCCCGACAAAAACAAGCTCGCCCATAACCCAAGCCATCCCCGCACCCAACCCTAAATAAAAAGCGAAATATAAAGGTGCAAAAGCTAAGCTTATTAAAGCGTTAATTAATGCATATTTCACGAAGCCCTCAAGGGCCCGTAGCTCAGTAAGGTAGAGCGGCGGACCAAACCGCTGCGCGGGATGGGTTGAGGCTCTTAACCCGTAGGTCCCGGGTTCAATTCCCGGCGGGCCCGCCACAAAACCGGCTCCTTCGCAAACGTTATAATTGGCAACGTCGTCTTATGAGTGATGTTCGGATGCGTGTTTTATGGTTGATTTTGCCATATTAATGGAGGACGTCGTTAAGCGTTTTGAAGACGTTGCCGCCGTTGACGGCGTCAGCCTTAAAGTGTTTCGCGGTGAACTTTTCGGCTTGCTTGGCCTAAACGGCGCAGGCAAAACCAAAATTGTTAACATGCTTTGCGGCCTTTTAAAGCCTACAAGCGGCTCAGTCTCTGTGTGCGATATGACGCTCAAAGGGAAAACGCCAAAATAAAGGAGCTTATAGGCGTCTGCCCCCAAGAAACCGCAGTTTACCCATATTTGACCGGGGAAGAGAATGTAGAGCTTTTCGAAACCTATACGCCCTAGACAGGAACACGCTTAAAAGTAGGCGAAGAATACTTCTTGAAAAATTAGGGTTAACTCAAGACGCCCATAGAAAGGTTGAAAATACAGCGGAGGCATGAAGAGGCAGCTAAGCATTGTTTTGGCTTTAATCCACAACCCGCAAATCATATTCCTAGACGAGCCCAGTAGGCATGGACCCTCAGTCCCGCCGAGCCGTCTGGGAGTTTATGCAGGAACTGAAAGGGAAGGGCAAAACAATTTTCCCAACAACCCACTATATGGAGGCTGAATTCCTATGCGACCGGGTGGGCGTAATTGACCATGGACGGCTATAGCCCTTGACACGCCGAAAAACCTGATCTACCAAAACGGCGTAAGCAACCTCGAAGAAGTTTTCATAAAATTAACCGGGCGACTCCCAGCCAGTATACAACGTAGGCGTGGTCAACCACGACGCAGCGGGCTCCGATGGCGCGGCGCAGACATTCATCATGGCATTATCCAACACTACACTTTTACATGTGCATATTTATGCTGACGGCGAGATAGCCCGAGACGAATTGTCTCAGGGGAAAGTTCAAGCAGTCATGGCCCCCGGCATGTTTACTTTTGCCTCCATATTCCTAATAATGATGGCTGCCCAGTCCTTCACGCAGGACCGTGAAAATGGTATGATGAAAAGGATTAGGACAACGCCCATAACGCCGTCGGAGTTTATGACAGGCCAAGTGTTTGGCTTATATGCTCATAGCCCTAATCCAGGCTGTACTCGTCTTCGCCGTGTCTTATTTGATGGGTTTTAGGCCGGCTGTCGGCTTTTCCACCTGCCTCCTCGCCTTCATTTTCGTTTTGATTTATCATTATCCAACGTGGGCTTCGGCCTAATTACCGCAACAGTTTCAAAAACTTCTGGGGCAGCCACTGGAACATCCTTCCTCTTCGTGTTGCCACAGCTTTTCCTCGGAACCTTCGTGGGCACCTCCCTCTCGTCCACAGCCCAAGCCATAAGCCAATTCGTGCCAAGCCACTACGTCACGGACGCTTTAACATCCCTCTTTCTCAGAGGTGCCGCCACCACAAGCCCCACAATAATCTTAGACTTGGCAACGGTAGCCCTTTCATGTGTTGCCATTCTAGCCACAGGCATAATTCTCTACGCAAAGCGTTCCAAAACCTAGATGGGGCACAGCCCATTTTCTGCGTCGGTTTACGCCAAAAACTATAGGGGGTAGTGTATTTGTTAAGCCTAATCAGCAACAAATATGACCTTTTTAAACAGCTATTTTAAATGGTAAGCCTCTCAGCAGCCTATTTAGTTTCGGCTATGATGGCATAATATGAACGATATTTTCGGAAGTCTATGGCGTTTCTGCCAAGGTAACTGTTATTGCGTACTCGAATCCCTCGCGGTAGACCGTCAAGTTGACTTTTTCTCCAGCTTTTCTTTTGTGGATTTCGCTTAACAGCTTTTCAATTTTTGTGATTGGCACATCGTTAAAGGCTATTATTATGTCACCCGCCCTTATACCCGCCTCGTCCGCCGGACTTCCTTCAACAACCCTGGTTACCAGCACACCCTCGCTGAGTGGGATTCCATAATAATTTGACAAATCCCTGGAGAGGCTTAAGCCGATTATTCCAAGCCAAGGCCGGGTATGAGTGCCGCTAACTATTATTTCATCAGCACACTTTTTTGCAGAGTTTATTGGAATTGCAAAACCGATGCCGTGGGCGAAGGGTATTATCGCCGTGTTTATGGCGATAACCCTGCCGTTAACATCCACTAGGGGGCCGCCACTGTTTCCGGGGTTTATGGCTGCGTCTGTCTGAACAAGGTTTTCCAAAAGCTCATTTTTAGATTCGATGGTTCGATTTAGGGCGCTTACAACCCCCGAGGTTATTGTGGGTCCGCCTGCCAAGCCGAAAGGGTTGCCAATGGCGTACACGCGTTGCCCTATTCTAAGCTTATCCGAGTCTCCAAGCTCAGCGTAGGGAAGCCCCTTTCTATCGACCTTTACGACGGCTATGTCGTGAACTGCGCATGTGCCTATAAGGCGGCCGTTTAAGACTTCGCCATTCCAAAGTGTGACGGCGATGCGCTCTGCGCCCATGACCACGTGGTTGTTAGTAAGTATGTACCCATCATCGCTAATAATTGTCCCAGAACCCATCCCCTTGACTGGAAAAACCTGGTAGAAAACGTTTTGGATAAGCCTTATCGTGCTTATGTTCACAACGCTCTTGCTCACCTTCTCAAGAATATCCAAAACCTCAGACTCATCTCTATATGACAAGACTCTCTCCTCTGTTAAAAATAGGCATCCAAAGTTTTAACAGTTTCCATGCCACGTCCAAATATGATGGAACAAAATGGACAGACTAATTCCAATAAATTTTGAATGCTTACGGCTTACCGGGTTTCTCTTCTATAAAGCCTTTCCACTCCCTTTTAACCATCAACAAAAGAATCGTCGCAAAAATCTGCGTTACAATTGCATAAAACACCACTGCAATGAACGAGACTTTCAAATCTAAGAATAAGCCGAATATTCCACCGCTGACAAGTTCGCCAAAACCATAAACAACATTAAACAGTCCGTAGGCTGTGCCCCTGGAAGCAATGGGTGTAAGCTGTGAAACTGCTGCACGATAAATGGATTCTTGCATTCCCAAAATTAAACCTGAAAAAATCGAAGCGGTGATGAGGGCTGGAAGTTCGTTGCCGCCCATGGCAAACAATGCCGGAAAAATTGAAAGGGTAAAGGGCAAAATTAGAATTTTTATTCCAAACTTGTCATAGGCGTAACCAGAAAGAAGGGCTGTGGGCGCGTCAACCCCTTGAATTAGCAAATACATAAGGGGCACAATCCACTGCAGTCCTTGCGGGTTAAGAAGCCCGGAAGCCCTAAAAAGTATAAGTTTAGCCGACATAAGCCCAACAGTGTTCGCTAAAACGGCAAAAGTGTAAATATAAAAGAATTTAGGCAGCTTCTCCTTCCCCTCAACCTTTGAAGCCCCAACCATTGTTTTGTAGCCTATTCTCTTGTAAGCGTATGCCAAAACCGCCAAAAGAATAAGAAATGGTATGAATAAGAAGCTAAAAGTGTAACTGTAATTGTTTCTTGTGAAAAACATTAAAGCCGCCACCAAAAGCGGCCCCAAAATGGCGCCAACCTGATCCAAAAACTCGTGGATGCCGAAGGCTTTGCCCGCCCCCACATCTTTGCTTACAATAGATAGGACCGCATCTCTGGAAGGCGCCCTAAGAGCTTTACCCAACCTTTCAAGGAGGATAAGGATTATGGCCAATTCTAGGGTTGCTGAAACTCCCAAAAGAGGAACTGAAATAATTAATCCGTAACCCAAAAATATGAAAAACCAGTAGGCACGGGTTGTGTCGGCTAAGAGCCCACTAACGAGCCTCATAGCGTTCCCAAGAAATTCCCCAAATCCAACAACCAACCCCGCAATTACCCCTGTTGCTCCCAAAAATTTTAGATAGTCTGGAATAATGCCTCCGGAACCCTCATAAACCACGTCGCCCATGAGACTAACAATCCCTAGAAGTAAAATGGCAATATAGGCGCTTTTAGCTCTGTTTGAATTATGCCCCATTTAGATATTCACCTAGACAAATGTCCTACATTATCATGGACGTTTCATATATTTCTTAACCTTAAAAAGTTAAAAAATAAAAGTTAAAAACAGTTAAACAGCGTTAAGGATACAAAGCCCATTTAAGTCTTCCTTCAGCTTGGCCGGTTCCACCCACATGATCGTGACCATTTCCCCGTTTTTCAAACAAGCAATAAATTTTGTAAGCGTGTCTTTAGATTGTTTGTGCATCTAGAGGGAAAAGATAAAGCTTTTATTGATGCGTTAGGCTTACTTTGGCGAACAATTTGAAGAGGATGTTAAATGGCCCTGCAAAAAGGCGACTTCATACTATTAGATTATGTTGCCAAAGTGAAAGAGACAGGCGAAGTTTTCGACACAACTTTGGAGGAGACCGCCAAAAAAGAACGCCTATACAAAGAGGGGGAAATCTACGAGCCTAAACTTGTGGTTGTAGGTGAAGGCTGGGTTCTCAAAGCCCTAGACGAAAGCCTTGCAACAATGGATGTTGGAAAACCAGCCACCATCGAAATCCCGCCGGAAAAAGCCTTCGGCGCAAGAGACCCAGAAAAGGTTAAGCGAATACCATTAAGGCAGCTGACCTCTAAGGGTATAACCCCAACCATTGGCATGCGCCTTGAATATGACGGAAAAATAGCAGTTGTCAGAGCAATTGGAGCAGGCAGGGTTCTATTAGACTTTAATCCACCGCTCGCTGGGAAAACCCTAGTTTACGAGGTTACAGTCCAAAAGAAACTTGAAACAAGAGATGAGAAAATAGCCGCCCTAATTCACCGCAGAATACCGTCGGTGGAGGCGGAAAAATTCAAATTTAACATCGAAAACGAGGTTTTAAGCATAGAAATGCCGGAGGAAGCCTTTTACATAGAGGGAATTCAAGTTGCCAAAAGGGGCATAGCCCTAGACGTACAGAAATTCCTCCCGGAAATAACCACGGTAAAGTTTGTTGAAACTTTCAGGAAAGCGGAGCAGGCTAAAAGCTGAAATAAACTGCTTGCTTAAATAACCCCCGTGGCCTTAGCCACCCTCTCGCATTCTTCAAGGCTTAAATTTAATTTATTAAGTATTGTGTAGCGTTCTGGCCTTATGGAGGCCGCCATAAACAAAGCTTTAACCACATCCTCATTAGCAACCCCGAGCTCACGCGCGGTTTTAGGCGCCCCAAGTATTTCAAGGGTCCTTCTTATGCATTTCCAGTCAGCTCCATGAAGGTAAGCCATCATTATCGCCCCAACCCCGCATTGTTCACCATGCATAGCGTTGTTAGGTCTTATCATGTCAAGGGCGTGGCTGAATAGATGTTCGGAACCGCTGCAAGGCCGGCTTGTCCCAGCGATGCTCATGGCAACCCCGCAGCTTATTAGGGCTTCTAGAAGGACCCGCAATCCCTCCTCGCTTTTAGACCTGATAACCCAAGCGTTCTGCATTACAAGCTTAGCGCTCATTAAAGCTAAACTTGCAGCGTACTCTCCATAATACTCACTTCTTTCTTCATGCGCCAGCCTCCAGTCCCTCACAGCGGTAAATTTAGCAATAACATCCCCGCAGCCGCTTGCGAGAAAGCGGTAGGGAGCCTGCATTATTAAGTCTGTGTCTGCGATGATGGCTATGGGGGCCTGCGCCTTAACCGAGTAGGGCTTTTCAAGCCCCTTAACCGAAGACAAGGGACTGGATAACCCGTCGTGAGAAGCCGTTGTTGGAACGCTTATGAACGGAACACCCCGCCGCGCCGAGCTCAACTTTGCAATGTCAATTTTTGTCCCTCCACCTACACCAAACACAATCTGGGGGTTCACCTCCATTATTTTCCTCTCAACCATTTCAACATCCCTAATGGTAGCCGATTCTACAATGAAAACTTCAGCGCTCATACCGCCCCTCTCAAGATTCTCCTTAACTTTTTTCCCGGCAATCTGATGCGTCTTGGAACCCGTTACAATAAGCGCTGACTCCGCAAACCCAAGCCTCTGCGCAACCTCGGCAACACGTTCTATTACACCCTCTCCAACAATAACCTCTCTTGGAAGCTGCATCCAATGATGTTTTAATGACAAACTGATCACTTTTAAAGGCCGTATCCATGTAACTGATGGCGCCATAACTTAAAACTCTTTTTAACGGCAAGGCGAAAGCTTCAAGCCTCATGGTATGTTGGATAACAACGCATCAAAGGGAGTTTCAAAGCGCAATCTTAATAAGACTCACAGTCATGATTACATGTGCTGTTTCCTAACGAAATAATTTGGTTCACGTTCAGGTTTTAGGAGAAAAGATATATGGCGAGCAATGATGTGATTAACCGTTTAGCGTTAAAGGGTACGACAACCATAGGTCTAGTGTGTAGAGACGGCGTAATCTTAGCCTCAGACACCCGTGTAACAATGGGGTTTTATGTAGCCCACAAGCATGGAAAAAAGATATACAAAATAGATGATCACTTAGCCATGACCATTGCTGGCACAGTTGCAGATGCACAACGGACCGTAGACATACTGGAAGCCAACGCCCAACTTTATAAGATCAACATGAACAGACCCATCCCTGTAAGCTCAGCCGCTAGGCTCGTTGCAAACCTACTCTTCTCGTCAAGGCTGGCTACGCATGTTCTGGTGGGAGGTGTCGACGAAAGCGGCCCCCACGTGTTTTTCTTAGACTCTTTTGGAAGTCTGACAGAGGAAAAATGCGTCGCCACGGGTTCAGGTTCTCCGATAGCATACGGCGTTCTAGAAGACAAATACAGAGAAGACATGTCTGTGGAAGAAGCCCTCCCAGTAGTTGTTAAAGCGATTAACTCAGCAATGAAAAGGGACACAGCAAGCGGCGACAGCTTTAACGTGGCCATAATTGACGATAAAGGGTACAGGGAGCTAACCGAAGAGGAAAAAATACGCCTATTGTCAGGTTAAGGGAGTTTAAAAGTTGGCGCCAAGTTCTGAGAAAGAGAAAATAGAAATAAGCCACTATGTTTTAGAACATGTTCCAAAAGAGGCTGAAGTAACTAGAGTGGAATATGAAGGCCCGATGCTTGCAATATACGCTAAAAAGCCTGAAATTCTAGTTGAACAAAGCAGCTTAATCGCGGACATAGTTAACGTTATAAGAAAAAGGATAGTTGTCCGATCAGACCCATCCGTCAGGCTTCCAGAAGAAGAAGCTGAGAAGATAGCCCGCGAAATAATCCCCCCTGAGGCTGAGATCACAGACATAAACTTCGACCCTAGCCTCGGGGAGATAATAATCGAGGCAAAAAAGCCCGGGTTAGTGATAGGAAAAAATGGAACAGTGCTTCAAGAGATCATAAAGAAGACTAAGTGGCGCCCCCACGTTTTAAGAAGCCCGCCGCTACGCTCAAAAATTATATCCCATATCCGCCACTACCTCCACTCTGAAAGCCGCGAAAGGGAAAGAATTCTCCGCATGTTTGGGGAGCGGATTTTCAGGCCTATGACTTTTGAAGTGGGGGATATCCGAATAACCCCCCTTGGCGGCGTTCAAGAAGTTGGACGTTCAGCCTTCCTCATCCAAACAAGGGAGAGCAACGTACTTTTAGACTGCGGTATAAACCCAGGCGCCCAAAAGCCCTTTGAAGCCTTCCCAAGACTTGACCATCCAGCTTTCGAAATAGACTCGCTGGACGCAATTGTAATAAGCCATGCACACCTGGACCACTGCGGCCTACTGCCATTCCTCTATAAATATGGATACGACGGCCCAGTGTATTGTTCCGCTCCAACCTTAAGCCTCATGACCCTCCTCCAGCTAGACTATTTGGACGTGGCCAATAAGCAAGGCATAATTCCTCCCTATGACCAGAGGGATGTCCGCGAATGCATCTTACACGCGGTCCCACTAAGGTATGGTGTCGTAACCGACATAGCCCCAGACATTCGGCTAACCCTCCACAACGCAGGACACATCCTGGGCTCATCAATAATTCATCTTCACATAGGCGACGGCTTACACAACATTGTTTACAGCGGAGACTACAAGTATTTAAAAACAATGCTTTTGGAAGCCGCCACATCAGAGTTTCCAAGAGTTGAAACTTTCATCACAGAATGCACTTATGGCGGGCCAGAAGACATCATGCCCTCAAGAGCTGAAGCCGAGGAACGTTTAACAAGAATCATAAACGAGACCCTAGAGAGGAAAGGGAAAGTACTAATTCCCGTCCCAGCTGTGGGCAGAGCGCAAGAAATAATGCTCATTATAGACGGTTACATGAAAAGGGGGCTTATGAAAGAGGCCCCTGTGTTTATCGAAGGAATGATTTCGGAAGCAACGGCAATCCATACAGCTTACCCAGAATACTTGGGGAAGGAAGTTCGCAACAGCATACTTCATGACGGAATAAACCCATTTGAATCAGAATATTTCACTGTGGTTGAACATCCAAGCGTGAGACAAGACATTATAGAGGGCGAGCCATGCATTATCATAGCCACGTCGGGAATGCTTGAAGGCGGACCAGTAATAGAGTACTTTAAGAGTTTAGCTGAAGATGAAAGAAATGTTATAGTTTTTGTAAGCTACCAGATTGAGGGCACTTTGGGAAGAAGAGTGCAGAAAGGCCTCAACGAGGTTACCATGATTGACAATGAAGGCAAGATGACTGTTGTAAAAGTGAAAAATCGCGTAGAGTCCATAGAGGGCTTTTCTGGACATTCAGACAGACGTCAAATAATCAATTATATAACCCACCTTAAACCAAGACCTGAAAGGATTATAGTTTGCCATGGCGAAAGGGCAAAAATAGCAAGCCTCACGGATTTCATTCAGAGAAAATGCGGAATACAAGCGTTAGCCCCATCAATTATGGAGACTATTAGGCTGCTGTAGTTATAGGCTCGTTTGATAAAGGCGCTTTTTCCCTCCAAATTCTCACGTGTGGAGGACATATTACAACCCGTTCCTCGCCTAAACGGGCAATGTCCCCGCCGACCGACTCAACAAACTCGCATAGCTCGTTAACTGCGCGCTTCACATCTTCGACGCTCTTGTTTGCAAGGGGCGTTATCCTAAGAATCAGTATGTTCCCGGATCGCACTTCACTTTTAACTGTTTCAACGTCCGCCAAATCTCGGAGAGGCATAGCCTTCAAAAAAGTTTTGCCTTGAACAGCTTTATCCTCTATCTTCAATTGCTCCTTTTCATCTTTCCTGATTCTGCGGAACGGGTTGCTTAAACCAGGCAAACCTCTCCTCTCTACCTTCCTTATATAAGCTTCAAAGAGTTAAGCATTTTCCCTACGGAGGCTATATGAATCAAAAATATAGATTTCTTAATTAGATTTATGTATTTAAAATTCAGACTCAGACTAATTTTATCTTTCAAGCTTAAAATGAACCTTTTTGCAAAATTCTTTAAAGGAAGTAATAATCTCACGGGCCTGTTTTATCGGCTCTCAGCTTCTTTAAAGAATTCCATATCCTGTCGCCTACAAAATGTATGGTTTTTACAACCACTCCATGTTTTATTTCGACTAATTCGGCATTACTATAGGCAACCTCGCCCATGGCTATCGGCTTTCCATACCTCTCGTCAACCACGAACACTAAATCCCCTTTATTGAAGCTCCCCTCAAAGCGGACCACTCCCGGAGCCATGACATTAGCGCCGTTACAAACGTGGGGGACAGCTCCCATATCAACCACTACCTTAGGTGAACAGGCTAAAACTTCCTTAAAAAGAAGGGTTGGAAAAACATCTTCCCCTATTTTAAATAGGAGGGGCTCACCATTTATGAAAAAAATTTCACCAAAATCCGTTTCAACCCGTTCCACGCTAGCGGCAACTCCAAAAATCTCCTCCAAGTTTATTTTTAACCTCACAGAAGCATCCCTTAGAAGGGCTTTGGCCTCCTTGGCTTTAAGGAAATATCTCTTATATTTTCCAGACATTTTTAAGCTTCTCTTCCAGATAGGTTTAAATTGTATAAGCTTAAGTATAAAAGGGTGGAGGTTATATCTGAGGGCTTCAAATGAGTGAGATGACAACTGAAATCCTTGAACAGAACCTTGGAAAAATAGTCCTCGTAAGATTGAAAGGTGGAAAAAGTTTACGGGGAAAGTTAAAGGGTTTCGATCAGCACCTCAACCTTGTTTTAGAAGAAACAGAAGACACGACGGATGCTCAAAATACAAAGAAGTTAGGTTTAATAATTGTCCGCGGAGACAACGTTGTTCTGATATCCCCGCCGCCGAGGTGAAAAGTTGGGGAAAGGTACACCGTCCTTTGGAAAACGTGCTGGTAAAACTCTTCACATACGTTGCAGACGATGTGGACGGAGATCTTATAATGTGTCAAAGAAAAGGTGCGCCGCATGCGGCTATGGAGAAACAACAACTATTAGGAAATACTCATGGCAAACAAAGAACATTAGAAGGGAGAGAATACGCTAAAATCATTTATAATCCTTGTTTAAAACCTACGTCGCTGTAGTATCCCTTATCGATTTTAACGAAAATTAATGGCCCTTTACTTCTTGAAAGCTCTCTCGCCCTCCGCAAGGCGTTACTTACAACGTTCAATGTTTCTTCCTCCACGTTGGCATACCTTCTACTGTTTTCACCTAACTCCATTTTTAAGAGGTTCTCTGACAGAACCGAAGTGCCGCAGATCTCTCCGTTTTTAATGAGGGTTGATATTACAATTTCCTGCATCTCTCTGCGGTTTGGAAGCCTTCTCCATAAAGGTTCCGCTTTACTAATTATCTGTTTTATCTTATTCCATTTCTTCGAATCTTCATCGCCTATTAAGAGTTTAACCCGTTCACCCCATTTTTTAAGCCATATCCCAGTCCACAAATCTACGAATTCTTCCAACTCCTTTGGCTCCTTTTGATAAAAATCTTCCAGCTTATCCGTTAGCTCGTACTCGCAGGTTTCCTTGCCCACTAGGTTCCAGTAAACCTTAAGATAGTTTGTCAAGTCTTGGCAGGCTATTTGGAGAATTTTGCGATCAGCCCCCCAGATGTCCAACATGGGGTTTTTGCTTTTCAACTTTTCAGACAGCAACATCTCTATAAAGTTCATTACTTTTCCGCTCGAAGCCTTCTCCAACAACATACTATAAGCCAAGTTTTAATAAGCTTTATTCATAGTTGCTTCTATAAAATTTTTAGATAAGTGCTGGTTATATTGCCCAATTCAGAATATTTTTCAAAAACTAATAAAACTCGGAAGCTCGCTTATTGTTTGGATGATTAAGTCGGGGTTTTCCTTCTCTAACTCTTCCCTTACAAATATTCCAGTTAGCACCGCCACTGTTCTGGCTCCAGACCTTTTCCCAGCCCTTACGTCAACAACGGAGTCTCCTACACTAACACATTCCTCCATTTTAACGCCAAGTTGCTGCGCACATTTTATAAGGGCTTCTGGAGAAGGCTTTGGTGAAGGCGTATCCAGAGCGGTTAGTATTGAATGGAAGTATTTTGCCAAGCCTAAATTTTCCAGTTCTTTTCTGACTTTTTCCTTGGACACGTAGCGCATAGTAACTAGTGCAAGTTTTGCTCCTTTTGAAAGCTCTTCTAACGTTTTTGACACGCCTGGAAAAGGTTTTGCCTTGCTTTCCGTTAAGCTGTAATAGGTTTTCAGGTAGATGTCTAAAAAATTGTTAACGTTACATTTTGGTATCAAATCGTTTATGGGTAGATTCTGTTCCAGCCTTCTTGGGATTTCAAGAGCTATTTCGACGCTGAAGTTTTCAAGCCCCATGGCGGCGAAAGCTTTCTTTAAAGCTTCGCAGTATGCTTCTCTCGAATCCACCAAAGTGCCGTCTAAGTCCATGATTATGCCCTTAGCCTTAAGCTTCATCCCCTTCACTTCCACTCCTTTTAACTTGGCGTTTGCCGCTTTATTTTTCGATAAGTTTTTATTTGTGCTTTTTCGTCTAAAGGTAACCCAGCTTAGACGTAAAAGTGAGGCGTGAGAAATAATTCATGGTTAGGAAGGCACGGATCCGTTTAACAAGCACGGACTACAGGAAGCTAGAGGAAGTATGCGCAGAGCTAAAGGCTATTGCCGAAAAAACAGGGGTGAAAATGAAGGGGCCTGTTCCACTACCGACCAAAAGACTTAGAGTGCCAGTTTTGAAATCCCCATGTGGGGAAGGAACCTCTACGTGGGATAGGTGGGAGATGCGCATACACAAGCGTTTGATAGATATTGATGCGGAAGAGCGAGTTATGAGGCGTATTATGCGTATCCGCGTCCCCGAAGAAGTACATGTCACTATAGAACTCGTTTGAAAATTTGGTTTTTCAAGCTCCCAAATTGGGGTTTATAGCCTCAAAACTACTACAGGTAAAAAAATGTCAGTATTGTCATAGCTAAACTTAATGTAAAGGTCGCAGCCCACAAGGGTTTGTTCCAAAGGAGGACTTTAAAGCCGTCTAAAACCCCAAAGGGGATTAAGTTAAAAAGGGCTATCCACGCGTTGAATGCCGCCCAGTACAGGAGTATTGAGTGAGACACCATAAGCCATAGCAGTATCAACATTGCCGATAAAGTTATATTTGTAGCTGGGCCGGCTATGGATATTTTTCCCATCTTTCTTTTGTCAGCGAAGCCAAATATAAAAACCGCCCCAGGCGAAATTATCTTAAAAAATGGTGAAATGGCGGATATAGCTGTTAAAATCATTCCCGTGGGTATTAGTCTAAATTCAGCCCACAATCCCTCCCTTTGGGCGGCAAACTTGTGAGCAAACTCATGGACGAAGAAAGATAACATTAACGCAAGGATAAAGGTCGACAGCGAAAACAGATTTCTAACAATGGCAGTTCTTGGCGAAAGCCCAAAGGATAAGCCCACGGCAAAGACGAGTAATGCGGCTATGGTTAAGTGTTTGACCTCTTTTATGCTGAAATAATGTCTCCTTTCCGATTTTACGGGGATATACGGAACCGCGTGTTCATATAGCTTCGGGGTTTCTTGGACTATTCGCGGTTCCTCTTTTTTGGGAGCGCGCGCCAAATCTATCCTCAAACATTCATGGTTTTCAGGTAAGCGATGCTCAGAGCAGAAGTAGCCTCCACAGTATGGACATTTAAAGGGTAGCAAAGTTTCTTTTCCGCATTTTTGGCATTGCATGTCTACGCCCTTTTCGATAGTATAGGCTGTTATAGTTACATGTTTATGAAAGTTTGGCTTAAACATTAATAGGTTAATCTGCCAATTTTACAGGGGTACTTGTCTCTTAGGGGGATGAAGCCTTGAAGGCTTTCAGTTTCGTTCACGCCGCCGATTTGCATTTGGGTTACTCCCAATATGGCTTGGAGGCTAGGAGGGAAGATTTTGACAACGCCTTTCAAGAGCTTGTTGATAAAACTTTGGAATTGAAGCCAACCTTCATGATTATTGCCGGCGACCTATTTCATAACGCGCGTCCATCCAACATCACGTTGGAGAACACTGTTAAAAATTTTAACCGTTTACGAAATGCGGATATCCCCGTCTTAGTTGTCGACGGGTCCCATGACTCCGCGCCAAATGTTGTAACAAGCACAATTTTGAACCCGCTGGACAGTGCAGGGCTAATTTACTATCTGCCGAGGCACGGGGGGGCCTGCTGGAGAAAGGACGGATGCTGTTACGTTTACGGCGTGCCAAACTTCAGAACCCGACGTAAAACTGAAGAGATGCTTCCAACCTTCATGGAACAAAATAAGCCGACGCCGCAGTCAGACTTATTCAACATTTTCGTTTTCCACATGGCTTTGGACATACCAGAGCTTAATCCGCCCTACATAGAAGCTGAGGCGCCCGCGGAGCTTATACCCGAAGGCTTTAATTATTATGCTGCTGGTCACGTGCACAATCGTTATGAGGGAAAGTTTAAGACTGGACTTCTGGTTTATCCGGGAAGCACGGAAACAATAAACTATGATGAGGCTGGACGGGAAAAGGGCTTTTATTATGTAGAGGTGGATGGGAAAGGCACTGTTTCTCCACAGTTTATTAGGCTGGAATCCCCACGGAAATTTGTTGTATTAGAGCAGGATTTTACGGGCTTTACAGCCCAGAAGATCACGGAGCTTGCCGTTAAACTTGTGAAAGGAGCCGACGAGGAAGACGCAATCATTGTACCAATCTTAAAGGGCGTTTTACCCGCCGGAGCCAGCCGCGCTGAGGTTGATGTTGCCCAAGTTAGGGGCGCTGCTGAAAAGGCTTTGCTTGTACATCCAATCATCCTGCTGCGTGAAAGTGAGGTCCCGGAAACCGTTGTTCGCTCTATATTCGAGAGCGAACTGAAAGATTTAAAGACGAAGAGTTTCGAATATTTTCTGCAGATCTTCTCTGAACGTTATAGCCGCGAGGAAGCCGAAAAAATAGCTCATGCTGCAGTCAGCCTCATTGAACCCTTAACGAGGAAGCAAGAGGAGAGGGTTAGGCAGGTTTTGGAGGAACTTTCGCAATGAAAATTGAAGTTGTCTACTTGGAGAACATTAGATCCCATGTAAAGTCGACAATACCATTTGCAAGGGGATTCAACTGCCTTGTTGGCGGGTTAGGGTGTGGAAAGTCGAGCGTGCTTTATGCCATTGACTTCGCATTGTTCGGAGACCCCCTAGGCAGAAGCTACGAATACCTGTTGAGGGAGGGGGCTGAAAGCGGAAAAGTTACCCTCCAATTCGTTCAAAACGGTAAAAGTTACAAAATAGTCCGTGCAATAAAAAGGCGAGGTAAAGGGATAAGTCAAGACTTTGACGAACTAAAGCTATTTGAGGGTGAAAACCTAATAGCAAGCGTGAAGAGCGACGCTGTGGCAGAACAGCTTAAAACTATCACAGGCTTGGATAAGGAGCTTTTCCGTGAAATAGTTTGGGTAAGGCAGGAACACTTAAAAGAACTTTTAGACATCGCACCGAGGGAGAGGCAGAAACGCCTAGACGAACTTTTCGGGCTTTCAGACTACGAAACAGCTTGGAGCAACCTATCAAGTTATCAAAGGGAATACGAGGGAGAAAAAAGGGCTTATGAAAAAGACTCCGACGTGGTCGGATTGAAAAATATAAGTGAGGAATACAACCGTCTAGCCGAAGAATTCTCAATCCTAGAAGTTGAAATACAGAATCTTTCGGCAAGGCTTAAAGAGGCTAAGAGGTTGCTGGATGAGGCGGATCTTAGACTAAAAAGGCTTGAAGAGCTTAAAGCGTCCATAGAAGAGCTGAAGAGAAAAGAGGCTCAGGTTCAAGCGCGTCTAACAAGCGTTGAAGATGCTTCAGCCGCGTTGGCTGAAAAGATCGAAGGGAAGAAGGCAAATATTGAAAATTTGAGACAACGCTTAAACGCTTTGCAAAAACAGGCGGAGACATACAAGGAGAAATTAAGGGAAATTGGGGTTTCCGACCAGCCCATTGAGACTTTAATGCGACATCTATCCGCTTTTGACGACCAAATTGCCAGCCTCAAAGCTGAACAGGAGGCCCTTCTTAGGAGTTTGCAGACAGACCAGAAGAGAATTACTTCGCTTTCCACGGAAAATCGATGCCCCCTATGCCTGCAACCATTAAACAATGATTACAAGAGCAGTCTCGTGCAGAGGATACAGCGAGAAAACAGCGAAAGGCAAAGAACCATAAGCCAGCTTCAAAGAGACATCGAGGAGCTTAGGCAGATAAGGGAAAAAGCCAGCTCCTCCATCTCAAACCTTCAAGTTCTAACGTCAAGGATGGATGATTTACAAGCACGCATCAACGAGGAATATAAGGCGTTAAATGAGCTTCTAAAGGAGTTTGAAGAAAAACAGAAGTTAGAAAATGAGCTGCGGGTTCAACTTCAGCGCATAAAGGCAGAGATAGGCGGTTTTGACTTTTCTGAGTTTGAGAATGCTAAGGCTCGCAGGGAACAAGTTTTTAGGCAGTATTATTCCATCGAAGCGGACCTTCGAACGAAGGAAAGCCGCAAAAAAGACCTTATGAAACGCTTGGACGAACTTAAAGAGCGCATAGATCAAGCCCAGAAAAAGTTTGAACGCATGGAAAAATTAGATAGAATCATTGGGATTATAGGCAGCATACGCGACGCTTATAGGAGCATTCAGCCGAAAATGCGAAGCGAGTTTGTAAAAGTTCTAAAAAACTTTGTTCAGCAAATCCTCGACGCGTTGGTAGGCGGGGAGGGCGCTCCCATAAACATTGCCATAGACGAAACATACACTCCTTACGTGTTAAGCGAATTTGGCGTTGAAAGGGAAGTTTCAAATTTGTCCGGTGGGGAGCGTACGCTGATAGCGTTGGCATACCGCCTAGGGTTAGGCCAGCTCATCATGCAGTCTAGGACGGGACATGGCTTAAGCCTCCTTCTCCTCGATGAACCAACGGAAAGCTTGGGGAGGGAGGATGGATCCGTGGATAGGCTGGCCGAGGCAATTTCACGTTTCAAGGCGATAGAGCAGATTATTGCAGTAACCCACAGCGAAGCATTTGCGGAGAAAGCTGAACACGTCATAAGGGTTGAGAAGGAGGCTGGTGAAAGCAAAATATTTATCGAGAAATAGGCTTCAAACTTTGCGGCTTTCTTCAACAACACTATTTTCAATGAAGCCGATTTTCTCAATTTCAATTTTTACAACGTCGCCGGCTTGAAGAAATTTTGGCTCTGGCTTCATTGCGAAACCGACGCCTCCAGGCGTACCCGTGGCAATGATGTCGCATGGTTCTAGGGTCATAACTTGGCTTAGATGGTGGACTATTTGGTAAACATTGAAAACCATGTTTTTTGTCGTTGAGTTTTGACGAAGCTCCCCATTGACCCACGTCCGAATGTAGAGGTTTGAGGTGTCAGGCAGCTGATTTTGGGTCACAACACATGGCCCCGTGGGAGCAAATGTGTCAAAACTCTTGCCTCTAGTCCACTGAATGTCTTTAAACTGTATATCCCTTGCTGAAACATCATTTAGTATTGTATACCCGAAAATGTAGGATTTCGCCTCTGAAACTTCAACGTTCTTCGCCTTCTTCCCAATAACGATGGCCAGCTCAGCTTCATAATCAAGCTTTTTAACAAAGCTTGGCTTAACAATGTTGTCGAACGGCCCTACAACTGCCGTCCTCGGCTTCATAAAGATTATAGGCTCGTCTGGTATGCGTGCACCATGCTCTGTTATGCGCTCTTCAATGTGGTCCATGTAATTTAGCCCTAAACATATGACTTTGGGAGGATATTTAATGGGGGCAAGCAAAGTTATTTGGCTTAGTGGCAAGGAAAAGCTGCTGACAATGCCCCGTTCGGCTTTTCTAAGGAGATCTTCTGCTATTTTAACGGTTTTCTCACTTTTTTCAATGAAACCCTCGAGGTTTTTAGGAAGCCGAATGCCTAAGTGCTTCGCCAAACGGGGCAGACATACAACACTATTCCCGCCTGTCAAAATTCCATAACTTTCTTCTTTTACATAGCGGTATCTCACCAGTTTCATGGTTCCACTCCTTTGCCGCAAGCTTGAAGTTCTTTAACCTTGCCTCTATTTAAAACCTTGGAATTTGAAAGCTTACAACGAAACGGATAAAAAACATTTAGGCATATACTGTGAAAAACGAGCTGATATGATGACGCTTACTGAGAAGGTGTTAAATGCCTTGGAGTCTGCGGAAAACCATCTGAAAAAATCCTTATTAACATTTAACAAGGACGAGGGCACCTTTGCGGACAGCATCTGGCATGTGGCTGCAGAACTTGAATACGCCCTATTTCTCTTTTCTTTAATGTCTGACGGTGAATATGACAAGGTAGAATGGAAGCCTAACCCAGAGTCCCAGGGGATTGAGGCGGATGACGTGTTGGCGAAAGTAATGGAGCTTATTAGGGAATCTAAAAAGGCGTTGGCCAACAAAAATTTAATAGACGCTCATAAATATGCTTACACGGCCAGACAATACATTTTTAAGATTCAAGGGAATCCTGCAAAAAAGAAATAGGGAGGTTTTGGAGTTTGGCTATTCCTCTTCGGAGATTTTCCTCCCTTTAACTTTTAAGCCGCCCTCTTTTCCGCATATCACTCTAAAGTAGTCTCTGAGCCCATTCTTGTGCAGAAACTTTCGCAAAAGTACGCGCAGATATTGTTTTGAAATTTCTTCACCACCGACTATTAGCTCGTTTTCCGCTGCTTTAATTTTAGACTTCGCCTTTCCCTCTAAGAAATCTACAAGCTTTTTGGTTATTTCATCCCCTCCCTCAGCCTTCAGTTCAGAAATATCTATTTTTACTTCAACCATGCAGCTTTCCTCCACAAGCTACTTTCTAACGATTATCACCCTCACCAGGTCACATGCGTCTTCACATGCGTCTGCAATCATTTCCATTGCTTCAAAAAGCTGACTTAACAAAACAACAGTTCCAGCTTTTGGGATATCCTCCGTCCCTAGCAGCATTCTCGCTTTTTCATATATGTCGTCCACCTTCTCTTCCTCCCTTTCAACGGTGTCCGCAGCTTGCAACGCCTCTTCAGGCTTTGACATTATCTTGTTTACGCATCTTTGGAGGGCGGTTACACATTCCTTTACGCCCCTCATCATTTCCATAAGCCCATTCTTAATTGACTCGGGTATTTTATGCGTTAGTATCACGCTTAAAATTCTCGTAGACTCCCTACTCCAATCGGCAACCATGTCCACCCTTTTTACAAGATGCATTATGTCCTCCCTGGCTATGGGTGAAAGCTCCCCCCTCGCCACCTCATCCATAACCCTCCTCCTTAAAGAGTCAGCTTCCCGCTCGTTAGCCGCCACCCTTTCAATACACGTTTGCGCTTCTTTTATGTTGTTTTTTAGGACAGCGTCTAGAGCTTTCTCTAAACCTTCAACCACGCTTGTTGTCAGGGCTAGATGCTGCTGTATAATGGTTAACGCCTTTGTTTCCTTCCTCTTTTCGAACCACTTTATTAACTCACTCAATAGCCAGTTCCTCCCTTAACCCTGCCGCTGGGTACGCAAACACATGGGCGTTTGACGGTTGAAAACTAACTGTAACTTTTTCCCCAATATTAAACCATTCGCAGGTTAATGATGGAACAACAACCACAACTAGGTCCTGGTTTTCAAGTCTAACTTCATATCGGACATTTGTACCTTCAAAAGTAACCCTCTCAACAACGCTTGGAATGGAATTTGTCCCCCGCACCACTCCCTTTTTAATGGAGAAAGTTTCAGGTTTCACAGCTAAAACTACGCGTTCTCCCCGGGCGATTCCCCTATTAAGTGCTTGAACCCTTATTCCGCCGCGAAGCTCCACTGTGATGTCTTCGCCTTTCACCTCCACGGCGAAACCCTCTAAAAAGTTTGCTCCTCCGATAAAATTGGCCACAAATATGCTCTGGGGGTTCATGTAAAGCTCTTTAGGGGTGCCAACCTGCAACACCTTGCCCTTCTTCATTACAGCTATCCTATCTGATATGGCCATGGCTTCAGACTGGTCGTGGGTTACGTGTATGGCCGTTAATTCCAAATCCTTAACCATACGCCTAATTTCATACCTAAGCTCGTTTCTCACTTTCGCGTCTAAATGGCCTAGTGGCTCGTCGAGGAGGAGCAGTTTGGCACCGGCAGCCAGCGCCCTTGCAACCGCGATTCTCTGCATCATTCCACCGCTCAGCTCGTGGGGATAAGCGTCTAGGCGTTCATGCAGCCTAACCATCTCCAAGACCTCATGTCCTATCCTCTCCGCCTTCCGCATGTCGAAACCTTTAACCCGTGGCCCATAAGTTACGTTTTCCCAAGAGTTCATGTGGGGGAAAAGCGCGAAAGTTTGGAAAACGAAGCCTATATCCCTATCTTCTGGCGGAACGTCGTTCACAAGCCTGTCTCCAATGTAAATTTCGCCTTTATCTGGCTTGATTAACCCTGCAATAAGCCTAAGCAATGTGGTTTTTCCGCATCCGCTTGGCCCTAGAAGGGAGAAGTATTCCCTATCGCGGATATGGAGGCTGACGTTGTCAACAGCCACTACTTTGCCGAATTTTTTGGTAACGTTGACTAGACGGACGTCCGGCATTGGTGCGGTTCCTCCGAACATGATTCTGTTTTAGACATGCTAGTATCTTCCTCTTCCCTTTATGACAAGCCTTAGGGTTAATAGGATTATGAAAGAGAATAATATTAAGAAGCCGCATCCTAAACCTATTTCTAAAGGTGTGACCTGAGGCTTTCCTTTAACCCAGTTTACAAGAATCACGGGTGCTGTTTGAAGGGGTGTAACCGCTAAAGTGGCGCCTGTCTCGCTAACGCTGCGGGTGAAAACCATCACAGCCCCAGAAAACATGGAATATTTTGTTAAGGGAAATGTTATTGTCCTAAAAACGCAGAAGGGCTTGGCTCCAAGGGTTCTAGAAGCCTCTTCCAGCTCAAGACTTATTCTTTCAACCGCAGCAGCCATTGCCCTCACAAAATACGGGTAAGTAATGGCTAAATGCGCGAAGATAAGAAGCCATAAGTCAGGTATATACGCTAAGGTTTCCTTCCAGAAAAACCGCAAGGAAATGCCTAACGCCACTGAAGGCACAATTATGGGAACATCAACGAGGATGTTTAACGCGGAGGATAAGGAGCCAAACTTTTTCCTTGCAACGATAATCGCCATAGGCAAACCCACAAGAATATTCAAAACAGTGACAACAGCGCCTAGGGAATATGAGAGGAGAAGGCTTTGCCAGTAACTATCCCATGGAGGCTGGAACGCCAACGCCTCTGGCAAAACACCTTTGGAAATGGCTTCAAAAGCTGGAAGTGCAGCAAAAAGCGATGGAACCAGCACAATTAGAAGGAAAATCAGGATGGAAACGCTGTCTCTTGTAATTGCGGCTGGAGAATAGCTTATTTTCCTCTCAATTGTGGGCCAAGCTCCCTTAACTGGGAGCTTGAACCTAGCTCCGAGGACACGTATAACTGCAAAAATTAAACACGAAACAATTATTAAAATGAAGCTCACAAAAACCGTTGCTCCCACATAAACGTCTTTTGTGTTCTGGATAAATATCGGCCCATTTTCAAAAGCTCCAGCAACTATCATTGTAGCGCCAGTTTCTGAAATGGACCTTGCGAAGGCTAAGATAAAAGCTGCTATAATTGAAGGCTTTATAATCCCTAACGTGACGGTTCTCGCCGCCGTAAACGGCGGCGCACCGAGGGTTCTTGAGGCTTGTTCATACTCAATCTTGTAATCCAGCAAAGCGCCCACAACCACCCTGACAACAATTGGATATGAAAAAGTGAAATGTAGAAGTGCAACCAGCAACCAGCCAGGCTGCACTAGTGGTCCGCCGAAAAAGGCGGATATTCCCTCATGTCTGCCCCAAAAGAGAAGAAGAGAGTATCCCAGCACCGCCGTAGGCACAATAAAGGGGATATCGGCGAGAGTATCTAAAACGTTCAACCAATTAGATTTTCCCCTGGCAATTAGCCAGGCCATTGGAATTCCGGCGGCGACATCTAACGCGGATACTAATACAGCAACAGCGAAAGAATTTCTAACGGCCTGCAAAGCGCGAGCCATAAGCTCGCTATTGCCAAAAATCTCCTGCATAGTTCCCCATTTAATTATTATGCCAAGAATCGGGGGTAGGAGAATTAGGGCGAAAAAAACCGCAGCGGCTGTTAAATAGACCCCGTATTTGATTGAAGGTTTTGATGAAAGCCTATCCAGGGCTTCTCCGGACTTTTTAGTAGACAAGATTTTCGCCCAATCCTCTTCAGATTAAGCAGGGTATTCTTCTCTCATTTCGCATAATCGCTGATAAAGTTTCCGCAGAAGAAGGTGTCAGTCCGCCCGTCGAAGTCGCGTCACAGCTTTAGGCTCTGATGACTCTCAGGCTCATCATCCGAGAAACATTAGGCTAGCTGCCGAATTTAAGGCTTCCCAGGACCGGTGCAACCTTTATCAAGAAGGCAAGGGTCTAAAATTGTGGGAACGCAGTTATGGACGTTTTAGAGGCTATTAGGGGAAGGAGGAGCATAAGGGCCTTCAGAAACGAGGATGTCCCAACTGAAAACGTTGAACGATTAATTGACGCTGCTAGGTGGGCACCCTCCGCCGGCAACATTCAGCCATGGGAATTCATAATCGTCAGAAAACCAGAAATTAAGCGAAAGCTGGCAAACGCGGCTCTAGGTCAGTCTTTTATTGAAGAAACGCCCGTCGTGATTGTTGCCTGCGCTGATGAAAACCGCTCAGCCCAAGGCTACGGCATGCGCGGTAAAAACTTATATTGTATACAGGATACCGCCGCAGCAGTGCAGAACATTCATTTAGCTGCATATTCCATGGGTTTAGGCACATGCTGGGTTGGCGCTTTCATGGAAGATGAGGTTAAAAAAATTTTAAAGATCCCGGAGGGAATCAGACCCGTAGCCATAATCCCGGTTGGATATCCCGCTGAAAAACCTTCGCCTCCTCCAAGGAGGCCTTTAAGGCAAATAATTCACTACGAAACCTTTTAGGCTTAGACATCGGCAGCTTATGGAGGGCTTTAAGCTTAATATATTACGGGTCTTCCCTAATCAATGGGGAAACCGCTTTGCTTTACGCCGAAATTGCTGATGCTTACGAGAGAATTGAGGCTACCACGAAAAGGCTGGAAATGACTGACCTATTAGTTGAACTGCTTAAAAAAACCCCAAAAGAAATAATCGATAAGGTTGTGTATTTAACGCAGGGTAAGCTTTACCCAGACTTTGTCAAGCTTGAGATAGGGGTTGCAGAAAGACTCGCCATAAAAGCCCTTGCACGGGCTTCCGGGAGAAACGAAAACGAAATTGAGGAAGACATGAAAAGGAGCGGAGACATCGGGGAAACCGCTCAAAAGTTTATAGCCCGAAAGAGGCAGCTGACCTTCTTCCAGAAACCCTTAACCGTCCAACGGGTGTACGAAACCCTCGATAAAATGGCCAGAGCATCCGGCTCAGGGGCCGTTGACGCCAAAATTTCGCTTTTAGCCGGGCTTCTGGCAGACGCCAAACCGAAAGAGGCAAAATACATTATGCGAACCGTAACCGGAAACCTTCGTTTAGGCATAGCTGATATGACAGTGCTTGACGCTTTAGCCATAGCCTACGGCGGTGGGAAAGAAGCCCGGGAGCTTGTAGAAAGGGCCTATAACATTTCATCGGACCTTGGAAGAGTTGCCAAGGTTGTCGCCGAAGAGGGGCTTGAAGGTGTCAAAAATTTCAAGGTTATCGTCGGCGAACCCATAAGGCCCATGCTCGCCGAGAGGCTCTCAACTCCGGAAGAAATCCTTGAAAAGCTTGGAGGAAAATGCATAGCTGAATACAAATATGATGGGGAAAGAATTCAAGCCCACATAAAGGGCGATGAAGTCACACTTTTTTCTAGGCGTTTGGAAAACATTTCAGACCAGTATCCGGACGTCATTGAACTCCTTAAAAAGCATGTGCTGGCAAAAGACGCCATCTTGGAGGCTGAAT
The DNA here is from genome assembly GCA_038865865.1 of Bathyarchaeia archaeon. Classification (GTDB taxonomy): domain Archaea; phylum Thermoproteota; class Bathyarchaeia; order Bathyarchaeales; family Bathycorpusculaceae; genus JANXEP01. The sequence goes on along the minus strand of JAWBZV010000002.1, from coordinate 37,607 downwards.
GTGTCGCCATAGATCCGAACACAGGTGAAATGCTACCTTTTCAGGAGCTTATGCATAGAAGGCGAAAGTATGGAATTGAAAAGGCCATGGAAGAATATCCAGTCTCACTTTTCATGTTCGACGCGCTTTATGTTAACGGCGAGGACTTAACCCTCAAACCCTACCCCGTTAGGCGGAAAGCCCTTGAAAGAATAGTTAGGGAAAACGAGAGGGTTAAAATCGCCAAATACATTTTGACAGATAATGTTAAGGAACTGGAAAACTTCTTTCTCCAAGCCATAAACGATGGATGTGAAGGCTTAGTTTGCAAATCCGTCGCGGAAGACTCGGTTTACCAGGCTGGGGCGAGGGGATGGCTTTGGATAAAGTACAAGCGAGACTATAAGAGCGAAATGACCGACACGGTGGACCTTGTTGTGGTTGGCGCTTTCTATGGGAGGGGTAAGAGGGCTGGGACGTATGGCGCCCTGCTTTTGGCAGCATACAACCCGGACAACGACACTTTTGAGACAGTTACAAAGTGCGGCACAGGATTCACCGACGAAGACTTGGCGAAGCTTCCGGATATGATGAAGAGGCACGTGTTAACCCGTAAGCATCCAAGGGTGAACTCTATTATTGAGGCTGACGTCTGGTTTGAGCCCGTCGTGGTTATTGAGGTTTTGGGGGCTGAAATAACCCTAAGCCCAATTCACACGTGCGCCATGGACATCATCCGAAAGGGAAGCGGGCTAGCCATAAGATTTCCACGCTTCACGGGAAATTACAGGGTTGACAAGGCAGCTGAAGACGCGACGACCGTAAGGGAGATTGTTGACATGTATAATAGGCAACTTAAGAAGATTGTTGAGAGTTGACTGGCAACCTCACTGTGTCCTTGACCCTTTCAGGCGAGCCGCGACAATTTTGTATAAGTGACTGCGGAGGATTTCGCCGGTGAGGTTCAACGTATACAGCTTCCTAACCTCTTCAGCCAACGTTTCGTCCTGTAGAACCTCGGTGAACCACTTTTCAAAATCTTTACGGTAAAGATGGAACTCTAGAGATTTCACGTCGACCTCACTTATCCTCTCCACAAACTCAGACAATGAAGATGCACTTTTACCAGTATAGTTTCCAATAGATGTGAAGAAGTAGAAGGCCTTCTCTCTTGGAACTTTGCCGAATCCCGGCTCATCTCCCTTGCTCACACACGTTCCCCCATCTCCGACATTTGCAAACTCTACCTCTTGGAATTGTTGATTAAAATTTGGGGAGTTTCCTTAAACTTTTTAGTCACTATTGATGTGCGAATCCTTAAAACCCCAAGCATAGGCGCGATTTGATTCGCAATGAATTCATGGAGGCTTTCTTGGCTCTCTGCAATCACCTTTGCTATAACTTGGAGTTCTTCGGAGAGGGAAGTGTAAACTTCGAGAACTTGAGGGCATTCACACAGTTTTTCCGCAACCTTTTCGCTTTCTTTTGGGTCCGTGTAAATGGTCATTATGGCAATTACGCTTTTGGCACCAGCCTTTTCTGAGTCGATTAAGGCTGTGTACTTTTTTATGATGCCGTACTCCTCCATTCTCTTAATTCTGTCATAAACCGTGGAGTGGGCTATTCCTAAGCGCCTGCCTATGGTCGTGTAGGTTTGTCGAGCATCCTCCTGTAAAGCCTCCAAAATTTTCAAGTCTATTTGATCCAATGTGAAGGTATTGTTTCTAATTTTCAAGCACTAGACCTTCCCGCCTTTTGTTATACTTTTAGTTTTTCGAATTTATCGTTTGTTGTCGGAAAAATGTAGAAAATGTATTTAATTTTTCGGAAATATGTTTCCTTTTTAGCATAAATATGCAACACCCCATTTTTCGCGTTGGCACAAATGATGCTTCAACAGTCTCCGACGTTAACTCTTTGTAAAATTGTAGGCATAATGATAATTTTATCTACAAACTTTCAATTTTTTCGATTTATTCCTACATTTTTGCGAACAAACTGGCAAATAAGTTTAAATTTGTGGAATAGAAAACTCATTAAGGGAGTTCTGAGAGGTTATGACAGGATGAAAACGCATGAAGTTTTGGAAATTTTAAGGAAATTTAAAGAGTCATGCAAATCCCGAGGCTGGAAGACTTCTGAAAACGAGGACTGGGTTGAAGCTGAAGATGGATATCACAATTTCCTTTTAACAAGAAATATTCACCCTTCATCCTTCAAGATAATAGCCGCCAACAGAAAATGTGTACTTCGCGAGGGTTCATTTTACCGTGTGGTTGAAGCAGCCTATACTGCATGGCTATTCTCCGAAACTCCACCCAAAGACTTGGCAAATTTAATTTTTAAGAACCCGGAGTTAACAAAAAGAATAGCCCTATATGATTTAAGCCCTCTTTCAAAGGGTAAAAAGGTGTGCTTAAAATTGAACTTCACGGATAGCTTGGTGTTCAACGAATTTGAGAACTTTTTGAGGGAGGAGTTAAAGGTTAAACTTAAACCATGTCCAACCCCCAGGCAAAAACCTAAAATGGCGTTCTTGCAAAGTCAAGCATGAAATAATTTTAGGTGGAAAGCATTGATAAGCAAAAGCTTACTCATACACTATTGTGAAGGCTATGTCTGATGAGGGTGAGGAAATTAAAAAGTTAATGGCGCTCAAAAAGAGGCTTGAAAAAAGGATTGAGGAAATACAGTCTGAACTGAAGGAGTTGCAAGAATCCTTAGATGTTGTCAACTCCATTATATTATCTAGGGGATTTAAACGAGCGGAGATTGCTAAAACGCCACAAGAACTTTCACCTCTAAAATCAGAGGCGCCGGTTCCTGTGACGGAGGAGTTTAAAGAAATCGTACCACTAAACACTGTCGCGGGGGAGACCCTCGCAAAAATCTACGTCGGAGAAAAATTCCTGAAAGTGGTTTTAGACAAAAGCAAAAACTTCAACGTTAACACACCCCCATTCAACCAGTTCCTCATAGAAAGGGTTTTGGCAAAAATGCAGGAGAAGGACAGCGAGCTGGCCAAGGCTGGGAAGATGAAGCTTGAAGAAATTTTCTCATACAACATCGTTAGAGAAGGCGATTTTGTACGTGAAATACATGTCAGAAACTTTGATGCTGAAAGATTAAGGGAGTTAAAATCCAGCATACGATGGACTTTGGAAAAAATGTATGAAAAAATGAGGGTATAGAATAGACTATTTAGGGAAAAACTTTCTTTAAAAGCTCAATGAGAACTTCCAGCTGTCCAGTGTATAGGCCAAAAGCCAGTAAAGAGACGCCCATAAGCAGGAGCAAAGCGCCTATAACTCTGCGTTCTGAAACATCCATAAAACTCACTTTAGATGCTTTTTAAGGAGGACTTCAATTTGGTTTTTTGGAACATATCCCACTATTCTTTCAGCTTCCACGCCATTTCGCATTAGTATAAGGGTGGGTATGCTGAAAACGTGGAATTTGCTGGCTGTGGCAGGGTTTTCGTCCACGTTAAGTTTCCCAACCAAAACCTTATCGCTATACTCCTTTGCCAGATCTTCAATTATTGGCGCCAACATCCTGCATGGCATGCACCATTCTGCCCAAAAATCAACCAAAACAAGCGGGTTTCGACGAACTATCTCATTAAAGTTTGAGTCGGTAATATGCACAACTTTCCCGTTCATTGAATGTTTTTCCCCCAGCTCTTTCAGAAGTTTCCTCAGCTTCTTTTCTTTAATGCGTTCCAACTCTTTATCTTTTTCTAATGCATTATCCTCATGGCTGACCATGGCGTCTCGTCCCTGAAACTAAATTTAAAAGGAGCATAAATTTTTATAGGCGCGTCTCCCCCGAAGCCTCTAAAAAGGACGTTTACACAAAGACTTTATTGTGAAACTCCTAAATTAGTGTGGAGATGAATATGGGGAAAATTGTGAGGGTGAGTGTCACTTTCCCATCAGAGCTGTTGAGGGATTTTGACGAGGTTATTCAGAGAATTGGTTATGAAAACCGCTCTAAGGCAGTTCAGGACGCTGTAAGGCTTTTCATTTCGGAGCGGAAGTGGCTTCAGGAAGAGAAGGGAATGCAGGCTGGAGTGTTAATGTTGCTTTACGATCACGAAGTTAAGGGGATAGAGGATGCGCTTACAGACGTGCAGCACCATTATGCACACATGATCTCTTCAACAATGCATATACACTTAACTGAGAGGGATTGTCTAGAAGCGATAGCTGTGAAAGGGGAAGCGGAAGATATTCGAAAATTGAGCGACGAACTATCATCCAAAAGAGGGGTAAAAATCCTTAAAACGATGATTGTTTCCCTTTAAACCTCACGTTTAACGTTTAATTTCAAACATTCTTTCTAAGGCTTTGCGGGCTCTGCTGGCTATAGGTTCCGGGACTTTGACCACGTACTTCTCCTCTTTTAAGGAAAGGTAAATCCTCTCCAAGGTGTTCAATTTCATGTTTGGGCAAACAGCTCCCTCGTAGGCTAGGATGAACTGTTTCCCAGGATTCTCCTTTTTCAAGCGGTGGATTAGGCCCTCCTCCGTGGCAACAATGAACGTTTTTGCAGCGCTATCCCTCGCATACTTGCACATTTGGGACGTGCTGCCGATGAAGTCGGCAATTCTCCGCATTTCTGCAGTGCACTCTGGATGAACCATAGCGACGGCGTCGGGGAACCGCGCCTTAATGGCTTGCACATCCTCAGGATGGAAGAGCAGGTGGGTTGGGCAAAAACCCCGCTCAGGAATTGGGATAATAGTCTTGCCAGTTTTTTCCTGAACATACTCTGCAAGGTTGTGGTCCGGTCCAAAAAGTACGGTTTCAGCATCTAAGGAGTCTATAACCTCTACGGCATTTGCCGAAGTACAGCATATGTCACAGTAAGCCTTAGCTGAGGCCAAAGTGTTAACATATAATACGAGGGGCAAGAGGGGGTAAAGGGTCCTCCACCTTTTAATCTCGTCGACTGTGAGCATTTGAGCCATGGGACAACGTGCGCCCATGGAGGGCAACAAAACTTTCTTGTCTGGGTTTAAGATGGCCGCTGATTCAGCCATAAAATCTACTGCTGCAAAAACTATGATTTCCGCATCTTTTTCGTCCATGGCTTTTCTGCTAAGCTCTATGCTGTCGCCAACATAGTCTGCAATATCTTGAACTTCCGGCCTCTGATAGTTGTGGGCTAAAATTACCGCTTTCTTTTCCCTTTTAAGTTTTAATATTTCATCGGCAAGTTCCATCTGATTCGCCTTTTAACACCATTAAGGAGTTTCAAAAAGGCACGGAAAGATATATTCCTTGCTAAGAAGCCCTCCAAAACATGAGCAAATGATTGTGTTAGCTTGATTTTCTGATTTAAACCCCTTTTGGATAATTTATATATCTCATAAAATGGTTTAAAGAAGAATGAGAGGGGGCATCTTTTGCCGTTTGATGAATCCTTGACTTTCGTGTTAATAATTGCAGGAGTGATTATTACTTTTTCCGTTACTTTTTATGCTATGAGGAAGAAAATAATAAGGGAAGAGAAACCTGCAGAGAGGGGGAAAATAGAACCGAGAAGCTTACCCTTTAAAATTGTGAAAACGATTTCTGAAGAAGATGCTAAAAGGGCTAAGGAAGAGCTTCGAATACTAGATTTGGAGAGGGAAATCCTGAGCGACGCCATCAGAAAGCTTTACGAAGCCCATGCTCAAGGCAAAATAACAGAAGAGGAGAGGGAAAAGCTTGCACAAACATATAAGGAAAGAATGATGAGTGTTAAAGAAGCTATAGAAAAAGACGAGTCCCTCGTCGCCCTACATGAGCTTGAGGTCATGCAGGAAGATTTAATAAAACTTTTTAGCGAACGTTTCGACGAAATAAGCACTAAAATTGAAGAACTACGCTCAAAGGTTGAAGCCAAACCGTTGAAAGAAATAACAATACAAACACCAAAAGCTGCGCCGACGATTGAGGAGAAAAAGGAAAAAGTCGCCTCTGAAGAGAAGACGGTGAAGAAAAGGAGAAAACCGCTGGCAAAACCTGGCCCGTTAAGCGAGGCGGAGAAGAGGATAGAGGAGATTAGAGCTGAAGTCGAAAAGGTTTTAGATAGATTGGGGCAGATGGAAGTTGAAACGTGAAAAAGAGTGGACTGAAAGAGCGAAAAGAAACGCGGCCCTGGAGGCTGTTAAACACGTTAAAGACGGCTTTGTAATAGGTTTAGGCAGCGGAAGCACAGTCGCCTACGCTGCAGAGGAAATTGGGAAAAAAATAAGGCTTGAAGGTTTAAACGTGAAGGTTGTTCCAACATCCTACCAGGCATTCCTGTTAGCGGTTAAACATGGTATCCCAACCACAACGCTGGATGAAAACCCAGAAATAGACATAACCATAGACGGGGCAGACCAAATCGACGAAGAACTTAACCTAATAAAGGGCATGGGTGGAGCCCTCACAAGAGAAAAAATAGTTGCATATGCATCCAAAAGCCTTATTATAATTGCCGACGAGAGGAAGAAGGCAAAGGTTCTTGGAGAAAACGGACAACCAGTCCCGGTTGAGGTTTTACCCTTTGCTACTCATGTAGTAATGCTTAAAATAGGGGAGTTGGGCGGGAAGCCCCAAATAAGAGAAGGTGTCGGAAAGGTTGGACCCGTCATAACAGACAACGGCAACTTCATAATTGACGTAAATTTTGGGCCCATAAGGAACCCAGCTGAACTAGAAAGGAGATTAAAGACAATTCCAGGGATAGTTGAAACAGGACTTTTTCTAGGCTTGGCTGACTTGGTTTATTTAGGAAAAGAAAGTGGTGTTGAAAAAATGGAGCGAAAAAAATAACGGTTTAAAATTAGGTGCCTTTAAGCTTCCTCTTGGAAGACAGTTGTTCACCCAACAGCCTAAACGAGCGGAAAGATCTTACCTTATTAATTCATTTTTACTAGTTTAATTGCCAATTCAGAAAAGTGCAACCTGCTGCAGCCGCAATTACACAAGGCTGGAATGAAAAGGGCATTCAAAAATTCTCTGAAGTGTTTATTGAAAACGCGCATGGCAAAGGAGTTGTATCGAGGCTGAATTTGCCCTCTAGAGGAAAGTTCGCCCAAACAGACTGTCGACGCTATTAAAATGATTACGGGAATGTCATTTGTGGGAGAGTTTTAGAAACAGCACAACTGTAAAGCTTAGTTCATCATTTCTTAACGCTCACGCATATGAAGGAAAAATCTTTAATTACATTACTAGAAGCATTATAAATGTTACAATGCAATAATGGTGGAGGATTTCGTTGGATTTTCTGGTAACGGGTGGATGTGGTTTTATAGGCAGCAACCTCGTCGAAAAGCTTGTCAGGGAAGGTTATAAGGTGACGGTCTTCGACAATCTAACTACTGGCAGTTTAAAAAACATCGAAGGGCTTGATGTCACGTTTTTCAAGGAGCCTTATGAAAAGATTCCAACCTTGCTTGGAGAAGTCAACGTAATATTTCATCTGGGCATGCCTTCTTCCTCACCCATGTACAAGCGGGAGCCATGGCTTGTAGGCCAAACCATAAATGACGCCATATTCCTCCTCGAGTATGCTAGAAAAAGCCGATGTAAGATTGTCTATGCGAGCACCAGCAGCCTCTACAATGGGAACAGCCTACCGTATAGGGAGGATATGCCCATATACGTAACAGACTATTATACGGAATGTAGGTACGCAATAGAGCGGCTTGCCATGCTTTACAATAGGCTTTACGGTGTTAAATCTGTAGGCCTGAGGCTTTTCAGCGTTTATGGACCTAAGGAGGAGCATAAAGGCGAATATGCAAATATAGTGTCCCAGTTCCTTTGGATGATGAAGAAGGGCGAGGCGCCCGTAATTTATGGCGACGGCGAGCAAACGAGGGACTTCATCCACGTTGAAGATGTTGTGGAGGCATTTATGCTTGCGGCTGAGAAGCAATTTGAATGTGAAATCTTCAACGTTGGAACAGGCGTAGCCCACAGCTTTAATGACGTTGTAAACCTCCTAAACAAGCACTTGGGAAAAAACGTTAAGCCAACCTACAAACCAAACCCAATTAAAAATTACGTCTACCACACATGGGCGGACACGAGTAAAGCTGAAAAAATTTTAGGTTTCAAGGCCAAAATCCCCCTCGAAACAGGCATAAAAAACCTTGTAAAAATAAACGTGTAAACAGAGCTGAAAGAATTCACTGTGAAAGAGCAACAAAACCAGACGGGATAAAGGCGTTGCTTGGGTAGGCTTTGAATACTTTGCTAAGGGGACGACTTAATGTTTTTTAGGAAGCGAAAATAAAATACAAAAACGTGCTTGGATAATCTAAAAAGTAGCCGGGGTAGCCTAGCCTGGAATGGGCGCCAGACTCATAATCTGGAGAGTGCAGGGGCAAGCGCCCAGAGGTCGCGGGCTCAAATCCCGCCCCCGGCACATACCGTCAATTATTTAGAATTTTCAGTGAGCGTTTTGAGAAATCGTTGCAAAATTTATGTTAAGGTCGAGGGAAATGAGTATTTGCTGATTGAGGTGGAGGATTTTGGTGGAAGTGAAGCATCACATTTTGAGGATTAGTAGGGACGAGTGGTTGAAGCAAGTGTTTACGGTTAAAAAATATTATTCAGGCATGAGAAGTGTTAGGGGATGGCAAACCGGTTCCGTAGTGATTTTTCTTAAGAAAGTGGGGAAGATGGACTCGATAATTGGCTACGGCGTTGTTGAAGGTGTTGAAACGCTGGAGGATATGGATGATCATGAAAAGGCCATGTGCCAAAAAAATGGCTGGAAAAGTGCTGTAAAGTTTAGTGAGTTAATAAAATTTGAGAAGCCTAAACTGGTGAAGGATACGATTATTGGGGAATGGAGGGTTAAAGGACGCTTTTTGCATGGCAGAACATTGTCAGATGATGAAGTTAAATTGATATTGGAATAAAGGAGCAGCGTTTGCCCATCCATGCGCTAAGCAAACAGTACTCAAGCTCAAAAGCAGTACATGTGGAGGGTTGGCATCTCTGCGATTAGTTTTTAAGCACCTCAATGGTAGTGGAGGAATTCAAAATGGTACCGTGAAAAGGATGGCAGATAAAGCGGATGAAATTACCTCGAAGACTAGAGAAAAATTAACCCCGCTTTATGCACGTTCTCTGGTTTACTCTTTTGGGGCGGGGATGGTTGGACCTTTTACGGGCGCGTATGCCGTAAAACTTGGCGCCTCATCCTCCGATATGGGATGGTTTCAGTCGTCCGCCAACCTCTCAAACAACATCATGCAAATACTATGGGGCATGCTAAGCGACAAACTAAAGCGCAGGGTACCCTTCATAATCTGTGGAAGCTTGATTGTTGCAACTTTATGGTTGCCCATGCTTTTTATAACAAATGTAACCCAACTAATCATCCTCCTTGCGTTGCAGGCACTTTTAGGCTCGATGGTCACACCCGCTTGGACGGCGCTGATAGGAGACATTGTTCCATCACTCAGGCTTGGAAGGGTGAACGCAAACCTAAATCTTTGGGCTTCAATCGGAAGCCTAATTGCAACATTGATTTCTGGCGTAATAATGGTTATGGCGGGCATTCAGCCCCATGAGATGTTTTTCGTCCCACTTATAACCGCGTCGGCATGTGGCATAATATCATCCGTAATAATGTTTAAAGTCAGGGAGTTGGGCAACGTTGAGAAAGAGGGGTTGAAAGAAAACTTTGCATATAGCATGTCAAAGATATTTGCGTCTGCAAAGAGGTCGCCGGATTTTATACGATACTGTTGTGTTGAGGGAGCATTTCATTTCTCCATGTCAATCGCCTGGCCACTTATGACCATCACGCAGGTAAAAGTTTTAAATGCGTCTATGTTCGACATCGCCATATTCACAGTTGTCCAGTCAATTATGGGGATAATGTTCCAAAGGTGGGCTGGAGGTTTTGTGGACCGCGTTGGAAGGAAACCCCTCCTGGTTTTCTCCAGGTTCAGCCTGTTAACAGTCCCGTTGGCTTACGCGTTTTCTCCAAACATGGGCACGCTGACAGCTGTTAGCGCTTTTTGGGGGTTTACGAACGCGTTGGCACAGGTATCCATGACCGCTTATCTACTTGACCTCGCCCCCAAGGAATATCGCGGAAGCTTCACCGCAACCTTCAACTTTATTGCCGGAACAACTTCTTTCTTCGGCTCGCTGATAGGCGGGTATCTTTCAGACTACATGACATATTTATTCGGCTTAACCCGTGGTTTACAGATCGTCTACATGCTTTCATTCATAGGCCGGCTGATAAGCGCGACATTTTATTTAACGCTTAAAGAAACCCTCAAACGTTCACAGGTATCCCAACTAATAAAATAGAGGAGTTCACATTTCTACCGCTTAACAAGAACCTCTATTGACGTTGCATTTCCCGTCGATATTTCAAGCTGGCCTCCAAAACCCCTCTTGACATAGGCGTTTTTCACCAATATTTTATCGCCCACCTTCAGGTCGGCGGTTTTTTCGGCGTTTTTCCGCCAAGCTGAAACCCATATCCTTCCAGTTTCATCTTCTATTTCAAAAACTGAGAGTTTAACAAGCTCACCCTTGGAGGTTTTAACATCCCTAAGAATGGGCTTAACAACCACCTGCCCCTGAACGCTAACGTTCCTTATCCCTTCTTTTAAACTGCCTATTTTTAGAAGCTTATCTGCGGGCTCCAAGGGACCCACGTAGGTTCTTGGGTCAACGTGAACCTCAAAGCCTCCATCCGCCGCCTTCTTAACCTTGGCGTTCACTATTTGTAGTCTAACACCCTTTTTGATAAGCACCTCAACCTCATCAACCTTATCGTTCCAAACAACAACAGGTATTCTGCCCGTCTCATCCTCCAAGATAAAGCGCATAACTTTTCCGGAGGTTTGATCCTGCCGTTTAAACGTTGACACCGAAGAGACGTTCCCAACCTCGCCTAAAACGTGTATCCTCTTGTTTTTTTGGGCGTCTGTAATCTGTACAATTTTTGTGGAGAAACAGTCTATTGTGGGATATTCTGCCGGGTTGACGTCTGAGGGATCAACTTCAACTTCGGCCCTATCACCTACATGCAGCTCCACCTCTCCCCCGCTTCCCTCCCTAGTGTATCCATGACGGAATCGAACCAATTGCCCAACCTTTATTCCGCCGGATTCTACAAGAGCTGCTTTATCACCCCAGAGGACCACCCTCAAAATGCCACTTTTGTCGGCGACAAGCAAACTTGGAATTTTTACACCCTTATCATTTCCGGAAGATTTGGCTGGAAAAACTGCGATGACTCGCCCAACAATGGTTACGTCGCTTAGACCGGAAACAAGATTTTCTATCAAAATCCTTGTTTTAGCCGCCTCAACGGGAACTTCGACACCCAGCCTCGCTGCAATCATCTGTAAGAGGATTTCATCGGAAACGTAGCCTCCAGTCTTCATTTTCTCGCTTTCCAGACTTTTTAGTATCTCCTCTCTTGAAAGTTTCGGATTTTTTGAAAGAATCTTTCTAATTATTTCTTCAACTCCAGCCATTCCTATCTCAACACATCAAGACAAAAGGAGAAACTCGCTCCTACTGTTTAACCTTTCTACACGCGCAACTTCTCATTTTATCTTTCTTAGAGCCCTGTCAAAGCGAGTAAAATTAATCTTAATCCCACGAAAAACGCGATTAGGCATATCAGTTTTTTTAAAAACCCTCCTTCAACACGTTTGGCAAGTAAAGAACCTGATTGAGCGCCAACAATTGTACCGATAGTTAACAATAACGCGTAGTCTACTAGAACATTGTTCAGTAATCCATGAGCAATGACCCCTATTCCGTTGGTAAGAGCCATGGCGAACTCGGAACTTGCAACAGCTATGTGAGGGGGTACCCCCAGTAAAATCATGGTTGCAGTGTCGATTATTCCTCCTCCCAAACCAGCCAATCCTGTCACTATTCCACCAAGGAGGCTGCTGAACAAAGCTAAATCAGGCCTCCGCACCACATATTCAAATGACCTGCCTGAAGAGTCCGTTTTCCTCCTTTTCCACGCTTTACCTCCAACATTTGCCACTTCACGTCTTGTTGAAAGCGGAGTGTTCTCCCTACGCAACATTAAGACGATGGAGAGTGATGCTATGAAGAAGCCGACAATTCCAGTCAGCAAATCAGATGGCATAAAAGTAGTTAAATAGGCACCGATGACAACGCCGGGTATGTCGAGAATGTCATAAAGTAAGCCAAGCATATAATCCACTCTGCCCTGTCTCATGTAAGCAATCGTGGCAGAAATTGTTGTGCCAGAAATCGCCACTAAACTTACAGCAACGGCATTTTGGGGAGGCAGATGAAAAATGCATATTAAAATTGGAACTATTATGAATCCTCCCCCGAGGCCGACCATTGATGAGGGCACGGCAACAATGAATCCGAATAATGGAAGCAATAAGATATCTAGCAAGTGCATAACGTTAACCGGAGATAAATCAGCTTTAAAATATTAAAGTCTAACCCCGTTCCTGTGGACGCTCTTAACATTTGTGAAAAGTGTCTCCTCGGCGATAGGCGGCGTTCATCTGTTCTAATCTTCTAGTAAAACGCATTTCAGCACATTAACGACATTTGAGTGGGACTTTATAGCATTGAAGGCTCGCCCGCATATCCCTACAACATTAAAGAGGATCGTGTGGCTTAGTGGTTCCTTGTTACAGTGGGGCTTTAGCTAAAACCTTTTCTTTCGCTATAATGGCCGCGCCAAAAGCGCCTATTATTTGGGGTTCTGCAGGAACATGTATTTTATGGCCTATCTCCTTTTCTAAGGCTTTCACAACCCCTATATTTTTTGCAACTCCGCCAGTGATTACCACATCGTCCTTGGCTCCAACTTGTTTAACTAATCCGCCAACCCTCCTTGCAACAGCATCGTGAAGCCCAGCTATTATGTCAACAGGCTTTTTTCCAGAAGCCATTAATGATATGACCTCGGATTCCGCGAAAACGGTGCATGTGCTTGTAATTTGCACCTTATTTTTTGATTCAAGGGAAATTTCACCCATCTTCTCCAATTTAACGCCTAAAATTTTAGCCATAACCTCTAAAAATCTGCCAGTTCCAGCTGCACATGTATCGTTCATTACAAACCTTGAAACTTTTCCAGCATCATCCAGCCCTATAACCTTTGAGTCCTGCCCGCCAATGTCAATCACCGTGTGGCATTTGGGGAAAAGCCACTTCGCCCCTTTAGAATGGCAGGTAATTTCAGTAAATTTTTCATTTGCGAAAGCTGAAAGGGCTATATTGCCACCATACCCTGTTGCCACAATGTAACGTATATCCTGAGCTTTCAGCCCCGCCTCCATAAAGCACCTTTTAAAAGTTTCTTTACCCGTTTTCGCCATATCCGCGGCTGTTTTCCTAACGGCATAAGCCAAAAGCTTCCCCTCAGCATCGATGATGCATGCTTTTGTTGCAACAGCCCCTATATCCACTCCAGCAAAGTACATTCTTCCACCAATATCCTTTTGAAGCGTTTTCCATTAGCCTAGGCTGCTACATCTTAGCTAACATGTCGAAAATAATAAACCTTTTAGAAGCCTCTTGTTCCAGGCTATCATGATAAGACAGGAGCAGTCTTTCAGAAAGACTATTAAAGTTCAGGTGGAGAATCCTCCCTAGGCGAAATAAATTGTTTAACAGCTCCTACTACAACCATTATTTCTTAAATAAAGCCAAAATAGTCGAATATAAAAAAGTTCGCAAAAAGTTGATTGGAACACTTTGCAACGTAATACCTGAAGAGATTATACACTCCCTTGGAGCCGTGCCCGTTAGGCTGTTAGGCTTGTCGACGGAAACCGAAAACGCGGACGCGAAGCTTCCCCGCTGGCTTTGCGCCTATGCCAGAAGGGTGCTGGAAGACGCCTTAAAAGGAAATTTCAGTTACGTGGACGGAGTTGTCGGAGCAACATCCGACGACACCAAAATGCGTTTGTATTCAACATACACCTTCTACATTAAGCCAACTTTCTCCTACATAATTCAAACGTCCTTCACCCAGAACGAAGCCTCACTAAACTTCTTTTCAGCCGAACTACAAAAATTCACACATAAACTTTCGCGTTTTCTATCATGCGACTTCAACGTGGAAAGGCTTAAGGAATCTATAAAAACTTACAATCGATTTCGCTCTCTCTGTAACAAACTTAGCGGCTTAAGGGTATATGACTCGCCGAAAATCAGCGGTGCCGACTGGACAAGGATAATGCTTTGCGCCACCTCAATGCTTAAGGAGGATTTTAACGCGGTATTTGAGAACGAGTTTGAGAATCTGAAGGATTTTGAGGGAATAAAAGACTATAAACTTCGCGTCCATGTTTCCGGAACCGACTTTTACGATGTAAAACTCCTCGACCTAATAGAGTCCACGGGAGCTGTCATAGTTTCCGATGACCTTTTCATAACCACCGAATACACGCTTGGACACGTTGATGAGGGAGGAAACTTACTCAGAAATCTTGCGGAACGTTATCTCGAATGCTCACATTGTGCTTTGTCGGTGTTTCCTACGGCCTCCTTCACAAAGGATAGGGCGTGCTTCATTAAAAGGGAAGCGGAGAAAAGCAAAGCCGACGCAATAATAATATTAAGGGATAAAGGCTGCGAGTTTTACGGATATCAATGCCCACAGATAATGGAGGAGTTAGCAAGTTTCCCAGTTTTGCTTCTCGACGTTGACACTCCAACTTTGACAGAGCGATATGCGACAAGAGTTCAGGCATTTATTGAATCAGTGGTGGGTTAGAATGACAGACCAAGGATGGCGTCCTCTCGGATATAGAACTCTTTTTAGGGAGCTTTTTAAGGAACACCTCAAACGTCAGGAAGAGCTTCTAAGAAGAAAGAGGCGTGTCGGATGGTTTTTCTCATTTCAGCCCTCCGAGTTAATATACATCTTTGACTTGGTTCCAGCCTTTCCTGAACAATATTCGGCTTACTGTGCGGCGAGGGGTTCCTCCACGGACTTAATAGACTGCTCCATAGGCGCAGGTTACAGCCATTTTCTATGCGACTATTTCAAAAACACCTTAGGCTTCGTCATCGAACCAGCGAAGGCAACGCCTCCCCCTATGCCTAAGCCAGATTTCATTGTTGGAATGCGCGGGTTATGTGTAGCCCATTCAGAGATGGCTGAGTTGTTCGCGATGATGCATAGGATCCCATGCTATATTCTAAATTGCCCATACTGGACAAGGGATATTATAGGCCGCCATGACTGGCTGACAAAAGTCCCTGAAAGGATGGAAAGAATGTACTATGAATACTTCGTTGACGGGATAAACGGCTTAATAGATTTTATGGAAAAAGTAACCGGCGATAAAATGGACGAAAACAGGTTTAAAGAAGTTTTTCAGCTGTCTGAAAGAACGTCAAAAATGCTTATAGAGATATTACGCTTAATGATGTCTAAGCCCACCCCTGGAAGTCAAAGGGACTTATCCGATCTTGTTTTTGTCTCCTTCTTTGCCCTTGGAAGCAGCTACGCCCACGAGTTCACAGAAAAAGCCCTGAACATGATAAAAGAAAGGGTAAGCAAGGGTGAGGGTGTAGCCGCGAACGAGAAATATAGGCTTTTAACCTTTGGAATTATGCCTTGGCACTCTCTAAGTCTTTATGAGTATTGCGAGGCATCAGGCGCAACTTTCCCGGTGAACTTATACGCGGCTGAAACGGTGCACCTTGTAGAGGCGGACAAACCCTACGAGAGCATGTTGAGGAGGACCATACATTTCACCAACGCCGACTACGATTTGATGTACGATGTCGTGGAAGGCGTAAAAAATGCGGACTTGGACGGCGCAATCCTATTTGAAAACACTGGGTGCAGGGTTGCTTCCATGGTTATACAGCCCCTCACAGACATAATTAAGGAGCGGCTAGGCATACCAAGCCTCATCATTGAAGCGCCCCAATGCGACCCAAGGGTTACGCCGCTCAGCAAGATTAAAATGCAAATAGACGCCTTCTTAGAAGCTTTGAAGTGACGAGGGTTCGAGGTTTGGACATTGTCCTTCCCTACGGCAAAGAAAAAACTATAACTTTGGCCCTGCCTGACGAAAACATATTTTTCATCGCGGACAGAGGGCATGCACCACCGCTAGAAAATCCAAGAGAGGAAATTAAGAAGGCTTTAGGAAAACCTGTGGGTCTAGATCCTCTCAGGAAACTGGTTAAAGCGCGGGATAGGGTTGTGATTGTCGGGGATGACAACACTAGACCAACCCCCCAAAGCCTAATCGTCCCGGTTTTGCTCGACGAGTTAAACGCTGCCGGCGTTCCAGACGGGAACATAAAGGTTGTCATTGCGTTGGGAACGCATCGCAAAATGAGCGAGAAAGAGATTAAGGAGAAATATGGCGAGGAAGTTTTCAAACGCGTAGCCATAATAAACCACGACTGTAAACATCCAGAAAATTTAGTTGATATTGGCATGGCTGAAATTGGGATCCCTGTCCGCGTTAATAAGGAGGTTTACAACGCCGACTTTGTTATAGGCGTCGGCAACATTGTACCCCACCCCCTCGCTGGTTGGGGCGGAGGAGGCAAAATAATTTTTCCCGGAGTCTGCGACGAGAAAACTGTGGCGATGACCCATTTTGTGGCGAGTAAGGTTAGGCCTTTAAGTAAACTTATGGGCAGACTGGATAATGAAATAAGGAGGATAATAGACAGAGTAGCGGCTAAAGCTGGGTTAAAACTTATTGTCAACACGGTGTTAAACCAAGAGGATAAAATAGCCCATTTCGCAGTCGGCCACCCCATAACCGCATTTAAGGAAGGAGTTAGTTTCGCCGAAAAAATATTTCGTCCAAAAATTCCAGGCCTCGCAGACATAGTTGTGGTTTCAAGCTATCCAGCGGATATAGACTATTATCAGGCTTCAAAGGCTGTGGCCTATGCAAGCCTAGCTGTAAAGCAGGGGGGAACAATAGTCCTTATAACACCTTGTTATGAGGGAATATCGCCTATACATCCGGTAATTAGGGAGAAGGCGATGCTGACTTATGACGAAATTTTGAAAGCGGTTGAAAACAACGAGATAGAGGATTTGGTGTCTGTGGCTGTTCTCTTCACCCATGCACAGTCGATGGAACGGGCGGAGGTAATATGCTATTCTGATGGGCTTACAGAGGAGGACAAGAGAGCGTTAGGATTTAAGCATGCCAGTACAGTTGAAGAAGCCATCGAATTGGCGTTTGAAAGTCAGGGAAGAAACGCTAAAGTCGGCGTGCTTAAATGTGGGGAAATATTACCCATGATAAAATAGCTATACCTACAAGTCTTTAAGTTGCTGAAGCCTCATTTTTGCCTCTTCAAGGATTTTTTGATGCCACGCTGGAAGTTTAATTTCCTGCATCACCCTTGACGGTGTGTACGGCTTTATATCCAAAACTGGTGTTCCGTCAAAAAGGTCTAGATTTTTCACTTTAAGGAATCTACCCTTCCTTTCGACGAGCTCCACTATGGTCAAGGCTATGGGGTTCGGCCTGTGCGGTGAATCGGTGCAAAAAACGCCTACTTCGGGAAATTTGTCCACGTCAACCCCGATGAGCCTCAAGCGCTTGGGCCTGACCTTAAGAACTTCACGTTGCGCCTCTGAAACTTTATGCAGATACGCAATAATTATAAGGTGGGAGAACCCGTCGACGCCCTCAAGTCCATCGGCATACTTCTCATAAACCTCCACAACGCCCGCAACACCATTAAAACAGCTGGCCTTAACTTCATCATCGCTTAAATCCACGTGGATTACCCCTATTGGCTTAAGCGAAATACACAAAGCCTGCCCCTCCAAGCACATTCAAAATCGTCCCCGCAACTCACTATTTAATGATGTAGACGGCTATATATGCTCTGAACAATCCGCCAATATAGCATAGATTGGAAAAACATATTTACAAATATGACCCATATTCAATTCGGGGGAGTGAGGAGTTTTTGGCAGATGGTTTTATGGGCAAAATTTTGAAGGCGGATCTGTCAGCAGGGACATTAAAGGTTGAACCCACAAATGAGGATATTGCCAAAAAATATCTGGGCGGAAAGGGCTATTCAGTATACCTCCTCTATCAATATCTTAAAGAATATGAGGCTAAGGGGTTAAGTCCCTCGGACATAAACCCACTAGGCCCAGAAAACGTTCTAATATTTTCCACAGGCCCCGGGACGGGAGTTGCAGGCTTCCCATCCTCTGGCAGGCATCACGTTATGGCGCTTAGGTCGCCCTTAACGGGTTCTATTGGAAGCGCAAATTCAGGCGGCGAGTGGGGCGCCTTCCTAAAGTTTTCCGGTTTTGACATGGTTGTTGTGGAGGGGGCTTCTGAAAAACCAGTTTACTTGTCCATTGTTGATGGAGAGGCAGAAATAAGGGATGCAAGCGGTCTTTGGGGTAAAAACGTTTTTGATACTTGCAGAATTCTGAAGAAGAAAGTTGGAGACAAAAACACAAGCGTCGCCTGCATAGGTCCGGCAGGCGAAAACTGCGTTAATATGGCATGTGTAATGAATGATGAGCATAGGGCGGCTGGGAGGACAGGCCTAGGCGCGGTGATGGGTTCTAAAAAGCTTAAGGCCATAGTGGTTTCTGGAAGCCAAAAGGTTCCAGTCGCCGACGCGGAGAAGTTTAGCCAAGTTTCTAAGCGTTGCCTAGACGCCTTGAGAAAAAACGCGGTTACAAGTCAGGGGCTACCCACGTATGGCACCGCCATTCTAATAAACATCGTTAACGCTGTTGGGGCGCTTCCCTACAAAAACTGGCAGTCAGGGGTGAACCCGGACGCGGAGAAAATAAGCGGAGAAACCCTTGCCGAGACATATCTAGTTGATAGAAGGGCTTGCTGGGGATGCCCCATAGGCTGTGGAAGGGTTACAAGCGTAAAGTCCGGGCCTTTCCAGATTTTGGCTTCTGAGGGCCCAGAATACGAGTCTGTCTGGGCCTTGGGAAGCAGCACGGCGGTTAAGGAGTTGGACGCGATTGTCAAGGCTAATCACCTATGTGACGAGCTTGGCTTAGATCCAATAAGCATGGGCTCAACAATAGCCGCCGCCATGGAGCTTAACGAGAAAGGGTTCATCCCCAAAGAAGATTTGCAGGGTTTGGATTTGCGTTTCGGAAATGCAGCGGCGCTGGTTGAGGCTGTGTGGCGGACAGCCTACAAAACAGGGTTTGGAAAATACTTGGCTTTGGGGTCGAAGAAGCTCTGCGAAATTTACGGGCATCCAGAGCTTTCAATGAGTGTTAAGGGTCTTGAAATGCCAGCCTATGACTCAAGGGCTGTTAAAGGTATAGGATTAAACTATGCAACCGCAAATAGGGGCGGATGCCACGTGACGGGATACACCATTTCTACGGAAGTTCTGGGGATCCCGGAGAAAACAGACCCACTAAAGCCTGAAGGAAAGGCGAAATGGGTTAAAATATTCCAAGACTTCACATGTGTGGTTAACTCGACGGTGAACTGCCTCTTCACAACGTTTGCCCTAGGCGTAAAAGATTATGCGGAACTTTTGTCGGCGGTTACGGGCTGGAACCTTAAAGAAGACGAGCTTATGAAAATTGGCGAGAGAATCTACAACTTGGAACGCGTTATAATAAACAAGTTTGGATTTGACGCTAAGGACGACACCTTGCCGAAACGGTTACTTATGGAACCCATGCCTGAAGGCCCTGCAAAAGGCCACGTTACAGAACTCGAAAAAATGAAGGATGAATACTACAAGCTGCGTGGATGGGTAAACGGGGTTCCCACGGAACAAAAGCTCAAGGAACTGGAAATAGAACTATGAAAAGCCGGAAAACTCATGCATTTCCCCTATTTTTGTATAGGCGCACCTAAATTGGTACTTGTTAAGGTTATGCTTTTTGCAACTTTCCGCAGAAAATATAAGATCAAAGAGCTTTCAGTCGAATGTAACGGGACGCTGCAAAACCTCATCGAAAACGCTTCAAAAATCCTCGGTCCAGAATTTATAAGCGACATTTATGATTTAAAGCAGGGCAAAGTTAGGGAAGACCTAATATTCATAATTAATGGAAGGAACTTGAAAGACTTGAAGGGCGAAATCATATTGAAGGAAGGAGACGTAATAGCGGTTTTTCCACCTATAGCTGGGGGCTAAAATATCGGAAGGCTTAACGGGGAAGGGGAGTATCCTGAAGCGTTGCAAATTGAGGTTACAAACCGATGCAACTTTAAATGTCAAATCTGCATGAGGCAGACGTGGAAAGCTAAACCCCTAGACATGTCTTTAGACCTTTACAAGAAGATTGCCGAGGAATCTTTTTCAAGGCTTAAAAGGCTTGTGCTTTATGGGGTTGGGGAACCCTTTCTAAACCCAAACATAGTGGAAATGCTCAGAATTGCAAGAGAAAAACTTCCAAAAGAAAGCCAAATAATCATGAGCACTAATGGTTCACTCATCAGCGAGCAGTTAACAGACAAAATATTCAAAGAGATAGGGGTAAACTCCATATCCTTCTCCATAGACACAACCGACGAATCCACGCTTAGGCGTATCCGCAGAGGATTTGAACCCGCAGCCGTAACTAAAAGTTTTTGGCGCATAGCCAAACTTAAGGATAAAGCTGCAAGAGAATTTAAACTGGGCGTCGAAGCGGTCATAATGGAGGATAACTTTAAGGATCTCCCAAATCTTGTAGGGAATCTTGCAGAAAACAATATTGACTACATAATCGTCTCCCACGTGGTTCCATACACGCAAGAAACCTATGAAAAAGCGCTCTACACCACTTTAAGTAGGCCTTCCCTCGAGATAATAAAATCAAGCCTAAACTTTGGGTGGCGCCTCATAAGGGAATCCTCCAAGGAACTTCTCGGCGGGATCCAAGGAACAGAAGCCCATCCTAAATCAGCTGAGCTTATAAGGGAATATTGGAAACACGCTGAAGAAAGAGGATACTGGATCAACATCCCACTCCTCCTAAAATCAAGAGACAAAATTAAAAAAACAAAAATGGCAGAAAGCATCTTCCGCTTGTGCCAAAAAATCGCCCAAGAACACCAAGTTGACCTAAAACTTCCAAGGCTGTATCTCAACGCAAAAGAGAGGAAATGCCCCTACATAGAGAAGGGAACAGCCGTCGTTAGATCAGACGGGCAGGTGACTCCATGCCTAGAATTCACGTATCCGCACCTCCTCTACATAAACGCTCACATGAAAACAGTCCACGAAATAACCTTCGGAGAAACAAAAAGGGAAAAGATAAGAGACATATGGGTAAAGGAGGCATATGCCAACTTCAGAAAAACCAGGGAAAAAATGGTTTCAAACATACCATGGTGCGGGGACTGCCCCTTCTCAACCCTAGGATGCTTCTACACAAAAACCAACGAGGCGGACTGCCACGCAAATCAACCAGGATGCAGCGAATGCCTATACAGCGTAAACCTAGTCCAATGCAACATATGAAAGCCTGCAATTGTTACCATTCAACATTACCATTTCTGTTACCAACAGGAGAGGGAGGGGTAGTAGAATCACCCAAACAAAAACGCTAGCAAGAGAAAGTTCACGTCCTTCTGTCAATGATGTCAAAAACCTCTGGACCGGTCCCTATGAGAACCACAGGTACGCCCACCCGCCTTTCAACCTCCTTTACGAAATCTTTAGCCTCTTGAGGAAGCTCATCATAGGTCCTTGCCTTTCTACAACTTGGGAATAAGGCATCCAGCTTTGTAATTGCAGCCTGTGTCGCCCCGTTTACAACGGCGGCTTTTTTGGCTATATCAAAGTTGAAAGGAGCTGAACGCCTCTCCCGTCCAGTTCCAGCGGCAATTTCAAACCACCCCCGCTTAACAGCCTCCTCTTTCGTAATTTCTCCCGGCAATGGGCCGGCACCAACACGAGTCATGAAGGATTTAAAGACTATCAACACGTCGTCCACCCTTGTCGGTCCCACCCCGGCCTCCGAGCAAACTGCCGAAGCGCTTGTATCTCGTCCCGTCACATAGGGGTACGTCCCGTAAAAAAGTGAAAGCATGAAACCCTGCGTCCCTTCAAGCAACACCTTTTTGCCCGCATCTAAAGCAGCGTTAGCTTCCATAGCTACATCGGTCAGGTACGACTGAAGCTCTGGAACATCTTTCGCGAGCTTCGCTGTCCTTCGAGTACGCTCCTCAATAGCTGGACCAACACCCCACCCTGTTGTACCTATACCCTTCAAGTGGGCACTCGTTTTATCCTGCACCGAATGTTTTTCTTCAATTATGGACGCTTGATAATCCACGCCTATTCGGCCCTTCACGTTTGTAACTTCTATCTCTTCAATCAATTTCGCCACATGCACGTTCGCCCCAGCACCTATCAAAAGCCGACACTTATCGTATACGAAGGCTGCTGGAACCATGTGTAACGCGTACCGTTTACCCTCAATCCAAACTGTATGCGCTGCATTCACAGAACCAGTCCTAACACATAGATCCACCTTATCCTTTAAAGCCATGTAAGAGATTATCTTTCCCTTGCCCTCATCTCCCCAAAAGGCTCCAACTACAACCGTGCATGGCATTCTAATCGCCGTTGAGGAAGTTCACAAAAGACTATTTAAAATTGTTTGAGACTTTCATGTAAACACACCATTGAAAAAGCAGGGACGCGCAAAAGTTAATGGTTTTACCCCTTCATTATCAGCGGCTTGTATTTAACGGCTAGAATTTGCATGTAAACATTTCTGAGCCTGCTTACGCAATCTGAAAAATTTACATCATCCCCTAACTCTAACTCTACTTTCAGAATTTGGCACAAACGCCTCAATATGTACCTCTCCAAATTTTTAGCCGCGACTGAACCAAATAACTTCTCCAAACTTTTTGAAAACATGTCAGGCTTCCGTGCAACTTCTAAACATCCAATAAAAAATTTAACTTCAAGATTAGCCCAAATAAGTAAAGTGAGACGTTCCCCAAAAATGGACTTAAAAACATCATTCACGACCTCTGCTACTAACTCATCAAAAGTTAACAGACCACGCTTTTGGGATAAAAAGCTAATAGCAAATCACCTCTTCCCACCATTATACAAACCCAATTTCCTAAAGCTCGGCTCCCTCAAAGCTATGGGACGCTTCTGCACATATCTATGACCACACTCACACTCAAACCCGACAATCCTACCATTAAACACTATTTCCCGCCATCTGAAAGATTGACATTTGGAATCCCGCCTGTGGATCCTCCATAAGAATCTTACCTCTTCACGGCTTAAGGGAGCGTATTCCTCCGCCTTTACAAGGTACCATGTGGCATAAGTCGCGAAACAAGCCCACAAAACCACGACCAAGACCTCTATCAACTTCAACTTTAACCCTCAACTGCATACTTGTTCTACAAATGTACAAGTGTCTACTTTATGACATATCCAATTCAAAAATATTTCAGACATTGATATAAGCATTACCTAACAATTGGAATACTTTAGCTAACCCATAATTGTCCCGTCAAGGAGATCACAATGCTTATTAATATATGGCATGCAAAATCTCGGTTGCGAGGGAGGAAAAATGGCACAAACGAAATATGGAAAATATTTTGTCAGGTATGACACCAGCAAATGGCGTCCTGGAGGAGTCCCAGTTCTAATACACTTGGAAGACAAAATCATTAAGGGAAGCAACCTATACTTTGTTCACTGGGTATTCCCGGGACAAGAACCGAAAGAAGGACAATTTGCCATCATTGGACATCCACCGCACACGCACCCATACAACGAAATTCTAATGCACATAGGAACAGATCCAAATAACCCATCAGACTTGGGAGCTGAAATTGAATTTTACATGGGTCCAGAAATGGAAAAACACATAATAAACCAAACCAGCGCGGTTTTCATCCCAGCGAACTTTATCCACAGCCCATACAAAATCAAAAAGATTTACCGGCCATACATAACAATAATGATAATTGAGGGACCAGACCGCACAGAAGAACTTCACCCAGAAGTTTTGCCTGAAGATTTAAGGAAGAAAGTAGACTTGGAGTTCTGGAAACGCTTTGGACATGCCCCACTGTCAGACATGGTTCCACAAGGTACATAAAGACAAAAACACATCAGTGCCGCCCGCACCAACACTTCCCTTTTTAGATTGTTGTACGCAGAAAATCCTTACTTTTTAACTTTTCATTGAATGTTTTCCTACAATGAAACCATAAGTCCACGCCATGCTGTGGCTGAGCCCCGGACACATAGGCGGATAGTCAAGCCCAAAACGGCCTCCCACAGTGTTACCGGCACAGTACAGGCCATCTATAGGTCTCCCCTTTCCATCTATTGGCTGCAAATTTTCATTCACGATTAGGCCGCCTAAGGTTGCAATAAAGCGGGGTGTGTCGCTCCAATTTGCATAGAAGGGCGGTTTTTCTACGGGGAAAAGTTTATGTGGACTCTTTCCAAAATCCACGTCCTTGCCCATTCTACAAAGCTCATTATACCTTGAAACCGTGTTTTTAAAACCTTGAATGTCCAGCTCTGGAGTGATGCTTTTCATCTTTTGTGCAAGCTCGTCTATGCTGTTTCCCACAATAACCTCCCCAGAATCAACTTTTTCTTTAAATTCAGACAGAACTTTTTCATTCACCTTCCAAACTCGGAAGAAACCGGGGCCAAGTTTGCATGCATAATCAGGCCAGTTTTGGTCGAAAATTACCCAAATGCCGCCCCTTTTCAGGCACTGGTTTGCAAAGTAAACCACGTTCAAATCTTCGTTAGCGAAACGCTTTCCAAACTTGTCAACCATCAAAAAGGGATCTGTTCCTAAAGCGTGCCAGTGGTGCAAAATAACAGGATGAGGTCTAGGCTCAAACTGGGCGCCTATCCAGTAGGCCATAAGATGCCCATCTCCAGTCCCAAGCCTAAACCACGCGGGCATCAGCGGCGGAAGCTTCGCAATGTCCTCGGGAACAAAATGTTCCACTAAAGCTTTGTTCCCGCCATAGTCTCCAGTCGCCAGTATTATGGCTCTCCGCGCAGCAAACCGCACATAGGAATTTTTAGCGACCCTTGCTATCACAGCGGTCACCCTGCCATCTTCCATCGTTTCAAGCCTTTTGGCTTCCGTTTGATATTTAACGTCCACCCCCAGCTTTTTCGCTTTATTTTCCAACACTTTCAGAAGCGAGGCTTGGTTACAGCCTGGGGTTGGGCCGAACCTGTGGCATACTGGATACTCCACATGAGTTTCCTTCCTATAATCCCAATTCTGAGGAACCCCGCTTGGAGGCCACCTGTCAATAACCATTGTATACCTATCCTCCCTGTCGGGAAATACAAGCCACGTTTTTACACCGACTTCTGCACATAAATCGATAAGCCAGTCCGCAACATGACCGCAATTGTAAGCCCAAAGCCGGATGAGGCGCTCATCCGCCCTATAACTTGAGATTACCATCAAGTTTTTAACGATCTCTTCCACATCAATCTGAATTCCCAACTGTCTATGAAGCTTGCTGTTCAGGGCTGCATTATCGCCTCCACGAGCCGTGTAAACTGATTTTTTCTCTATAAGGGCTACCTCAGCGTGCTCCTCCGCTGCTGAAACAGCTGCGGCTAAACCCGCCGTCCCAGCTCCTATAACCACTACATCGTAGCTAAGCGTCTTTTTTATGTCGCTTTCAGGAATCGGTGGAGGAGGTTCAAAAGTGAATGCTTCACTAACCTCCTTCATTTGGTTCCCCATCTATTAAAGCTTAAAGAACTCCTTAACTTTAATCCTTGAACAAAAATAAGTCTTTTTATTGATGCGGCTTTTTAAACTGCAAACCTTTTTCGGATGCTTAGGTTAACCAATCCCTAGAAAGTTATAAAAAAGGAATACGCATAGACTAAGACGGGTTTGCCTATGTTACTCTCAGATAAAGTTGCAATTGTCACGGGAGGCAGCAAGGGCATAGGTAAAAGCATAGCACTCAAATTCGCCGCGGAGGGAGCATCAGTAGCCGTTGTTTCACACTCGGAATATGGGAAGCTTGTTGCAGACGAAATAATTAAAAAGGGTGGAAAATCAATTTTCATTCAATGCGACGTCACGGATTCCCATCAAGTACAAAACATGATCAAGCAGACAATCGACAAATTCGGACATGTTGACATATTGGTTAACAACGCGGGGGGAATCAGCGTCGCCCGGGGCCCAACAATATACATAACCGACATAACCGATGAGGACTGGGATAAAATCATTGACCTGAACTTAAAAAGCACATTCTTATGTTGTAGGACCATTGTTCCTCACATGAAGGCGAGAAGATACGGCAAGATTATCAACATCTCCTCCATGGGGGCATTTTGTCCAGGAGGGCCTGGAGGCGCAGCCTATCATGCAGCCAAGGCTGGAGTGGTGGGTTTAACCCTTGATTTGGCTTTTGAACTGGCTCCATTCAACATCAACGTAAACGCCATCCTTCCCGGACCTATCCGCACAGATTTCTGGGGATCTATAAAGGACAACAACACCTTCTTTGAAAAACTCACAAAGACACAAATTCCCATGCAGAGGGTGGGCACACCTGAAGAGGTGGCTGGAGCTGCCCTATTTTTGGCGTCAGAGCTGTCATCCTATGTTACTGGCGTAATATTGCCCGTCGCTGGAGGAGACCCACTAAAACCTTGGCACCTTGTTGCGGCGCCTTATCTTGAAGTTTGGCGCAGCAGCCATTAACTCATTAAAGTGAGGGAGCTTGTTTGAACAATGTTCAGGGCAAGCACACTGCATTACTTCTTAAGCAACCACGAATATTAGCTTTTAAAGAAGTCCCC
Source organism: Bathyarchaeia archaeon (assembly GCA_038865865.1). Taxonomy (GTDB): domain Archaea; phylum Thermoproteota; class Bathyarchaeia; order Bathyarchaeales; family Bathycorpusculaceae; genus JANXEP01. The sequence continues at coordinate 10,845 of JAWBZV010000002.1, read as the reverse complement.
ACTCCCAGGCCCTCTGGGGAAGAGGTCCTCTTAAAAGTTTTAAGTGCAGGCATCTGCCACTCGGACGTCCTCAGATGGAAGGGGGAAATGCCTTGTCCAGAGGAGTGGCGGGCGGGAGCAGGAACCCACGAAGTTGTTGGGTCGGTGGCTGCCTGCGGAGAAAGGGTTCCAAACTCGCTTAGGGAAGGGCAAAAGGTCCTTGTTTATCCGTTAGGGCTCTATAAGGAGGAGGACGAATATACTATAAGGGGTTTAACACACCATGCAAAATCTGTTGCCCGTGTTGGCGGTATGCAAGAGTATATTCTACTGCCCCATTACAGGTGCCTGGTAAGCGTCGAAGGTTTAGAGGACTTTCACGCCGCCGCCCCCTTAGGATGCGCTGCCCTAACAGCTTATGGAGCCGTTAAGAAGGCGAGATACCACGTGGAGTCAGATGATCACGTGGCAATTATAGGCCTTGGAGGTCTAGGATTGTACGCCGTACAGTTTGTAAGAGCTTTCATGCCTAACGCCAACCTCATCGGCATAGACGTTAGGGAAAACGTACTTGATTTCGCGTCAAAAATGGCTAAAATGGACACTTTGGTTAACGCAGCAAGGGAAGACCCCCTTAAAGCAATAAACGATGCCACAAAGGGTAAGGGGGTAAAAGCATTCATAGACTTTGTAGGAGGCACAAAAACTGTTGGAACTTACACCAAAGCCCTCTCACACCTTGGAATTTACATAATTGTCGGGATCATGTCTGATGAAATAGCACTGTCTGACATGCGTAATCTAATAGCCAAAGAAGCAATAATCCAAGGGAGTTTTATGGGCAGCATGCATGACCAACACGAAGTGGTTAGGTTGGCTCGAAGAAAAATCATAAATTACTCAAGCGTCGTGACTCGAAGGCTCAGGTTTGACGAACAAGAGGTGAACAACGCTTTCAAAGACCTTGATGAGGGAAAAATTATAGGGAGACAGGTAGTTATCATAAGTTAACGTTTAACCCACAACAATGTCAAACCTTTTACTTCGCAAATGAAATGGTATAAACTTAGGATTAAATAAAGTGAAATAAGGGTGTTAAAATGCACAAAGAGCGAGAAGTTGAAACTGACGTTTTAGTCATTGGAGGAGGAATCGCCGGCTGCTTTGCCGCCATAAAAGCAAGGGAAAGAGGACTTAACGTAATCATCGTTGATATGGGTTATGCTGGCTATACTGGCGTGACCCGCCAAGCCTTGTTAGGATTTGCAGTTTATAATCCTAAATGGGGAACCGACCTAAATGCATGCATAGAGGCGGTGAGCCGAAAAGGCGAATACTTAAACGACCGGGAATGGACCGAGATAATCTTCAAAGACTCGTGGAAGATATATGAGGACCTTGTTTCTTGGGGAGCTGACTTCAGGCTTGAAAGCGAAGAATACTTTCTAAAAAAATACCCACCGTTTACAATAATTCCGGTAGGCGAATATGGAGTGGGACCTGCGTGCAGGAAAAGGGCTGAAGAAGTCGGGGTTAAGATCATAGACAGGACTATGGTGACAGACTTACTGAAGGGAGACAACCGCGTTGTAGGTGCGGTAGGCTTTTCAATTTATACTGGAGATCTATACATTTTTAAGGCCAAATCAACGGTTTTAGCCACTGGTCCAACATCACTGGTTTCAGGAGACGGGGATGCATTAGCCTACAGGGCCGGCGCAGAAATAACAACTAAAGAGTTTCCCTACACTTGGCCTGGGGCGGGCGGGCTTTTAGGCGGAATGCAAGAGGTCGCTGCTCGCAACGTATTTATGCGTTTTGTTGACGCAGAAGGCAACCTCATTGACATAAGCGACAAGTACGAGTTGGACCTAACCATGGAGTTTCTTGTCCACGCTGGAAAAGCTCCCATTTATTGGGATTTGGATGCAGCCACCCC
>JAWBZV010000002.1:0-8829 GCA_038865865.1 Bathyarchaeia archaeon | reverse complement strand
TATGCGTTTTGTTGACGCAGAAGGCAACCTCATTGACATAAGCGACAAGTACGAGTTGGACCTAACCATGGAGTTTCTTGTCCACGCTGGAAAAGCTCCCATTTATTGGGATTTGGATGCAGCCACCCCAGAAGACATTGCCAGGATGAAAAGGAGGATAGGAAATGCGTATCCAAGATTTGAGCCTAAATTTGACCCAAGTCAAGGAGGTAAAAGACAAGCCTTCGGAGGCGAACACAGGATGGGCGGTGGCACACATCAGGGCGGAGGCGTATGGCTCACAAATAAAAAATGTGCCACAAGCCTCCCAGGTTTATTTGCCGCAGGCGAATGCGCAAGCACAAGGGCTTTAGGCGCATGCCATCCTGCGCCAGGCTTTGGCTTGCTCACATCCGCAGTTGCGGGTTACAGAGCAGGCATTGGTGCGGCTGAATATGCCTCGCAGGCAGATAAGCCAGATTTAAATAAAGAAGAATTGTTAATGGCGAAGAAAAATGTTTATGAGCCCATTGAACGCAAGAGTGGGTTTGATCCAAGATGGACAGCGCAGGTAATCTATAACATGATGGTCCCCTACTTCATTAAATACATTAAACGCGAAGACAGGTTAAAAGCGGCTTTAACCATAATTACCTTTGTAAGAGATCACATCGTGCCTAAACTATTTGCTAAAGACTTGCATGAACTTTGGCTTGCTCACGAGGTTAGAAACATTGTGCTTAACGCTGAAATGATTTTAAAATGCTCGCTTTTCAGGACGGAAAGCAGAGCCACACATTACAGGGAAGACCATCCGAGGAGGGTTGACCCAGACTGGCTTGCATGGGTGAAACTGAAAAAAGACAACGGGGAGATGAAGTTGTGGAAAGAGCCAATCCCAAAAAAATGGTGGCCTGATCTTTCTATACCATACGAAGAAAGATATCCTCGAAGGTTTCCAGGAGAGTGAAAAAGTGCCCATTCAACAAATTGATCTAAACCGATGCAATGGCTGCGGAATGTGCGTCAAACTATGCCCGAGAGACGTCATCAGAATTGAAGAGCAAAGCAAAAAGCCGGCAATAAAATATCCTGAGGATTGCACTGACTGCGGTTTCTGTCAAGCTTACTGTCCCAAACATGCAATCACAATGCAACAAGGCATCATCAAGTTTGTGTCGTGGCGTTGAAACAAAAGCCTCAACAAACACGGGGCTAAGGGAAATCAGCCGCCTGCAATTAAAGGGGATATTATGACATGATCCCCCTTCTTAAGCGTAATTTCGGGGACGGGTGCCCCGCCTAATACGAGGTTATTATTGACGAGAATGCTGAAACCATGTTTCAAACACTTGCACTCAGCGTCATAAATCTCCCTTTCAAGTTTTTCGCCGTGAGAGTTAAAGAGTATTTGTAGGAAACCTGCAAGGGAGATGCCGTCCGGCGATTCCACGTACTCGGTGCTTTTTCCAAGAACGCTCCCAAGATATCCCAAATATGAAACCTTGATTTTCATGTCGATCTCTTGTTACATTTTTACAATGTTTTCTAGACCTAACTCTTTCAACTTTTCATTTGGAATCTCGCCTGTCTCAGGATTCCATCCCATAGCTTTGTAATAGTATTTCTTCAACTTCTCAAAGTCTATTGTTATGCCCTTCAACGCTCCCTCTGGAAGGGGCGGGTTCCCAGCAATTCTAGGCGGCAACGTGTAGTGACTAGGTTTCCATCCTTCTCTAAGGTTAAACGCGTGGAAAAGCGTGTTAATTCTTATGCCGGTTGTTATCAAATCCTTAGGGCTTAAATTCCAGCCTGTCACAGCATTTAACACTTCATGCAAGGGATGTCCCAGAGCATCGCTGCCCAAAAGGCACAAGCCAGCTGAAAAAACGCTTTTAGCCCACGCCGACGAGGCTGTGCTAAGCTGAACCCTCCTTTCTGAAGTATCATGCCTATCAATCACCTTTGGAGCATCCAACACACCTGCAAGGATTGGGTTTACGTTCAACTGAAACGCAGTCAGCTGTCCTCGAGTGTGTTTTGCCGCCTCTGGATCCAAAACATAATTTAAGCCCCAGCCCACGTCGAATCTTGGATCATGCATAGGCACCATTTCCCCGCAAACATCCATGGAGAAGCGCTCCGCTCCCCTTCCAATCTTCCCCGCCGCCCATTTTGCGCCATCCGCCAACAAGTCTCCTATGCCCTCACGTAGGCACATCTTTTTAAGAAGTTCTATGAGGGCATCACTGTCACCCCATCTGAGGTCAATCCCGCCAGTGTCCTTCTTTGTAAGTATTCCTTTTTCGTAACACTCCATTGCAAAGGCTATCGTCGCGCCCGCGGAGATTGTGTCTAAACCATACCTATTGCATAAATCATTCGCATAAAGTATCGACTCAACATTATCATTCAGGCACATGGGACCGAAGGCTGCTAAAGTTTCATATTCGGGCTTATGTGCTTTTTCCAGGGCATACTTCCCCCCCGGCACCCTGACCCATCCGCCACAGCCAACCGGGCACCCGGGGCAGAAATACTTCCCTATTATGTACTTCTTTAGCGTTGGAAGCCCCACCTTCTCCCATTTTTCCTCAGGAAAGTCTTTTACGTTGGTGCCAGCCCAATTCTTGATTGGTGTATCATGGGTGGCTAGGTGGGAAACAACCGCGGAGCATGTTCCACCCTCGCTCAGCTCCTTAAACATTGGGGTGGGATTGTTCCTCACCTTCTCGTAGCCCGACCTCATAAGCTTTCTAACTTTTTCCTCGTCGAACACTTCGGGCTTTTTGTCCCCATCACAAGCTATGGCTTTTAGATTTTTTGACCCCATGACTGCCCCAAGTCCCGATCTGGCAGCCGCCCTTCCTCCATCGTTGATTACGGCGGCTATCCTGGAGAGTTTTTCACCAGCTGGGCCAATACACACCATTTTCAGCTTGTCATTCTTCTCATTCTCCCTGATGATTTTCTCCGTCTCGACGGTGTCCTTCCCCCACACGTCCTTTGCACTTTTTATCTCCGCCTTTTCGTCCTGGACCAGTAGGTAAACTGGCTCCTTAGCAATACCCGTAAAAAATACCATATCGTAACCTGACGCTTTAAGGGCGTTTGCAAAGGTTCCTCCGCCACTTGCAGTGCCCCAAAAACCTGTTAGGGGAGACTTCCCCATCACCGTAAAGCGGCTTGCACAGTATGTCCCTGAAAGGGTTAACGGGCCTGTGCCGAAGCCAATAATGCTGTCTGGTCCCAGCGGGTCTGTTTTCGGCTTCATGTGTTCGTAAATGATTTTTCCGCCTATTCCCATTCCTCCGATGAAAAGTTTGGCCGCATCCTGCGAAAGCTCTTTCTCGTGGATTTTTCCTTTACTCAGGTCTACAAAGAGCATTTTTCCCATATACCCGTACTTGGGCTTCAAGACATTACACCTCCAGCAATATCAATTACTGAACCAGTCAAGTATTCAGCTTTATCGGATACGAGGAAAGCCACAAGTTCCGCTATCTCCTCCGGATTTCCCAAACGCCCCTTCGGAATGCCGGCAGCCACTTTCTTGTAGTCTTCTTCCCTTAACTTTTCTATCGGAATGCCTGTTTTTTGGCTGAGAGCTTCAAAATATTCATCCCTTAAATTAGTGATGAATGCTCCAGGGTTCACAGCGTAAACATCAATGTTGTAGGGTGCCAGCTCTAAGGCTAAAGTTTTAGTGAGCATAAGTTGGGCGGCCTTTGAAGCATTATAGATGGCGCTTCCAGGGGTAGGGATTTTCGACGCCATAGAGATTATTTGGACGATTTTCCCTTTACGCCTCGGAATCATAACCTTAGCGACAGCCTTAGAAACATTAAAGGCACCGAGGACGTTCACTTTAAAAACATCATACCAATCTTTCTCATCAAACTCTACAACAGGGACGTTTACTGGGCCCCGGGTACCAACACAATTGACGAGAATATCAATTTTGCCAAACTCCTTGACTGCAGCCTCGACAGCCGCGTTTACCTCGTTATAATCTTCAATATGCGCCTCTAAGGCCAGAATGCGCCTTCCAATAGCCTTCACTTCTTCAACTACACTATCCAGCCCCTTCCAGTCCTCCTCTCCAGGAAATAGACTTCTGGATTGGCGGGATCGGCTGACGGCAACTATGTCTGCCCCATTCTCAGCCAGCTTCAAGACAATGGAATGGCCCATCCCTCTTTTAGACGCGGCGCCTGTGACAAAAGCAACGCTTCCCTTCAGGTCAATAGCCATAGTTTTGATAACCCCCCGATAATCACTCATATCGCGGGAGAACGTCGTATAAGCTTTACTATTCTTAAAGACGGCTATATGTTCCCTTTAAAACGCGTTTCACCTAATTTCGCATGAAATTCCATAAGATTCAAAAATTTCTTTGGCTTTTTTAAGTTCCAAATCTGAAGGCCTTTTCATGTCGCCCAGCGCGTAATCTCTATCCAACATTTTGTATTTGGAAATGCCATACGCATGATAGGGAAGCAGTTCCACCTTATCAAGCCTAAATCCCGCCATTATTTCTGCAATTGCTTTCATATTTTCAGGTGAACTGTTGAGGCCGGATATAAGAGGTACTCTTATTATGACAGGAACCCCCGAATTCGCAACCAACTCAAGGTTATTCAAAATTTTATCTTTTGGTCTGCCCGTCAACTTCATGTGGACGGTGCTGTCGGCGTGTTTTATGTCGAAGTAAACGAGGGACGTGTATTCTAAGATCTCCTTTAGCTTGTTTGCCTCGCCGAAACCCGAAGTTTCAATACATGTGTGGATTTTCGCTTCTCTACAACGCTTAAGTATCTCTCTCGTGAACTCAGATTGGTAAAGGGGTTCTCCGCCGGAGATTGTAACTCCACCGTTTGAAAACTGGTAATACTGAAGATCCTTAATTATTTCCTGAAACACCTCATCAACAGTCATGACCCTTCCATAAAATCTGAGGGCTCTGGAGACACACGCTTCAACGCATTTGCCGCAATTGTTGCATTTCTGCCTATCAATCCTTATTCCATCCTTGTTGACGAGAATCGCCTTAACTTCACACACTTCCATGCATTTATTACAGCGTATGCATAATGTGTCTCTGTGAGCTACTTCAGGCCATGGGTTCCATGATTCCGGGTTGTCACACCATAGACATCTTAAGAAACAGCCTTTAAGAAACACTGTTGTCCTTATGCCAGGCCCATCGTCTAAACAGTATCTTTGTATGTTGAATACTATCCCTTTGTCCAATCCCATGCACTCTTAGAAACCGTGGGTTGTCCTGTTAATTATTTCATCCTGAACCGCTGCCGGCAGATCCACGAAGTATGCGCTGTATCCCGCCACTCTCACTATTAAGTTTCTATATTTCTCCGGGTTTTTCTTCGCTTCTATCAATTCCTCCGGGCTTATGATGTTGAATTGTATGTGCCAGCCTCCCCTTGCAAAGTACGTTCTGAGAAGCGCCGCCATCTTCTCAATTTTTTCCGGCGTGTTTAGCACCGCTTTATTGAATTTCATATTGTGGGCGCATCCAACGAAGTTTATTAGGGAGACTTTGGTTGCAGAGTTTAAGTTTGCTGTAGGTCCATTCACATCCATGCCAGGCATGGCTGAGGTTCCACCATCGTTTATGGGGGTCCCTGCTTTTCTGCCATTTGGAAGGCTGCCTACAACCCTTCCATGAACTATGTGTCCAGCAGCCGCGCCTATGAACAGGAATGGTTTTAGCCCCGTAAATGGATCCGGTCTGCTCAACGCTAATTCCTCAACCTTGGACCAGATATATCTAAATATTTCATCAACGTAGTCATCGTCGTTCCCGTATTTCGGCGCGTTTAAGCACAGCTGGCGGACATCTTCATAACCCTCCCAATTAGCCTTCAAAGCTTCTAAAAGCTTGCTCATCGTTAACTTTTTCGTGTCGAAAACTAGATATTTTATTGCGGCTAAGGAGTCGGCTACATCGGTGAATCCCCGCAAACCAACCCAAAGCTGTTCATGCACCGGATATTTTTCTCCACCTTTCCATGGTATTCGGCCATTTTTTATGGAAGTTTCATAGAACATGGCCGCAGCGAGACCGCACTGCATGCGGTTTTTGTTTATGATGCCAAACCTTATTAGGTAATCTCTGCGTAATCGGTCTAAGAAGTAGTCAACCTGTTTAAGGAATGCTTCGTAAAACTGCTCTATGGACGTAAATTGGGTAGGATCGCCTGTTTTTGGTCCCAACTGTTTTCCTGTTCTCGGATCAAAGCCGTTATATAAGGTAAGCTCAAAAATTTTTGGCAAATTTAAATTCATTACGCCAAGCGAATGTGTACCGCACTCAAGGTTGTAGGCTAAACAACCGCTGGCAACCCACTGAGACGCGTCTTCAATCGGAATACCTCTTCTCAGATATCGTTCTGTTCCTAGTTCCCAGTTTAAAAATGCGGGGTTGCCTCCTCCAAAGTCTCGTGCACATTCCAATGCGTAAACAAGAAAAGCTGTAGGCATGTCCCTGTGATAGCGAATATAAACAGCTGGTTCTGAAAGTTTAAGCTGCCGCATTACCTCAAGAATCAAAAACGAAACCTCGTTTGTCTGATCGGTCCCATCTGGGTTCTTACCGCAAATTGTCACATTCGGCAGATTTGTCCCCTGAGCATGTCTCGCGTTGGGCTCTATGTCTTCGAGTATTTCACACTCTCTCGTTTTCAGCCATAAACAAGCCAGCAGCTCAGCTGCTTGTTGACGTGTAATCCTGCCCTCTTTTAAGTCCTTTTCATAATACGGGTAAAGCATCTGATCAAGCAAGCCTAAAGTGTGGGCGCGGTCATGTATACTCTCAATCCATTGGGCTAGGTTAAGGAAACGAATGGCCTGAACCGCCTCCCAGAAACTCCTCGGCGGGTTTGCTGGGACCCATTCACAATTTTCGGCTATCTGCTCAAGTTCTCTTTTCCTAACGGGATCCGTCTCCTTTGAAGCCATTTCCCTTGCTAGCTTTGCATGTCTTCGCGCCCAATCAATAACTGCTTGGCATTCAATAATCAATGCTTTCAGAAGGTAATACTTTTCAAGAGCCTCGGGACTTTTTGGATTAACCTTGGCACCCTCTCTCAACATCCTTTCCATTTCTGCTTTAGCCAACTCCATAATGTAATTCAAGCCGTGGTCGAGAACGGATTTCCTTGGGAAGAAATGATAACCAGCAGCAGCAGGTGGGCCGGATATTATAGCCCAGTCTGGAACAGCCGTTAACTCAGGATTCGCCCTCATCGGATAACCTTCAAAAACCATCGCACGATCCATCATGAGGTCCAAATGCTCTTCTCCAAGCTCCTCTATTAACGCCTTGTTCATTTCATCCGGTGCAAGACGAGACGCCCAATATTCTGCATCCTTCCTTAAAAGCTCCGCATCTTCAGGCAATATTTCACATCTAACCCAATCGCTAACCCGTCTATCCCATTTACCCGACTTAAGCATGTTTAACACGAAAAGAGGGTTAAATGCGGCGACTATGTATGCGCCTTTTATATGCTCAGTAAGGCAGCCTACAATAAGTTCGTCGTCCCTAATTATTATAGGTGCCTTCTCGAACATTTTTTTAACAGTATACGCGTGTCTTAGGGTTGGGTGCAACCCTTCGGTTTCTCTCCATCCTTCGCTAAAAGCAAGAGACGGCCAAATGGAAACTTTGGGAGGGGCATCCTGCCACCTTTGTTTATGCCTCTTTATTCTATCTGTTAGAACATTTATCTTCCTCATTTCATTTGCAAGAAACCTTGCTTCCTCTTCGTTCATGGTAATCTCCTTACAATTCAGACTCGTTGAGTGCTATATAAAGGATGCTGATCTCCAGACTCCTTTGAAGTTGCTGGCAATATAAACATGAATTAAGCTGGAAGAGACACTTGGAAAATTGGAAAAATCGTTAAAAATCTTTATCTTTGTAAATAACCGTTGGAATGGTGGCAGAATTAAAGGGGTTTAACAAAATGCAGTCCCGTGTAAAAAGTGGTGATGACGATTTTTCAAACGATGTGCAACTTTTGATGGAGAAAATTGTTAATCTGGAGTTTAAAGATCTTCCTTCAAAAGTTGTGGATACTGCTAAAAAAGCCATTCTGGACACTTTAGGGGTGATTCTGGCTGCAAGCACGCTTGGGGAGGGTTGCGGAGAGTTTATAGAGTTAGCAAAAATTTGGGGAAGCGAAAGGGGAAAAAGTACGGTTCTAGGCTTTGGCTTACAAACATCACCGCCTATGGCTGCGTTTGCTAACGGCTCAATGGCTCACGCATTAGATTACGAAGAGGTGCATGATTTTGCATTTGTACATCCCAGCGCGCAAACTTTCCCCGCACTTTTGGCTATATCAGAAAGCATCGGCGGCGTTAGCGGTAAAGACTTTATTACAGCACTAGTTTTGGGCAACGAGTTCACTGTTAGGCTTGGCCTTTCTAGGACTTACTACGGGGAGGATGCCCTATTCTTATGCAATCCTCCTAACCTTGGAGTATTTGGCGCCACGCTGGCTGTCAGCAAAGTTTTAGGGTTAAATGAAAAGCAAATGCTTTCAGCCCTCTCCTTGGCGTTGTGTCAAGCTTCATTCAGTAGTGAGGTTATGGGCGACCCCAATTCCATAATAAGGGCTACGCGCGAGGCATTCACGTCAAAATCCGCAATAATTTCGGCAGTTCTTGCGCAAAAGGGAATAAAAGGATGCGAAAAACCAATTGAAGGAAAATACGGACTGTTCAAATTATACTTTGGAAACAGCTGTGATCCCTCGCAGCTCATAAGGGAGTTCGGCAAAACCTTTGAATACGCCAACATAAGTTTTAAGCCATGGCCAT
>JAWBZV010000001.1:125603-127618 GCA_038865865.1 Bathyarchaeia archaeon | reverse complement strand
AATTTTACAGTAAACAGCCCTTAGCATGTCAGGTGGAAGACGCCGGCGGCAAGTCTGTTTGACTTCAAAAGCTCGTTGAAAGTTTTATAAGCCTCCTTTGTCGGCTGAATTATCAATTTTATCCCTCGTGCTTTTAGAGCATCTTCAACTTCTGGCATAACTCGAACCAAACCTGAATAGCCGGTTCCCACAACAAGCACTTCCGGAGCTGGCTTATGGTTTAGGACCTCTGCCAAATCCTCCACATAGATTTTGTGACCTTCCCTTCTCCACCATCCGCTAATAACCTTTTCCGGAAATACTATAACGTCGCTTTCATATTTTTCCCATTAATAACCATGAAGCCGAAGCCATACGACTCTATCAAGCTTTTCGCCGGAAAACTCATTTGTATAACAAAAATTTAAAGGATGCCCCTCAAAACGGGCATGCTTGGTGCTGCTTAATTTAGGCATAAGATGGTCTTTTCATAACCAAAGCGGGAACGGTATGGAGAGACACGCGCCACAGGTGGTTTTGCTATTTCATTCTTTCTTGCAGTTGGGACCTCTTGATGAGTAGGATTAATAGCGATATTACCGGCACGACGAAACCCATGGCGGCTGTGAACTGGATGGTTACTCCCCATATATCGAATAATATGGTTAAAAAGCTGACGAGGACTGTTGCCCATAATCCCCATTTTCTCATTAGCAGCAGTCCAGCAACAGCTATGAACCCGAAAATCCCCAAAACAAAGAACATCACATTTATAGTTTGAATAACGACGGGAGCAACCTCAACGTCTAATAGGCCTCCAGGCGTGATTGCGCTTAGATATCCAAAAATAAATCTTCCAACGGACTGAAGCGCCCATAAAAACGCTACAAGCATCACGCTTTTGGTTGGTTTTCTTGAGCTATGTATTTTTTCAGTCATACCGTCATCAACCTGATTTAAGTTGGGCGGCTATCTTTCTTCCAAACTCTCTGCATTTTTGCAGTTCGCCTTCTACAATGGGGCCTTTTATCCCCTGAACTTTTATCGATAAGCCAGAAGCCGCCTTCTTTAATCCAGGAGATTTTTCGCTTATTCTTTTCTCCATCTTTTTTACTGCTTTTTCAAAGTCTTTTCCCATGTAAGTGTCGAAAACGGCAAATTTTTTGCCTTCAAGCCGCAGTTTCCCAAGCATGTCAATGAAGCCCTTCACGCTTCTTGCGGGTCCACCCATGTGGTTTGGTGAACCGAGGAGGATCACGTCATAATCAGTAATTTTATCCAGATCTGCCTCTTTGAGTTTTTGGAGGGAAACTTCTGTTCCCACAGTTTCCTTTAGCCCCTCGGCGATCATCTCTGCAACTCGCTCAGTGTTGCCATACTTTGACTCATAAATAATAACAATCTTCAAGAACAATCTCCACCCATTTTATTATTTTTACTAAGTTTTATGACTTACGAAAAATTACAATCGCACAACTGGCTAGGGCTTATTTAGAAATGAAAACGTGCTAAATGTAGAAAATTGGGACTTAAGGCAATTAGTTGAGCGTTTCTCGATTCTAGGATAACAAAGCACGTTTTACCAGAGCCTTTGTTATTTCGACTTTATATTCGTTCATATTAAGCGGAACCGCGGTTGCAACCGCCGCTTCCGCCGCAATCTCAGCTGTTTCGATGTTTATGGCTCTGCCTTTGATTGCTTGCTCCGCCCTGGTTGCTCTTATTGGTCTCGGAGAAACCGCGCCCAGCACTATCCTGGCTTCCTTACAGACTCCGCCGTCCATGGTTACCAGCGATGCAACGCTCACTATTGGGAAATCAATGGAGCTCCGAAGTCTAAACTTCAGGAACGTCTGCTTCGCGTTTTCAGGCGGCCGGGGCACTTGTATCTCGGTTACAAGCTCGTCCGCCGCTAGGGCGCCTCTTGGGGAGCTGAAGAAGTTTTCTATCGGGATCTCTCTAGATCCTTTAGAGCCAACGATTTTGACTTTCGCGCCTAAGGCCGTAAGAGCCACAGCCAAATCTGAAGGATTAAC
>JAWBZV010000001.1:121617-125505 GCA_038865865.1 Bathyarchaeia archaeon | reverse complement strand
CGCCGCTAGGGCGCCTCTTGGGGAGCTGAAGAAGTTTTCTATCGGGATCTCTCTAGATCCTTTAGAGCCAACGATTTTGACTTTCGCGCCTAAGGCCGTAAGAGCCACAGCCAAATCTGAAGGATTAACAGCTACACAGCCACAATTGAAACATCTAATAGCCTCCGTCTTAACATCGTCTAAACCTACCCCTAGAATATCCTCAGTGTCCAAGCTCCTTTGGGACACCGGAGTTGTCGGCGCAGTGATTCTTTTTACCCCTTCTAGGTAGGCGGGGTTAATCCTGTCAAAAACAGCTGTCAGCTCAGCCTTTTTGGAAGCTCGCTTCTTAGATAGATATTGGTCTATTGCTGCGGCGGTTTTTCTTCCCGACGCTAAGGCTTCAACGACGGTGGCAGGCCCAGTTACAAGGTCTCCTCCCGCAAAGACATTTTCGCCCACATAACCTGTTGCCGCATCCACCTTTAATTTTCCTTCGGCGTCAAGGAATTCGGAGGGGATGAAAGAGAGATCTGGGGTTTCTCCAACAGCCTTAATCACAGAATCGTACTCCACCGCAAACTCTGAACCCTCAATTGGTATCGGCGTAGGCCTACCAGTCTCGTCCACGGGGCCAAGTTTCATCCTGACACACTTTAGAAGGAGCCGGTCACCCTTTTTCTCTGCTCCTACGGGCAGGGTTAAAAACTCAAATTGAACTCCTTCCTCTTTCGCCGCCTGGATCTCCTCTTTCAGGGCGGGCATTTCGTTTTCCGTGCGCCTATACAAGATTATAGGTTTAGCCCCGAGTCTTACTAGTACCCTGGCAACGTCTATTGCAACGTTTCCGCCGCCCACCACTGCTACTTTTTTCCCAGGAGGTTCTTTTAAGCCTAAATTGACCTTTTTCAGGAAATCAAGCCCATTTGTTAACAGGTCTTCGCCTGGTATCCCCAGTTTAGCTTCTTTCCAAGCGCCTAAAGCGAGAAAAACCGCGTCAAACTTTGCCATAAGTTCTTTGAGAGTTACAGTCTTTCCAACTTCCACGCCGACTTTAAACTCAATCCCAAGGATATCTTCATAAAGTTTAACAACGTTTTCAATAACCTTCTTTGGAAGTCTAAATGCTGGGATACCATATCTGAGCAAGCCTCCGGGATTCTTTTCCCTTTCGAATACGGTTACCCTATAGCCAAGCTTTCTAAGGTAGTATGCCGCTGAAAGCCCAGCCGGGCCAGAGCCTACTATGGCGATGCTTTTCCCGGTGCTAGCCGCTGGGGCTTTGATGATTTCACCCGCCTTCTCGAGGATATAGTCGCCCATAAACCGCTCAACATCTCTTACAGCCACCGACTCATCCAGACGAACCCTGTTACAGTCCTGCTCACAGTAATGGGGACAAACGCGTCCTGTGATTGCGGGGATAGGATTAGTCTCAAGCAGTATTTCAGCAGCCTCATTTAGTTTGCCTTCTCTTATTTTGCTAAGGTACAAGGGTATGTTCACGTTGCCCGGGCAGGCTGAAGCGCACGGGGAAGGCCTCTCCGCCTCCCTATAACACTCGAAGATTGAGTGGTATCGGTTATCCCCTGTTATGGCATAGCACGTTTTGCCGCCTTTCAGGTAGCACAAGATTCGCCCGCCAATTTGGTTGGGATACCGGTAATACCAGCACCGCAGGTCTTGACAAAGGTTTCCACCGATGGTTCCCATCATTCGAATCTGGGGGGTGCCTACGGCTTCTGCAGCTTCAGCTATGATCTTATACCTGCCCTTAATAATTGGAGATTCAGCTATTTCAGCCAGTTTGGTTAAGGCGCCTATTTTAAGGCCTTTAGCGTCCTCCTTGATGTATTCCAGCTCTTTGATGGTTTTAATGTTGATGACAGCTTCTGGATATTCTGGAAGGATTTCCCTTTTAAGGGCTGGGACAAGGTCTGTTCCTCCCGCGATTACACGGGCTTTGCCTTTGTATGTCCTCAATAGTTTTATGGCTTCTTGAACAGTCTTCGCGTTAAAATGATTGAAGGGCTTCATGGCTGCCGACCTCCTTTCAACTTGCCTAAAGCCTTAAGAACCTTGTCAGGCGTGGCCGGGTATGAATGCAGCCAAGTGCCGATGGCGTTTGAAATTGCCATGAGCACTGCTGGCGGTCCCGGGGATGTAGCTATTTCGCCGACCCCTACGGCTCCGAAACGGTGGCTTGGAAAAGGTGTTTCTAAAACCACGTTGTTTATGGGCGGGAGGTCAGAGAATACACGCCACTTATAATCAATTAGGTCTGTTGTGAGAACCCGACCGTCGATAGGATCCAAAACTGTCTCCTCAAACAAGGCGGTGTCCACACCCGCAGATCCAAGGCATCCGTTAAGCTGGTTCTCGAGACATAAGGGGTCAATTATTTGCCCCACATCTGTTGCATTTACTATCCGCCTCAGCTCAGCCTTTCCAGTTTCAGTGTCCACTTCAACTTCCACGAAGGATATCATGAAGTTGCAAAGGGAGAAGTCCGGCTCAAAACGACCAAAGCCCATTATGGTGCGCATTGCTCCCATAGCCTTTCTCCACGTGATCTGTTTGCTCGAGTCATCTTTCACGTAGATTACTCCGTCGCAGGTTTCAAGCTTATCAGGTGTAACCCCAAGCTTTGGGGCGGCAAGCTCGAAAAGCTTCTTTTTGGCGTCTTCGGCAGCGTTTATGACGGCGCTCCCCACAGCGTATGTCCCCCTGGAACCCACAAGCCCAAACTCGTATGGGTTTACATTTGAATCTGGAGGTGATATGAAAACCCGTTCGAGTGGGATTTGCAGCACCTCGGCAACCATCTTGCATAGGTTGCTCCTCTGACCACCGCCCTGCTCAGGCACAGCCACAAATAATGTTGCTGTTTGTTCGGGATCTAGGCGTACATACGCCTCTGTTACGTCTTCGCCCACATCTGCGTTGCCGTGGACGCCGACTCCTACCCCTACTCTCTTTGAGCCGTTAACGGCTGTGGGTTTAAGCCACCCTTTCCATTTGTCTTTCCATCCGAAAACTTCGGCGCCTTTGTCTATTGCCTTGGTGAAGTCCACCACTCTGGAAATCCACCATTCGCCGTCCCGCCAGTAGTAGCCATCGCCAGCCTTCACAACATTTTTCTTGAAGAACTCCACGGGGTCTATGTTCAGTTTCGCCATGGCGACGTAGAGCATAGGGAGAAGGGCGGATTTAAGCTCCTGACCGCCAAAGCCTCGGATCCAACCTGAGTTGTCCCTGTTGGTGCATACAATTTTGGGCTTCAACTCCCAATTATTACAGCGTATTACAAGCTGAGCCTCACCGAGGCCAACCATCACCTGACCCTGCGTGACAGCCGAATAGTAGCCAGTGTTAACCAACCACTCGCCCGCTATAGCCGTCACCGTTCCATCCTTCTTCATTCCAACTTTGGCGCGGACACGGGATCCCAGCCTCAGGGTGAACGCTGCTAAATGCTCTTCTTTGGTGTAGCATAACTTGACCGGCCTGCCCGCTGCCTTGGCTAAGACAATAGCCTGCGTTGCGATAGGAAGTATAGTGCCCTTAGAACCGTAACTGCCGCCACATTGGCACGCGTGAACTATTACGTCAACATTTCTCTTCAGAATGTAGTATAGACTTATTTTGTCTATGTATATGCCTTGAGAAGATAACCAAACGTGTACAGTGTTGGGGCCTTCCCATGCAGCTATAGCTCCTGGAGGCTCAGGAGGCAAGGGGTTCGGAATGTTTTCATAAGCGAAAGTATCTTCAACAACAATGTCGGCTTCTTTAAGGCCTTTTTCCACGTCGCCTATGATAAGTTCCTTTAAGCCTTCTGGAGCCTTAGGGGTACCGAACCATGGATTCCCGAGGGGGAGAATATTGTTGGGAAACTCATCATATAGC
>JAWBZV010000001.1:118628-121519 GCA_038865865.1 Bathyarchaeia archaeon | reverse complement strand
CTGGGGAGCACCAGGCTTAATTGCTTCTTCTACGTCATAGACGGCTGGGAGAGGTTCGTATTCGACATTGATAAGCTTAAGGGCTTCGGAGGCAATCTCCTCAGTTTCAGCGGCTACCAGCGCCACGGAGTCGCCTACGAAGCGCACCTTCCTGTCCAAAACGCGCAGGTGAAGTGGCAAGCCTATCTTCCAGTCTGGCACATCCTTGTAGGTAAGTACAGCTTTGACGCCTGGTAGCTTTTTGGCTTTTTCAACGTCGATGTTCTTTATAATTGCATGGGGGTAGGGGCTTCTCAGAACCCTACCAATAAGCATGCCGGGCAGCTTAACATCATTGATGTATCTTGCCCTCCCAGTGACAATGTCCACAGCGTCTTTGCGCGGCGTGGGTTTCCCTATAAACCTATACTTTTGAGTCATTGAGACTTCCTCCTCTTTTCAACAACATCCATCACAGCTCTCAAAACGTGATAATGGCTTATGCAGCGGCAATAATGCCCCGCAAGCTCCCTTTTGACATCTTCTTCCGTTGGAGAAGGATTCTTAGCCAGCAACGCTTTTACACTCATTATTATCCCAGGAGTGCAAAAACCACATTGAAAAGCTGTATGCTCAACAAAAGCCTTCTGAATTGGATCCAGCTCTCCAGTAGCTGGGTTGGCTAAACCCTCAATAGTTGTTATGTTCTTCCCGTCGCACTCAACCGTAAGCATTAAGCA
Source organism: Bathyarchaeia archaeon (assembly GCA_038865865.1). GTDB lineage: Archaea > Thermoproteota > Bathyarchaeia > Bathyarchaeales > Bathycorpusculaceae > JANXEP01. Next base: position 120,800 of record JAWBZV010000001.1, on the reverse strand, counting down.
TGAGAGGACGGGTTTCCCGTCCATCAGCACAGTGCATGCTCCGCAAGCCCCATGGTCACATCCAATTTTTGTTCCAGTAAGACCCAAGGTTTCCCTAAGAGTGTAAGCCAACGTATGCCAAGGATAAACATCTTTGCCAACCATAAGCTCGCGAAGCTCCCCATTCACAACCAGTCTAATAATGGGCAAAGAAACATCCCTTCCACGCTTCGTTTTCTCGACCACATTATCACCCATGCTTTTCAGTTGTTCATCCTTTACGTGCGCATTTTCAACACTGTTAAAACATAAAAACTTTATGGAGTCAAATATGGAAGACGCCTAAAACGAAAATTAATCATTTTATGCGGGGGGTGGGATTTGAACCCACGAACCCCTATGGGACAGCCGCCTCAGGGCTGCGCCTTTGGCCAGGCTTGGCAACCCCCGCTCAAATGCCAATTCTAATTCTCTATTCCTTAATTTATGGGGGTCAGAATTAAATTTTCCTTTGGAATTTAAGATTGAAATACTTTTCCAAAATTTTGATAACCTAAAATAGTATCCAGTTTGCGTATAAAAACCACTTCGTCGACTTTTTCAAAACAAAACGTACTGTTCTGAAATGCACTTTAGGATACCATTTACTTAAATAAGGACTTCGTAACACAGAAAAAGCGAAAACATATGCTGACAAGACTCAAGGCCAAAATTCAATCAGTCATAGCAGCACATGCAAATATAATCAATAGAATAGGGGTTTCGCCAAACATGATGAGTTCTGTAGGCGTAGCCCTCGCTTTGCTCGCGGGTATAGCCTATTTGGGTGGACATAGGACCCTCTTATGGGCTGCGGTTTTGCTTCTTCTTTCTGGATACTGTGACATGCTGGATGGGGCCATTGCAAGGCTTCACAAAAAAGTGACTCTTTTCGGAGGCTTTTTAGACTCCCTGCTTGACCGATATGCAGACTCAGCCATTTACGCGGGCATAATTCTTGGTGGGCTTTGCACTCTTCCTTGGGGGCTTGCAGCGCTTATAGGCTCGCTGCTGGTAAGCTACGCGCGTGCAAGGGGCGAAGCTGCAGGCATAAAAATGGAGGGAGTGGGCATAGCAGAAAGGGCTGAACGCATAATCATAATTGCGGCTGCAAGCATAATTGAAACCATCGTAGTCGGCGCCCTTGAGGCAGCTATCATCGCGTTAGCAATTCTAACAAACTTAACTGTATTACAAAGGAGCATAAACGCGTTTAGGGCTTTAAAGAAAACCGAAACCTAAACTTTTCTTCCTAACCGCAAACGTCGCTCTTCCTTGGCCCTGACTTTCACAATCCCATAATGCACCGCACAAGAAACACAGTAATACTTTGTATCTACAGGCGTGGAAATATAGGCGCCCTTCTGACGGAGTTCCCTGGCAAGAACAGGATCCACAAGGGATATTCTACGCGTAACTTTTTTGGCTTTATCTCGTGGCACTAGCTCTCCGCAATTAGCGCACTGGACAAAGCCACTTCTACCTTTAGACCCTTTTGATCTTCCCCGACTCTTCCTTTTGTAGGGCATAGCAACAACATCTCACTAACAGTTCTAAGCAGAATATAACTTTCACACTTATATATCTGTTCTCAGTTTTAAGAGCCAAGCAATGTTAGCTTTCGGGTCAATTTTCGGGATAATCTTCCCAGAAGATGAAGTCATAAGGGTTGTAACGCCAGGCCCGTGGCCTGAAGTCACACAGTCTGTGTGCACAATTATACCCACTGAAACTGCGCCCTTACGGTAAATTCTGCCATAAGAGTGATCTGCATCCAGTATGGCAACCAAGTCGCCGAGCCTTAAATCGTCAAGCCCATATTCTCGTCGGACATTCTCGTCGAAAAGTTGTATATCATAATCTCCCGAATATGTCTGGTTATTGCCTAAACCTGAACCCATAATTGCTGCCGGAATAACATGCGTAACCGGAACCTCCAGCTTGTCGCCATTAGGCTTCGGGTCTAATGCTTCCAGGAAATGTGGGTCCATATTCATAACCTTGACGTCTGGGAAGTCTAGAAGCTTTAGGCCTAAGCCGAAAGCTTTAACAAGCACTTTATCGCCGAGCATAAGCTTTTCAAGGGTTTCCGGTGGAAAATCCACTAACACATGGTCTATTCCACCATGTTTGCCCGTTACGACGCCCCGCGAG
>JAWBZV010000001.1:0-118530 GCA_038865865.1 Bathyarchaeia archaeon | reverse complement strand
TTTAGGCCTAAGCCGAAAGCTTTAACAAGCACTTTATCGCCGAGCATAAGCTTTTCAAGGGTTTCCGGTGGAAAATCCACTAACACATGGTCTATTCCACCATGTTTGCCCGTTACGACGCCCCGCGAGTCCTTAGCGTCGCCTGAAACCACAACGGCTTCGTTTCCAACACATGAAAGCACATTTAAAGCCGTGTTTGCGCCTCGCCCAAAACGCGGGTCATTCTCCTTATTTTCTATGCTAACACCTGGTTCAACATGATCGGCCTCCCAACCGCAAGCCGGATCACCAACCCTCACATTGTAGGTTATTCCACCCACACCGGGTAAAACCATGGGAACCCCCTCAGCAGAAATATTGTACACGCTCCCATAGACCGGGCTTGCAACCTCACCTACAACTGAAATTTTCACCAATTTGTCAACATTTGTCCTCAATATATGCATCCCAGCTGAACAAAATCAACAATTACAGTCTAATAAACTTCGCCTTTTAGAAAACGCGGCACCCCCTTAGACAAGACAAGTTTTAAATGCCAGTTTTCCTTTGAGTTTGAGTGGATAAGCGAAAATACGTTCAGTGGCTGAGGGCAATGACAGAAATTGGATTAAGGTCCAGAATGCTTGTTAGAGATGTAATGAGCAGCCCGGTTATAACAGTTGAAGAAGAAGCCACAGCGAACCATGTTGCATGGCTCATGGACAAACATGGATTAGGCTGCATAATTGTTACGGGGAAAGATGGAAAACCCATCGGAATCATAACCGAGAGGGATCTTGTCACAAGAGTGCTTGCAAAAAACCTTAAGCCTGACTCTTTGAAAGCCAAGGATGTCATGACAACCCCCCTGATAACCATAGAACCTGACGAGGCAATAAGCGAAGCTGCCAGAAGGATGAGTAGGCTAAACATACGCAGGCTAGGCGTAATGTATAAAGGACAACTTGTGGGACTACTCTCAAGCAAAGACATTTTAAATGTGATGCCTGAACTTATAGAAATCATTCAAGAAAAAACCCTTATAGAAAGGGAGCGCCCCCAACATGCAACAGCCAGAGGCCGCGGCACTTCCATGGTTGGATACTGCGACCGCTGCGGGGCATGGTCAGACAACCTCAAAGAGGCAAACGGAGAATTTGTCTGCGAAGACTGCAGAATCGAATTAGAAAGCGAATAGTGAGAATTTTTCGCTTCAAGAAACAAATAGCAAGATTGGAGAAACGAGTATATGCTTTTACCCCTTTAACCACGTGAAGGAATTTGGAACCAAACAAGCCAGTGATTCGATGCCAAAGAAGTCCCCATGCATTAAAGTAGTCAAAAAAGATGGAGAGAAGGCAATAACAATAGCCAATAAGCTAAAAATTATCAATAGGGAGTTAAAAATTCAGAGAGATGAATCCTATATTTATGTACCATTAGTCAGATGGCCGTCTTCCGAAGAACTTGAGGAACTTAAGAAAAACATTTCAATCTTTGAGGTTTCAGAAGCTACATTCTCTGAAACAAAAAAGGGCGCTAAGACCTTTCTGGAACTTCTGGAAAGTAAACTTCCGCCCCATTTACTAGCAAGTCTACCTCGCGCAATAGACTTTGTTGGAGACATAGCTATAGTTGAAATCCCACCGGAACTTAAAAACTATAAGATGGAAATTGGCAACGCAATATTACAAATGTACAAAAACGTACACACAGTTTTAGCCAAAGCTGGGGCCGTCGCCGGGACATACCGTCTGAGAAAATTTGAAGTTATTGCCGGAGAACATAAAACTGAAACAGTTCACAGAGAGCATGGCTGCAAATACTATGTAGACGTCGCAAAAGTCTATTTCTCGCCACGTTTATCATACGAACATGCCCGCGTGGCTTCACAAGTCAAGGAAGGTGAAACAATTATCGACATGTTTACTGGTGTTGGTCCCTTTTCAATACTTATAGCCAAAACACACGAAAGAGTAAAAGTTTACGCCATAGACATAAACCCGGAAGCAGTCGCCTTCTTGAAAAAGAATGTTATGGCAAACAGAGTTGAGGGGAAAGTCAATCCGGTACTCGGGGATGCAAGGCAAATAATTGAACAAGCCTTAAGGGGTGTTGCAGACAGGGTTATCATGAATCTCCCTGAAAAAGCAATAGAATATATCGAGGTTGCATGCAAAGCCTTGAAAACCGAAGGTGGCATAATTCACTTCTACAGTTTTGTCAGGGCTGACGATTCGTTGGAAAGCCTAAAGAAACGCCTTGAGAAAGAGGTTGAAAAATTTGACAGAAGGATCGAGAACATCCTTTTTTCACGATTTGTTCGTGAGACCGCTCCATATGAATGGCAAGCTGTTTTAGATGTAAAAATCCGTTAAACATTAACAGTTAATGTTACTCGTACTTTCATGCTTGGATCTTTTAGGTTTTTCACAAGCTCTCTTGAAAGGTTGCATGCCGCCTTGTCTGCATGAACAGCCAACGTCCTATTGCATATGTAACTGCTTTTTCTAACAACCATTTCTGTAGGATGCGTGAGAACAAGAAGCGGACTTCCATAAGCCGTCACAACATCACTTAAACCTCCAGCTTCGATGAGAATGAAAAGTTTCGAGTTCGCCCTACGTAGGCTTTCACAAAATCTTTCACTCAGCTCATTTAAACTCTTATCCGCTGAAACGGCAATGATACAGTTACCCCTCCTAGACAACCACTTTTCTTTAGTTATAGCAAACGTTGACTTATGAGTAGCTTGAACGTTTTCATGCCCATATGCTTTAACAACCTCAGTTATTTCCATAAAAGCCCCCGCTAAATGTCGGTTCACCTTCACCCCCAACTCTCTGGCTTATTCAAGGACCTCAATGTTGTCCACTTTCCCGTCACCATCTAAATCAAATCCTTGTATGACTGTTGCGAACGTTTCCTCGCCATTGTAGGATTTTAAGGTTTTTTCCCACAGGTTTGTTATGGCAAGGACGCATGCCTTCGTGCCGACCGCTTTGTTCCCGGCCAGAACTATTACACGTTTGCTTTTATCCCATGGATTAACTATTTTTGCTACAAGCCCAACGCTGTCCGCCGTATAAACTTGCGAAGTTTTCTGAGATACAAGCCCGCCTAATAAAAACCCTTGCTCTGAAGGCTTCATGTTAAAACTTATGGGAAGATAATCATTCAGCTCTTGTGTCAAAAGGTTAGTTCCGGGCCCGCCTACAAGTATAAGATTGTTTTTCTCGTCTTTCTCAGCTTTTACATCCACATCAAGCTTTATAGCAAAGTCTACTGGCATTTTGATAAATTGGCCAAGAAAGAAGGTTAAATGGGAGGCGTAATGCCCATCCCTAGCGCTTGTTTTGAATGGTCCGTGGGGCAAAGGACTGCCCACGACAATCTTTCCGTTAAAGCTTCCGTCATCAGCAATAAATTCACTGAAAAATTTCTGCACTTTCCCATAATCTTTAATTGCTGTAAGTTTTTTAACAGGCTCATACTCCTTTGTAAGCTCTATTCCAAAAGCCTCTGACACAGCCTTGTAGTATTTGGCTACAGCTCCTTTCTTTTCCTGTCGCCGTACAATCGTTATCGCTCCAGCTTCCAAAAGCTTCCTAATATGATAATAGACCTTCTGCTCGTGCACCCCCAAAACTTTAGCAATCTCCAAGGGATACATTTCTTTTTTTGAAAGCGCGCATAAAATCTCCCAACTAAGCTTATTCAGGATTAACTTGAAGTGGTCGGGGTTATCAAAAATTTTAATCTCTTTTAATTTCTGGACTTTGCCGTCATCGTAGAGCAGCAATTTTTTATCCATGGCCTCTCACATGCAAAGAGGGATCTCTATTATTAAAATTTTGTAATGGGTTTAAAAAGAGTTATAAAGGTTCTTCACGAGCAACGTGCAGAAAATGGGAATCACTTTTAAAAAAATTTAAAGGTTGAAAATTTTTCATTAAAAATGTTTATTAAAACAAAATTCTGTTTGTGATTCGTGAAGAAGCAACTGTTATGAGGCTTATTAAATGTGCGGTATATTTGGATGCATTTTAAAGGAGGGAAATGCTGCTCCGATAATTCATCAGGCTTTAAATAGACTTGAATATCGCGGCTACGACTCCGTGGGTGAAGCAACAGTATATGATGGCAAACTCTATGTGAAAAAAGACTGTGGAAAAATAGATGAAGTCCATAAGATTCACGATCTTGATTCACTGCCGGGGAACATAGGCGTTGGCCACACAAGATGGGCTACCCACGGAGCCCCATTGAAGGTTAATGCACACCCGCATGTTGACTGCAACGAGCAAATCGCTGTAGTCCATAATGGGATAATCGAAAACTTTGCTGTGTTAAGGCTTGAATTGGAAAATAAAGGTCACATTTTCAAATCTAAAACCGACACAGAAGTTATAGCCCATCTTATTGAAGATGTCTTTAAAAGCAGTCCATCCATAAGTTTGACAGAAGCCGTTCTTGAAAGTGTAAAGAAGCTTGAAGGTTCTTATGCTATAGCAGTCATTTCGCCGAAAGAACCAGATAAAATAGTGTGCGCTAGAAACGAAAGTCCTTTGGTTATAGGATTAGGAGAAAATGCGCTCTACTGCGCTTCAGATATCCCAGCATTTCTACCATTAACCAACAAGGCAATTATAATCGAGGACGGAGAGTTAGTGACCCTTTCTTTGGAAGGGGTCGAAATCAGAAAGATCGTTGACTCAAGCCTCGTGATGAGGGAACCAAAAATTATTGATTGGACGCCTGAAATGGCTATTAAACAAGGTTACCCCCATTTCATGTTGAAGGAAATTCATGAACAACCGGAATGCCTAAGGAATACGTTAAGATTGCAGGAGCATTACTTAGATTTGATGGCGACCTTCTTAGACCGCGCCAAGGAAGTTTTCCTGGTGGCCTGTGGAACTTCATATCATGCATGTTTGGCTGCATCTTACATGTTTTCCAAGCTTGCTTATCTTGCCACATACCCCGTTATAGCTTCAGAATTTATCGAGCAACACGGCAAATCGGTTAATATTGACAGCACAATTCTAGCAGTAAGTCAATCTGGCGAAACAGCCGATACTTTGGCGGCGGTCAACGTTGCCCGCCAGAGGGCAGCGACCATATTGGGACTGACCAATGTTATCGGCTCAACTCTAACGAGGGTCTCGAGGGTGTATATATGTCAGCAATCCGGCCCAGAAATAGGTGTTGCTGCAACAAAAACCTTCACCTCCCAGCTTTCAGTGCTCGCCCAACTTGCCCTCAGGTTAGCAAAAAAAAGGGGGAAAATTTCCCAAGATGAAATGGACTTTTTAGAGGCGAAGCTTGAGGAGCTACCAAATGTTGTTGAAGCAATAATAAATAATCAAGAAGAAAAAGTAAAAGCCGTCGCGAAAAAATACAAAGATGCAAAGGTGTTCCTCTTCCTTGGCCGGGGAATAAACACGGCCACAGCTTACGAGGGTAGACTTAAACTTATGGAAATAGCCTATGTTCCAGCCATAGCTTTCCCAGCAGGCGAAAGTAAACACGGACCAATTAGCCTCGTAGAGCAAGGATTACCAGTGGTTTTCATTTGTCCAAGGGATGAAACCCGCAAAACAATGATAGGGAACATTATGGAGATGAAAGCCAGAGGGGCCACAATAATAGCAGTTATAGAGGAAGGGGACGAAGAAATAAAGAGAATTTCAGATGACTATATAGAAGTGCCGAAAGGCCTCCCCGATGTTCTGTCTCCAATACCGTTCGTAATCCCACTACAGCTTTTTGCATACTATATGGCTGTTGAGAAGGGATACGATCCTGACAAGCCAAGGAACTTGGCAAAATCTGTGACTGTAAAATAGCACGATAAATCAACTCAAAGGGGTAAATAATGTTAAATGCTAGTTTAAATTTCTACTTATCCGGTGGAATCATTGGAAAAAGAGTGGGAAAGACTCATTGAAAACCTTATAAAAGAAGGCATACTCCGCTCTCAAAAAGTGATTAAAGCGATGCGCACCGTACCTCGAGCAAAGTTTCTACCGGAAAACATGCGAGCCTATAGCGCTATGGACACGCCTCTGCCAATTGGCCATGGGCAGACAGTTTCCGCGCCACATAGCCTAAGCTTAGAGCTGGGCTAGGCGAAATATGGTTGCTATTATGAATGAAGCCCTCCAATTGGAAATAGGCCACAAAGTACTAGAGGTTGGAGCAGGTTCAGGATGGCATGCTGCAACAATAGCTGAAATAGTTGCACCTACCGGATCCCCTCGAAGCGAGTGGGGCCATGTTTACACTGTGGAAATAATTGAGGAACTAGCAGATTTTGCGAGAAGGAACATAATGAAAGCTGGGTATGGAGATCGGGTCACAATAATATGCTCTGACGGTTCCATGGGATATAAGGAAAAAGCTCCCTACGACCGGATTCTGGTAACAGCGGCAGCCCCGGAAATACCGAAACCATTAATAGAGCAACTAAAGCCAGGCGGAGTCATGGTTATACCAGTCGGAGGAGCACATTTATTCCAAAGCTTGATAAAGGTCACTAAAAGCGCGGACGGTAAAATTAGGGAGGAAAACCTTGGCGGGGTTGCTTTTGTCCCATTGACTGGACGTTATGGCCATAAATTTTAGAGACCACGAAAATTACGTAAACCACTTTTCCAGCGTTGTCTTCCCCTTGAGTTTAATTGCTCCTTTTTGCATCTTCTCCAACGCTTTTCTCACGCGCTCTTCGGAAAAATCTCTTTCCCTACAAATAAAGCTTATAACGCCGTCTATATCTGGCTCTTTCCACTCTATTTTGTAATTGTCTGTCACTTTTGGATTTAGGAAAATTTCCTTAATCTTTTGTGGATCTACTGGAAAGTCTGCGTTCTTTATATGGGGCAAGGCTTTTTCCAGGTTTCCATACTCTTTTATCACCTTTAACGCGGTTTTCGGTCCGAGCCCCCTAACGCCTTCAGGGTTATAGTCGGTTCCAATGAGTATTCCTATGTCAATTAGCTGCTGGTGAGTTATTCCACATTCTCTTAGAACACGTTCCAGCTCAACGATTTCGGGAAAAACTTCAATGTAAACGTTTTTACCGGGTAGTTTTCTCCGTCCAGAAATAGTCACATTTCTAACAAGCCTTGGTGCGCCAAATAGGAGACTATCATAGTCTTGGCTTGCACAATAATCGGCGTCTCCACGCTTGACCATGTGCGCTGCTTGAGCTTCCCCTTCGCTCGGGGCTTGTACCCATGGAACGCCTAACAAATCAAGTAAACGTTTGCTATCTTCAGCCATGTAATCCTTGAGGCTTGATGTAGCCTGCGCGTACATGCGCGCTTCTTCAATTCTGCCTTCTCTTAATGCTTGTTCATATTTTATTAATGCTTCTTCTTTGGCTTTCATACGCCGTTTAATTTCAGCCTCCTTTAAAGCGGGAGGTGTCCCATCAAAAACGTAGATCGGTTTAATACCAAGCTCTATGAGGTTGCCTGTTCTGTAAAGGAGACCGCTTAAGTGGCTTGTAATTCGGCCGTTACTATCCTTTAAAGGCGTGCCATCCGGTTGACGGATTATAGCCAAAAATTGATAAAGCGCATTATATGCATCGATAGCTATGACTTTTCCACATAAATCCTCAAGCTTAATCGTAGTTTTTGGAACTAAGTCTCGGAGATTTACTCCCAAAATAATCCCAGCAATTAGTGTATGCACAAAACTTCAATAATAAACTTACGAGAATAATTAACAAACTAAAACATCCCGCAACGCACAACATATAAGGAAGCTCTACAATTAAACAATCACCACCGAGGAATAGCAATGATGGCTGAAAAAACTTCAACTCTTACTCTCGCAACATGTACAAGTTGCGGAAAACCAATACCGCCAAGGACGGAATCCACAAAGTTTCTATGTCCAAGCTGCGGAGAAATCATGATCAGACGGTGTATGAAATGCAGGAAATTTGGGCGCTCATACAAGTGTCCTAAGTGCGGTTTTGTTGGACCATGATTTGTATGGAGCGAACTAAAATATGGGTAGTGTAATAATATCATACAAAATATTCCCAACAGATATAACCGTAAACTTTGATGATTTAAAAAGGAGAATTGAAGCAGCTTTGCCGGAATCTGCTACAATATACGGGTACAGTGAGGAGCCTATAGCTTTTGGCTTAAAAGCCTTGATATGTGCAATAAAAATTCCTGAAGACAAGACAGGTGTTCTCGAAGAAATGGAAAAGAGATTTGAACAGATAAGCGAAATAAGCCAAGTGCAACCATTGACTGTCAGGAGAGTAAGCACGTAAAGGGTTAAACCTTTATATATGATTGAAATTTGTTTCGAAACAGAGCAAAGAGAATGCAGTAAAGAAGGGTTTTAAATGAGTGAGGTTCAGCTTCGCGTTGGTGACGCGAGACAGCGAGATGTAGGGAGAGGTATAGCCCGTATAGATCAAAGAACAATGCAGAAACTAGGTATAAGCGCTGGTGATGTGATAGAGATCATTGGAAAGAGAACAACCTCAGCAATTGCCTGGCCAGCGTACAGCGAAGACCAAAACCGTGATATGATAAGAATAGACGGGTTCACCCGCAAAAACGCTGGCGTAGCCATTAACGAATACGTTATTGTGAGACCTGCAAAGGTTAAAGAAGCCCTAAACATAACCCTCGCTCCCGTAGATATGAGGCTAAACGTGGATGAAGACTTCACAAACTTTGTTAAGAATCGCTTAATGGAGAGAACCCTTGTTGAGGGAGATACAACCCTTGTTATGATGCTTGGACACGCAATACCGTTTGTTGTAACAAAAACTCGCCCCCATGGCATTGTAAAAGTCACCGCCGAAACAAAACTAACCATTCTCAGCGAACCCGCGCCTGAAGGGAAAGGTGTGCCGCGAACCACGTATGAAGATATAGGAGGGTTGCATGAAGAAATTCAAAGAGTAAGAGAGATGGTGGAACTTCCGCTAAGACATCCGGAACTTTTCCAGAGGCTAGGCATAGAACCTCCGAAGGGCGTCTTACTCCATGGACCACCAGGATGCGGCAAAACCTTACTTGCCAGGGCTGTGGCAAACGAGTCTGAGGCCAATTTCTTCTCCATAAACGGACCTGAAATAATGAGCAAGTTCTACGGCGAATCAGAGGCTAGGCTTAGGGAAATATTCCAGCAAGCCCAGCAGAACGCGCCGAGCATAATATTCATAGATGAATTGGACGCCATCGCGCCGAAACGCGAGGAGGTTACGGGAGAGGTTGAAAGGCGGGTTGTGGCGCAACTTCTGGCTTTAATGGATGGCTTATCCGGAAGGGGAAACGTCATAGTCATAGGTGCAACAAACAGGCCAGGCGCCTTAGACCCGGCACTTCGCAGACCCGGAAGATTTGACAGAGAAATTGAAATAGGCGTGCCAGACAAACAAGGGAGATATGAAATCCTCCAAATTCACACACGCGGAATGCCGCTAGCTGAAGACGTGGACCTCAAGAAATTAGCTGAAATGACTCATGGATACACGGGAGCAGACTTAGCGGCGCTTTGCCGAGAGACAGCCATGAAAGCATTAAGAAGATATCTTCCACAAATAAACCTTGAGGAGGAACGCATACCACCAGAAGTCTTAGAAAAAATGGAGGTCAAAATGGAGGACTTCCTTAACGCCTATAAGGAAGTTACACCTACGGCAATGCGTGAAGTGTATGTAGAAGTGCCGACAGTGCACTGGGATGACATAGGTGGACTCGAGGAAGTTAAACAGGAACTTAAAGAAGCCGTTGAATGGCCTATGAAAAACCCTGAAATCTTTAATAGGATGGGTGTAAAACCCCCTAAGGGAATACTGCTATACGGACCGCCAGGATGCGGCAAAACCTTATTGGCAAGGGCTGTAGCAACTGAAAGCGAGGCCAACTTCATAACGATTAAAGGACCTGAAGTTTTCTCTAAATGGGTTGGAGAATCTGAGAAAGCTATAAGAGAAGTTTTCAGAAAGGCAAGGATGGCAGCTCCAGCAGTGATATTCTTCGACGAAATAGACTCGCTTGTGCCACGCCGAGGTTTAGGTTTTGCAGACAGCGGCGTAACAGAACGAGTGATAAGTCAGCTCCTAACGGAAATGGACGGGATAGTAACGTTGGAGGATATCGTAGTAATAGCGGCAACGAACAGACCTGACATAGTCGACCCTGCTGTGCTCCGTCCGGGAAGGTTTGATAGGCTTATTTATGTGCCCGAACCTGATGAAAAAAGCCGCTTACAAATTTTCAAAATCTATACGAAAAACATGCCGCTTGCGAAGGATGTAAGCTTGGAGCAGTTAGCTTCGATAACAAAAGGCTACTCTGGAGCAGACATAGAGGCCCTCTGTAGAGAGGCGGCGATGCAAGCTTTACGAAGAGACATAAACGCAAAGGAGGTTGCAATGAAGGATTTCGAAGAGGCTATGAAGAGGATAGGCCCATCAATAACCCCGGACATGGAGAAATGGTACAAGAGTTTTATGCAACAAGTCCGTCAGGTACAAAAACCAGCCACACCGGTAGCATAGGAGAGCAATATGCCGATAAAAATATGGAAAACATATCCTGCCTATTATGTTTTGTTAGAGGTTCTAAGAAAGAAAGGTGCTATGACAGATGATGAGCTCTTTGAATACGTTAGCGAGGAATTCAAAGACTTAGGATTTAAAGATTTTAACGAAATGCTGATGAGACTAGAGATTGCTGGAAAAATACGAACAACCTCCCAAGCTCGTGGGAAGAAAAGGGTTGAGCTTATAACATAGCTGGTTTCATAGGATTTCAAGTGCAAGTTATGGAGACATATCAAGATATAATTGTCATCGGAGGAGGGCCTTGCGGCTCATTCAGCGCTATGCATATCGCGAAAAAAGGAGTTAAAGTAACCGTTTTTGAGGAACATCGTGAAATTGGCGTTCCATCGCACTGTGCTGGTCACATTAGCATTGCAGGTTTAAAACTTTTAGGGCTTTACCCTTTGCCAAACAAGATTATTGAGAACATTTTTTACGGAGCAAAATTATATTCTCCAAGCGGCTTAGAATTATCAATTCATTTTAGTTCGCCGGCAACATGCGCCGTTAACCGCACGTTATTTGACAAGCACATTGCAAGGCTTGCTGAAAAATCAGGAGCACATTTTCATTTAAATTCTCGGGTGGAATCCCTAAACATGAAAAACGCAAGTGTTGTGGGCGTAAATGTCCGGCGAGGAGACAGAGTTGTCAAAGTTCCAGCTAGAGTTGTTATAGACGCCGAGGGGTTGCCAGCAAGAATGCTTAAACAGGCGGGATTATCCCCGCCGAAAAACAGCGAAATTGTTAATGGCTTTCAAGTGGATGTTGAAAAAGTTAAGGACGTTGAGCAAGAATTCGTTGAAATTTTCCTTGGAAATTCCTATGCGCCAAGTTTCTTCGCTTGGATCATACCGAAGCGTTACGATATGGCTAAAGTTGGATTGGCTGCTAGAGAGGGAAACCCTAGAGAGCTCTTACGAAAACTTATGGAAAAACATCCAGCAGCCTCCAAAAAACTGAGGGGGGCGAAAATCATCAGAGAAACATTTCATCCGATAAGCTTAGGCGGCCCTATCTCAAAAGCGTATTTAAATGGTTTTTTGGTTGTGGGCGATGCGGCGTCCCAGGTGAAACCCACCACTGGCGGCGGGCTGATTCTTGGCTTGAGCTGCGCAAAAATTGCGGCTGAAGTTGCTTTTGAGGCTATTGAAAGGGGTGACTTTTCCTCTAAGTTCTTACACACATATCAAGGGCGCTGCGCGAAACTTTTGAGTTTTGACATGAAAGTTATGCGTGGAATAAGGAGAATGTTGAATAAAATGTCAGACGAGAAATTGGATGCTATAATGAATTTTTATAAAAGAATTCGGCTAGAAAAAGCCATAGGCAACCTGGAAGAAATAGATTTTCAAGGCAGAGCACTTCTTAAAAAGGGAAAAAACCCCAAAATTCTAGCTGCTTTAGCCTATTTTCTTTTTACTTACTTGTCTGCGAGAGTTTAACACTTAAATGGAGAGGGGGAGAGGAAAGTATGGCAGAATTCCGATTCAAGCAAGTCATAGTTTTCAGATCTGACTTAAAACTAAGCAAGGGGAAAATAGCTGCACAAGCGGGCCATGCGGCGGTTTCAGCAGCGGAGGAAGCCCGCAAAAATAACAGGAATTGGTGGGAGGCTTGGATGCGAGAAGGACAAGCTAAGATAGTAGTCAAAGTTAAGGATGAAAAAGGACTGCTGGAACTAGAAAAACAGGCTAAGGAATTAACTTTGCCCTGCGCATTAATAGTTGATAGGGGACTAACGGAAATTCCTCCCGGAACAATAACGTGTTTAGGGATAGGCCCGGCGCCCACTGAAAAAATAGATAAGATAACTGGCTTGCTTCCGCTTTTATAAGAAGGCATAGTTCTTTGCGTGTTCCCAGAGTTGAAAAAGAAGTAGGCATCGAAGTCTACACAACAAAAACGCCGGGTATAGGCGGCACCATTAAACGATTTCTCGAAGACTTTATTGTTGAGGAGATACTGGTAAACGGTTTTAAAGCGGAAATCCAAAGGCGCGAAAATTTCCCATTAGGCCCTCCGCCTTCACGAGAACCTTACCTTCTCTGCGTTCTGATAAAACGTGGAAAAGACACTATTTTGACCCTTAAGTCTGTAGCACGGCAATTGGGTATAAGCTGGGACCACATTCAAATAGCAGGCATTAAAGACACAAAAGCCCTAACAGCTCAACACGTTACGTTAAAGGGAGTCTCCGCTGAAGACCTACAAACAGTCTCCATAAAAGGAGTCGAAATTTATCCGATTGGTTATTTTTACCAAAAAATTTCGCCCTATCACCTTCTAGGAAACCATTTCCAAGTAGTGATTAGGGACGTCAACCATTCAAAGTCAACCATTGAAAAGCGTGTAGCAAAAATTATAGAAGAACTTCACAGCATTGGCGGCATCCCAAATTTCTTTGGCCATCAAAGGTTTGGCACAATACGCCCAATAACTCACCTCGTTGGAAAAGCCATTATAAAGGGAAACTTTGAGAAGGCGACTATGCTTTTCCTTGCAAAATCAACTCCAAACGAGCACCCAAACTTAAGACAAGCCCGCAAAAACCTTTGGGTGACACGCGACTTCAAACAAGCACTGAAAGAGTTCCCAAAAAGGTTTCATTATGAAAGGATAATGCTTAAGCACTTAGCTAAAAACCCCACAGATTTCATCGGCGCATTCCGAAGGCTCCCTAAAAAGCTGTTAAGTCTCTTTCCTCAAGCCTACCAATCATACCTTTTCAATAAATTCTTAAGCGCAAGGATCGCCCTTGGTATTGGACTTAACAAGGCTGAAGTAGGAGACTACGTTGTAAAGGTTGAACCCTCAGGCTTGCCAGCAACAAACATCAACGAAACTGCCTGTGATGCCACATTATCCGAAATCAACGAAGCTATAAAAGCAGGAAAAAAGCGGTTAGCTCTACCCCTCGTCGGCTTTAAGCAACAGCTATCGAAAGGCATTCAAGGAGAGATTGAAAAAAAGGTTTTAGATGAAGAAGGAATCTCCTTAGAAAGTTTTAGAGTTAAAGGGATGCCGGAACTAAGCATGAAAGGTGGACTGAGAACAGCTTTAACTCCACTGAATAATTTTCAACTTAATGAAATAACGAAAGACAGCACTAACCCATCAAAAATGGAGATCAAAGTAAGCTTTATGCTCCATCGCGGGTCTTACGCAACAATTTTCCTTAGAGAAGTTATGAAAAACCGCAATCCTGTCAAATCAGGATTTTGAGAAAGAACATCGTTAAGCTAGAATGTTTTAACCACCTTTTCCGCATTTAATATAAGCTCGCTTTTTCTTCCCGAAGGCACTATTACGTTTGCAGCGTATTGGTGACCGTCGGCTATTCCAAAGCCTTCAGATGCTTTTTCCAGAAGTGACACCGCACCCGGCAACTTTCCTTCATTGATTTGTCGCTGCATCTGCTTGGGTACTCTAACAGAAGCCTTAGCAAAGCTTTCTTTCAACATGCCCCATTTAGGAATTTCTGGAGGGACGTTAACAAAGCCTAGGATGTACTTGTTGGGCTTTATCAAACGTGTTTGGTAAGAAAGGAAAGAGCAGAATTGCCCTATGACTTTGGTTCCCATCCCAGCATACATGTCCCCAGCGTCAAACCATTGGATGTGTTCTGTTTCTTTGAGCCCTTCGCGGTAAAGCATTCCCAAAACTCTCCGGTTAACTTCTTTACGCCTCTCCTCTAAAACTTTAATTTTCTCCTCTACTTCTTGACTTAATCCTTCAAGGCACGTCTTGATTCCAAGGTCTGGCCCTCCTTCGTAATAGCCCACAGCCCCCAAAATTTGAAGCTTCGAAAAAAGCAAGTCCAAGTTTATGTTTAGCTTTGTAATGGTGTAAGTTTTTCCTTTCCTGTTGATTCTTCCATTTTTAACGGCTTCATCAAGAATTACTTTATTTATGGATTGGTACCCCTCAGGAATTTCAACGCTCCCGACGAGGGCTAAATAATCCAGATCCGAATTGTCCTCGTTTAAGGTCTTTGCAAAAAGGTAGCAGCAAGTAGCTCCGGAAAAGTCCGTCTCCCCTTTAAATCCAAAGTTCTCAAGATTCAAATCTAAAACCTTCGGGTCTTTCACTGCTTTTGGATCATGATGGTCCAAGATGATGATTAGATTCCTTCCGCTATTAAGTTCAGATATTAGGTCAGCATGGGATGAGCCTATATCGGCATAAAATATGATGTACCCATCTCTTGAATGTATGTCAGATATTACTTCCGTGTAAATCTTCTCCAAGCAAAAAGTTTTAGCTTTTAATCCCTCTCGCTCCAAAGCCCTTTTAATTATTGCGCCTGAACATAGACCATCAGCGTCGTCGTGGTGGACTATCAGAATATCCTTCGCCTTCACACTCCTGAACGCTATAACTGCTTGTTCGGCATGCCGCCTAAAATCTTGCATGGACACTAAAGATCACACACAACTTTAAACACCAATATCTAAAAAATGGGTGATTATTTAATTTAACCCCTCCAGTTCCCAAATTCTCTGGGTTAAACCAGCCCAAGCTAAATCCTTTAAATGTCAGCCTCTATTTAACATAAACGCCTAGCTGCTTTCTAGTGAAAGATTGTGGATAGCAAAATATATATTTATTTTGCATAACAGTTGAAACTTTGCATACGGAGGCTTACCTTGCGAAACATAATAGTTGAAGATTTGAAACAGATCCCCCTTGAAAAACAAAAGATAGAAATTGTTGAGAGAAAGGGCCTAGGTCACCCCGACTTCATTTGTGATGCGGTAATGGAGAGTGTTTCTCTAAGGCTCAGTCAAGAGTACTTAGAAAAAGCGGGTGTAATATTACACCATAATGTGGATAAATGTCTCCTAGTGGCTGGCCAATCTGAGAATAGGTTCGGTGGTGGTTTTGTAAAGCAGCCTATGTTATTCGTTTTTGGGGATAGAGCAACAACGAAGCTTGACGGTGAGGAGATCGACGTGGAAGAAATAGCCATTAACGTTGCTAAGGAATGGTTTAAGAAGAACATGCGTTTTGTGGATCCGGAAAAACATGTGAAATATCAGGTAGAACTAAAACAGGGTTCATCAGGCCTGGTAGACATATTCAAGCGCAAGGGGAGAGTACTGGGAGCCAATGATACATCCGCGGCTGTGGGATATGCGCCAATGACCAAAACCGAAAAGATAGTGTTGAAAACTGAACAGTTTCTGAATTCGAAGGATTTTAAACGAAGGTTTCCAGAATCTGGAGAGGATATTAAAGTTATGGGTTTTAGAAACAACAACAAGTTAAACTTGACAATATCGATGGCTTTTGTAGACCGCTACATAAGCAGCGAGGAAGACTATTTTGATAAAAAAGCAAGAATACTTAAGGAAATAGACAAGTTTGCGCGTGCAAACGCAGATTTCGACGAGATAAACGTTGAATTGAACACCTTGGATGCGCGTGGAAGAGGATTAGATGGTTTATACTTAACAGTTCTAGGCACAAGTGCGGACAGCGGTGACTCAGGGCAAGTAGGTAGAGGAAATCGTGTAAACGGACTAATATCGTTAAATAGGCCATTCTGCTCAGAAGCTGCAGCGGGCAAAAACCCAGTAAGTCACGTTGGAAAAATTTATAACACCTTAACATTTAGGGTTGCTGAACACGTTTATAAGGAGGTCCCTGAAATCGAGGAGGTATACATATGGCTTCTAAGCAAGATCGGACAACCAATAGATCAACCAGCTATAGCCGCAGCACAAGTTATCATGAAAGGTAACAATTCTATTGAGAAAGTTAGGCAAAAAATAGCTTCAATAATAGATTACGAACTTGAGAACATAGACAAATTCTGCATGGAGTTAGTGCAGGGTAAAATATCAATTTGCTAGGATATGCAGGCAAATACACAATCTTCTGCGTTTATTTTAAAAGCCCACGCAATTTTAAATAGTTAATGAGTAATTATATTGTGAAAACCTATGTCATTCAGTATCAAAAAATTTTTTGAGAAAGTTGCTGGGGAAAGAGCTCCTGGACCAGCTCCAACATTTTCGGTGCTTCATTTAATGCGCACGTTGGAACTTGTGGCTGAGAAACCTATAGGTCGCAGTAAACTTGCTCAAGAGTTGAAAATTGGCGAGGGGGCTGTGCGTACAATAATTAATAGGCTAAAGAGTAAGGGGTTGCTTTCAACGTCTAAGGCAGGTTGCTTCCTTACAGATAAAGGATTGAAACTTTATGAGGAGTACCGGAGAATCTTTGGTGGAGAGGTTGTAATTGTAAAAGATAAACTGATTCCTGCAAACTACAATTTTGCGTTGTTAGTCAAGAATTGTGGACACAAAATTAAATCCGGCATGGAGCAACGTGACGCTGCAGTGAAAATGGGAGCAGAGGGAGCCGCGGCAATGGTCTTTAAGAACGGGCGTTTAGTTATTCCTTCTGCAAGTGACGATGCTTCAAAAGACTTCCCGAGCCTCACTGAACAGTTGATTAAGCTTCTAAAGCCTGAAGAAAATGATGCAATAATAATTGGAGGCGCTGAAAGTTTGGATTTAGCTCGTTACGGGGCCATGGCTGCAGCATGGACTCTTCTCGGCAACTGCTAAAATGCTCGGCTAGTACGTGAATTTGTCTCCTCTCGTAAGTATACGCTCTAAGGCCATATTGAAGTTCACCATTCCATCATTTGTTTTCGCTGAAACGGGTATTAACAGGAAACGTAAGCCGAGTTGGTAAATTGCCTTCATCATATTCCTGCCTAAAAGTCGTTTTGTCCCCTCAAGTTTTTGTTCAATGGCACTTTCCAAGACTTTTGGGTTAGCAGACCAGTCAACAATCTTGTTGACCTCATTTTCTGGAAGCAAGTCGCATTTTGAAAGCACATGGATCTGGGGGAGAAAGAAGCGAGTGTAGACGGCTGATGAAAGAAAAAGGTTTGATACATAGTTTAATGGATTTAGCGAGAAGACAGCGTCGAAAAGATATACAATGGCTTTTGGTTCCTTTGTGAGCTCGCTTGTGATGAACGGGCCGCTGGCTCTAAAGGCAAACAGCTCCATCTGTCCTGGAGTGTCGACTATAACAATGTCCGATCTTAACTCTTCAACCTCTTTTGAAATTTCCTCTATTTCCTCCGCAAGCAAATCAGCAGCCATTATTAGAGCACCGTTAGGTCCAAGGCCATACTTATCCATAAGTTCTTCAACATTCACATAGTCGCGTGCGTCGACGTCCGGTGTATATGGAAGCGTTAATGCGCCTGGATCCAAGTTTACAATGGCGACGTCCTGCTTGGACAATCGTAACCACTCGCTGTAGGCTGCTGTAAGCAAAGATTTGCCTGAGCCCGCTGTTCCAATTATGAATACGATAAACATTTACACCACTATTGTTGGGGGAGTTTATAAAATAAAAACTGAACTTAATGGTAAAGCCTTTTCCATTTATAAGGGCTGAATTACTGGAACCTGTGTCTCTTTTTGCACAGCTGTAACCAGCTTTGCCATGCCATTTATGTGCGCTATTAACCCCATACATGACGGGCTAGAATGACCAAAAAGGGAAGTTGTGAAAGAGTTTGGAAGCCTATCATTGTTATGGATCTCCTATATAGCGGCCGTCGCTGTATCAGCTTGCAGTATATGATATGGCTCCGCTTCGGATGTTTAGAATACATGTAAAGCGCTCCATTGAAATCTGTCGTCACAGTCGCCCAACACATCCTTGCCTTGCAGTGTAATTTGTTGTACGATCATCAAAATTTCATTGGCGAAGCTTTCTCCATCTGTTTATCGGCTTGCTTTAAGCTTTTAGAGTGCCAAATTTGGCAAAGTCTTCAATTGAGATTTGTTTATGGTTGTTGTGAAGTTGAATTAGAGTGTAAATAGAATTTTAACGGTTGCTTCAGGCACCCGGATTTGCAATCATCCTTTGTCAGTGTCTAGCCTGCCCCTCATCGCAACCGGAAAACTTTAATATGTTTCACGTGGATAAAGGTTTCTTCGTTTGCGTCCCCTAAACTTTGACTCTTCCACCCTCCGCCTTTATTAGTTCTGAAAGTTGGATTATCGCTTTTCCCAAGCGATTTTTTGCAGTTTCAGAATCCCTCGCTGTCGTGGACAAGTGGATTTCTATGTGAGGTTTTTTCTCTTCTGCTTTGGGGTGGGATTTTATGTAAACATAGGGATTGCTGCGCATTACCTCGTCGATCATTGGAGCCAAAGTTGACTCCATAACACCCTCGATGTATATGCTTGCTTCAAAAAACATGACATCTCCAGCTTCTTTTCGAAGCAACGTCGCCACGGATTCCTCAAAAATAGTCTCCATTTCTGACGGGACGCCTGGAAGCGCTATTAGGTAGGTGCCATCAACTTTCAGCAGAACCCCAGGCGCTGTGCCAATAGGGTTTGGGAGAGGTTCAGCCTCTTCTGGCAATGTGGCCATCTTGACTCTAGGGGGCGTCATTTCAAGCTTATCAAATTTTCCTTCCTTAGCATAAACCTCGTATTTTTCCTCAACCATTTTTAAGGCTTTTTCGTTTAGGACCAGCTTGCGGTTTAGGGCTTTAGCTATTCCCTCTAAAGTTTTGTCGTCAAAGGTTGGGCCGAGACCTCCTGTCGTGATTATGAAGCGGGGTTTTCTTTGCAGAGCCTCGCGTATGGTTGATGCAATCTCTTCCACATCATCGCCAACAACGATTATTCTTTTCACAATCACACCTAAAGAGGTTGCGCGCCTAGCAAGCCACTGCGCGTTCGTGTTTAATGTCTTACCTATTAAAAGCTCGTTGCCGACACATACAATTTCCATCTGCACACTCATACCCAAACCCAACAAAAGTATTCACTATAAAATAGTGCTAGAATCGGATTTTTCACTTTTACTTTTTCTTGCTAAGCCACCACTTTAGGTATTCTTTTCTGCGTTTCTCTTTTTCTTCTTCCTCTGTTTCAAACGGTAGCCTTAGTTTCTCTCTTAGCTCCATAAGTTCCTGGAAAGTTACAGATAAGCCGCAGCTTTGACAAACGTAATGTTTAGTTGCTATTATGTAAAGCATTTCTCCGCCGCACTCTGGACAATATGGCATTCTAACACCTTTCTGTTTACATTTTAGCAGGCTTTAAGAAATAGCTTTCGTTAAGGACGTGCTTTATGTTATGAAATTTCTTAATCCAGCTTCTTTAGCCAGTTTAATGGCTCTTTCCATTTCATCCCTAGTTAGCCTTCGCCTAAGCTCAGGAATTTCATATGCCCGCCACTCTGGCCGATACTGAAACATAATATTAACCCTTGTTTCAACGCCCAAGTTCTCAGCTATCCAATTAAGTATAGGTCTTGTGCAACATTCAAGGTGATTCGGCAAAACCAAAACTCGTATTATAAGCTCCCCATACTTTTTAGCAACTAGATGATTGTTAGTGCAGATATCCCAATATTTCGGGGCTTCAGAGATTTTATCTGCGCATTCACCAGGCCCATACTTGAAGTCTAGCAAGTAGACGTCAACGAACCCGGCTAAAAGTTGGGCGGTTTCTGGACTATAGTAGCTGTTTGTGTTCCAAACTACTGGAACGTTTAGGTTTACATGGGTGAATGTTTCAAGCCACTGTTCCAGCCATGGGGTGGGTTCTCCGCCGACAAGGTTTACGTTCCTGCAACCGCTCCTGCGTAGATTTTCGACTTCCCTTGCAAGTTTTTCAGGAGTGTAAGTTTGACCTTCCTCTATCCATTGGGATATAGTCCAGTTTTGGCAATGTTTGCAACGCACGGTGCACCCCATTGTGAAAATTGTGCCAGACGGCACGAGCTCTGGCTCTTCGCCCATGTGCTCGAATATGCTTGAAACCTTTACTTCTTTTCCACATCTACAAAAACCCAGTTCGCCCCTAAGCCTGGCTACACCACATCTTCGAGCACAGAAATGGCATTTGCTTAAAATACGCTTTGCAATCTCGATTTTTAGGTCTAAATAAGACTTTTTGGGAGTCGGTATGTCCCGCAAACTTTTTTGTTTGGCGTCGAGCTTCGCCTCCAGCTCTATAAAGGCATTTGTAAGCTCTGCGTGTTCCCTCCAAAGCTTTTCTGTTGAAGAATGCTCGCTAAAGTCTGCTGCGAGTTTTTTAGCTATTAAGAACTTTGCCGATTTCTGATCTTGCATTACGGCGAAGTATCTGGCTAAGCTTTTCAAAGCCATTTCATCGTCTAAAACGGCTACAGCGTCTGGACGCAGATAACGCCACATGGCTCTTCACTCTATGAAGTGAAGCTTTAAAATAAAAACGTGTGCTTGAATACAGTTAGGATTTCAGCAAATAGACAACAATCCTCTGGTTCCACAAACTCATTTTTCATTTAATTAGCGCTACTAACCAGTCGCATAACCTCAAGTTCAAGTTTTAGGTGGATATAGAAATGGGTAAGCGGGGGATACGTTTAAAATAAAGCGTACGGGTATGAAGCTCCCCTTGAGTGAAGTGTACCCTTAATTGGGATTCCCTGTCCGCACACTGGGCAACGCATGTCCTTCGTCAACTTCCACCTTGTGATTTCGAAGCTATAACGCTTGATTAAAAGCTCGTTGCAGCTTGGACAATATGTGTTTTCTGCAGGGTGTCCTGGAACGTTTCCAATGTAAACGTAGTTTAAGCCAGCGCTTTTTGCGGCTGCATATGCTTTCTCCAATGTTTCGATAGGTGTTGAGGGAATTGTTGTCAACTGGTAGTCTGGGTGAAAGCGCAGCAAATGAAAGGGTGTACCCTCGCCAAGTACTTCACGTATCCATGTGGCAAGCTCTCTCACCCTTTCGATAGAGTCGCCTATTTTTGGGATAACAAGGTTTGTGATTTCAATATGGATGCCATTTCGCTTCATCTCTTTTAAAGCCTCAAATATGGGCTCAACTGAAGGAACTGCCGAATAGGACTTATAAAAATTCGGGTCCCCTCCACCTTTAAAGTCCACAGTTGCAGCGTCAAGGTATGGCGCAATGGTTTTGACGGCTTCCGGTGTCATATACCCATTCGTCACAAAAGTATTAAAGAAGCCTACCTGATGGGCAAGCTTTGCTGTTTCATAAGCGTATTCAAAAAATATTGTAGGCTCCGTGTACGTATAACTTATCCCTTGGCACCCATAATCCTTCGCCACCTTAACAACTTCTTCTGGAGGAAAGTCCTTGCCAGCGATCTTCTTTTCCTGGCTAATCATCCAATTATCACAAAATTGGCAACGAAAGTTGCAGCCTACGGTGGCTATAGACATAACGGAAGCCCCGGGGTTAAAATGGGAAAGGGGCTTCTTTTCTATAGGATCCACACATGCAGAGATGGCTTTTCCGTACACAAGCGAATAGAGGATCCCTCCCTCGTTTTTCCTAACGAGGCAAAAGCCTGTCCCACCATTGTTTATTGTACACCTCCTGCCGCACAGGTTGCATTTCACCTTT
Organism: Bathyarchaeia archaeon; assembly: GCA_038865865.1. GTDB lineage: Archaea > Thermoproteota > Bathyarchaeia > Bathyarchaeales > Bathycorpusculaceae > JANXEP01. The sequence goes on along the minus strand of JAWBZV010000001.1, from coordinate 96,538 downwards.
CCTTCTCCCAATTTTTCGTAAAGCATAGCCTCCCTCAACTTAACTCCCTCGCTAGGCTTTGCAAAATTCTTAAATAAGAGATAGAATTGTGGCACCTTTTATAGTTTTATATGGCATTATAGACTTTAAAACCTCTGCTCACCTAACTCTACTATTTACTGCTGCACTGATCTACTTGAGTTCTTTTCTCACTTCAGGGGGAGATTTCATTTAGAAGTTGCGCCGCTTTTACTGTTTGCCGCCTGTTTAATTTCAAAAACGAACGGAGGAGTTGTCGTTTTAATATCTAGTTTTACGCTTAGTAAACCCTCAAGAAAGCCAGCCCACACTTCGGGCTCACTAATGAACGGCATTTTTATTAGTAGGTACTTGTCTTTGACGTAGAAATCTCCGAAGCCTTGTACCCGTAAACGCTTGAAAACATCCTCCCATTTATCACGGTTAGTTATTTCAATACCGAGAGTTGCCTCCATTGACACCTTGGCTGCCTCGCCCATACGCCTTCCAACTTCTCGCCGCCTCCCCTCAGGTATGCTCTGGATTAAAATGTTAGCCAACTCAATGTTCATGAAGGCTATACGGCTTATCCCGCAATAGTACTCGCCTGGATAACGCCAATCATAAATCATCATGCTCCTGTAAATATCAAGCATTTTTGAGATGAGAGGCTTAATGCCTGCCTCTTTTCCATCGCGAATCAAAGAATCAATGAATTCTCGCTCTTCCTTTTCAAGCACTATTGTTGTCCTTTTAGAAGACCTACCTTTGCGAGGAATCTCCACCTCTTTAACACTTTGCATAAGTAATTACGTTTTCGTAATGTTTTATATGTTTTGCTCCGTAGAAAGTATAACCAAACACTTTTTTAAAAGCTTAAGGAATACATTTATGGCCGATGATGAGCCTAAATGCTGAAATGATGATGCTCCCCGGGGTATCTGAGGAACATTAGGAGACAACCTTCTGTTTAATCAAGAAAAACATTAGCGCTAAACCAGCAATAAAAAGAAGAAAACCCGAAATCACTGCGGCAGGATAATTTAATTTGAAAACGTGATACAGTGTGAGCGTGATATATGTGGGACCAGCAAATATAAGTAACGCCATAACAATTACGAGAGAAACCTTCCAAAACTTTGAGTTTAAACTCAATTCTTATAAGCCCTCCATGTTCATGTTTAATATATTCAACATTTTGACATTTTGCTTATAACCCTTCCTTCACCTCGTTTCCGAAAACTTTCATCAAGAACTTGAAAATCGAAAATCCCGCCCCATGATCCGTCCCAAAGCCTGTAGTTGCCCCAAGCAAGCAAACGCCATCTAAGCCCCGTTCTTTAGCTAGCCCAATCATCAGCCCGGCAGGTCCAACAATTTTTCCCTTACTGTACAATATTGCACCCCTTTCCATAAATTCAACAGCAAGCTTTTGAGATGTTGCGGCAACATAAACCTGAGCCTTTTCTCCCGGCAAAGGCAAGCCTCCGATAGTTATGATGAAGCTGCAGCCGTATTTTACGACAAAATCCAGTATTTCATTGCATATCGTGTAGTGGGCAACAACGTCCTCATATGACGGTTGATGGTTACCAGTCATTATTATATAGCTATTTTTTGACATAGGCGCGGCGTAAAACTCGTACTTCGGCAAGCGACAGATTCCATCAGAATCAACGGAAACATAATCAGGAAAATAGGGCGCATATAACTCCGCAAATGGCTCAGCTCCACAAAACTTTATCATGAGATTTGCGGCGATCTTTCCAACGTTTCCTAGACCTGGAAGCCCTTGAATAAAAATAGGATTCTTAAGGTCTGGATTGAAAATCTGGCGGTAATACGGTTTGTCCATAACGCCAAACCAAAACCGAATATAACCCTTCGAATAATAAACCTTTCTATAATTGCCCAGCAGGCTCAAAGAAAAGTTATGTCCTGCGGGATGGGGATTGGTAGCGGGGGGTCGACTTTCAAGGAGCTTAAAGCAGCCCCCTTTTGAACGACCGATCTCTGGGTTATGAGCCCAGCGGGTTAATCCTGGCTACCCCACCCCGCTACATGTATGCTGACAAAAAACTCGCTTAAATCTTTTTTCGCCCATTAATAAGTAGGCTATCAAGTTTTTGAAAATCAATTCTCTCGTTGCATTTTGCAGCCTTTTGGTTTTGGCATATCTTTTCAATTCCTTGAAGAAGGACAGGAAGTTTCATAGGGAAGCCCATATTCTGTAGTGATATATCAAAAAACTATATATCACAAGCTCAAAAGCCTAAAAATTATTAACATGAGACGCTTACTCTTTCCGAGGGGATGCAGCCAACATGCATAAAGACGCTGTGATAAATGCGTTTTTCTCGGCCGCCGTAAACCCTATTCTTAGGCATTTAATTAGTTTTTTTGATAAGGAATGTCGAGAAGACGGTAGTCTCTTACTGAACTCTTTGAAAGATTTCCTAGGTGAACCCTTGTCCCTATGCCCGTATTGTCGACACGTGAGCCGCGGTGTTGCCAGGCTTTTCTACGAAGTTGGTAGTCATCTTTTAAAGGTAGATAAGGCTTTCATGAGGAAACAGTTCATTCATGATAAGTACGGTGGGGCTTGGTTTAAAGGATTCGGCTTAATGATGAAGGGTATTAAAAAATACGGCATACGTATACCCTTCGTACCCGCTGGCCCTTTCGAAGTCGTATGGAATTTTACTTATAAGTGTAACCTGAAATGTAAACATTGTTATGAGAATGCTGGCAGTGTGGCGCGTCCAGAGCTAACTACGGATGAAGCTAAACAAGTTATTGACATTCTTTCTAAGACTGCTGGAGTTGGACTTCCGGCCCTTTCATTTAGCGGAGGCGAGCCTCTTGCAAGAAAAGATTTCTTTGAATTAGCCGCATACGCCAAGAAGCATATCCCTTACATAAGCATCGCCTCCAACGGAACATTGCTGACGAAAGACAACGCCAAGAGGGTTAAGGAGATAGGAGTAGACTATGTTGAGATAAGCATTGATGGGGCGACACCTCAAACCCATGACGAGTTCAGAGGGATATCCGGTGCCTTCGAAAGGGCAATTCAAGGGGTTAAAAACTGTATTGAGGAGGGCATAGATGTTTGTATCGCAACGGTGCTGCATAGGAATAATATTGCAGAAACAGAGAAAGTCCTCCAGCTAGCTAAGGATTTAGGTGTCAGGTTCATGCACTTCAACTATGTTCCAACAGGAAGGGCGAAAGAGCATGTGGAGCTTGACTTAACACCCGACGAAAGACTTTACATTTTAAAAACCATAGGAAGCGAAATAATTAGCCTTTACTTGCAGGCCAAGGAAGAAGAGCTAAAGGTTGGAAAGACGAATATTAAAGTGGACAGGTTTTTTAGCACATGCCCACAATATGCAAGCGTTACAAAAGAGCTTTCTCAGCAAAAAGGGCAAAAATTCATGGTTGAAGCTCACTACGCGGCGAAAAAAGGCGTTGAAAACGTGGCGAACTTTTTGGGCGGGTGCGGGGCGGGTCGACTATACTGTGCAATCGAGCCTAACGGTGACATAAAACCATGCGTGTTTCTCCCAACAGATAAAAACACAGTGATAGGTAACATTTTAAAAGACAATTTTGAAGAGATTTGGAATGAAAATCCGCTATTGTGGCAGCTTCGGGTGAGGGAGAACCTTGAAAACTACATCATAAACGGTACAGAAGTGGGATGTGGAACGTGTCCTGACAAGTACATTTGCGGAGGATGTAGAGCAAGAGCCTACAGCTATTTCGATGGAAACGTCAAGGCGCCTGACATTGGATGCATCCATAACAAGCCTCTATGGGAAAAGATGAAGGCCTTTCGCAATTTTTAGGAAGCCTCACCCACCGACGTAAACTATCCTTAGAATCGTTTTCCTATTTTCAATTTTGTAGAGTATACTGTCTACGTAGGTCGTTGCTGTGGCCACATCCATGACATCGCCAACCTGGGATGAGACCCAATAATAGCCTGTGGAAATAAATGTTACAGTTGTTTCGTTCATTGTAACTCTATCAACTATTTTGTATTTGACCTTTGCACAGAAATATTTTACACCCTCCTCCGAAGCAACCTCCTCAAATCCGACAACTTCTTCTTCCATTGAAAAATACCCTTGAAACTCCTCGCCCCCAAGTTTTAGGTTATACCTGGTTTCATGCCCCCACCTTTCCCCCCTTGTAAGTGGATAAGGTGCTTCAGGTATTGGGATTTCATAAGCAATGCTGATGTTGTCGGCACGCAAGCCAATTAGCGACCCCTCCACGTCATAGTAGTAATGATAGGTCATGTTTAGCCTCTCGATTAAGACCTCTTCCTCACTTACTTTATGCCAGTTTATAGTGCTCTTCTCTCCGTCAATCCAAAGGTTGTAGATTTTCCTTGTTCCCACAGGTAGATAAGGCTTTGTAACCTCCCCTTCGACCTCGCTGACCGATGGCAGAACCTTGCCCTTCGCCTCTACTACAAACGAAACTAAGTTTAGCAAAAGTTGATAATTATCCTCAACATGACACCATGGCTCGCTTAGAAACGTTAAGTCCCCAAATGCGACCACCGTGCCGTTTCCCCTTCTTGCCAGAGCTATGAGAGTGTAGTTACCCGCCTTCTCCCCCACAGATGAATAAGTATACCCTGATGACCAAGCCAGCTCCTTATTCATGGAATATATGTGGGTGGCTGTGAAGAATACAAGCGTGCTCAGATTGTGTGTTAATGGACTACTCGCAAAGTTTTTCACGTATATATTCCTGTACATGCCGAAGTTTTCGTATTCATTGTAAAGGTAACCCTGTGCAAAGGTAAGACCAAACATATGGGATAACGAATTGATTGGGCCTATTATGCCCTGACTTAACCCTTGCCCGCCGACATGCTCCCAAGCAGGGTCAAAGAAAAGCAAAAGTAGTCCTCCTCTGTCAATGAACCTCTCGATTTTTTCGCATTCTTCCATAGAGTAGGCTTCAGTAGGAGACGCTATTATGAGGCAAGATGCCCTAACCATTTTAGATTCCATATCACTCCATGATGAGGTGAAACCCACAGTTACGTTTTTCTTTGCCAATTCTGCAATTAACACGTTTAAGTCCCACCATGAAATCATGTTGCCATGGGAGACGTCTATCAACACATCCCCACCTGTAGCTATCGAAGCATTTGAAACCATCATGTTGGTAGAACTCTGGGTAACAGCAAGAGGTGGTAGGTAGATGTAGTGTATGGCTGGTGGAGTGTGAAGTTTGTTCAGAGACTCTAAGGTCATGGACTCAGAAGTGTTATTATGGTAAGTTTGTAAGAGCCCATTGTTGTACTCCTGCAGCCTCAACTCAACCACCTCATACTCCTTCAACTCAGCCTTCTCTGCCGCATAGTCTATTGCCTTTTGAAGGGCGCCAATTTCGTCAACCAAACCTACATTAAGCGCCTCAACGCCCATGTAGATCAGCCCCGTCTTCAAGTCCCTTGAGGTTAGCTTCAACCTATCCCCCCTGCCTGCTTCTACCGCTGAAACAAAATTTTCAAGGGCACGGCTCAGGTTATACGGAAAAAGAAGCGCCGAGAAGCCTGTTGCCTTATAGGGCCCTGTTTCTAACACATATTCTGAGGGCACAAGTATAGATGGTCCTGTTCCGATTACTCCAATGTTTCCGACGAAGGATGTTGGGTGGGCGTATATGTAGTCAGCCGCCACGGCTATGTAATATCCTCCTGAAAGAGCTGTCACCAAGGAAGCCACCAGGACCTTTTTCTCCTTCAACTTTAAAAGGTCAAGATATATTTGTTCAACGTAGTCTGCGTAGCCACCTCTAGAATCCACCGACAACACAATCGCCTTTATGCTTTCATTGGCCATGGCTTGGTGAATGACGCTAACATACTCATAGGCGATTTCTGGACTTTCAATGTAACCGCTGATCCTAATGATGCCTATGATATCTTTAGCCTTTGGGAGCTCTTTTTTGAGGGTAAAAGATGAGTATAGGCAGCCAATGCCAAAACCCGCCAGAAGTATTACAAGCACCGCTATGATAAGCTTTTTACTTGAGCTTAGTCTCATTTAACACGCCTCAAAAATATGTGTGGCCAGATATGGCTTTTTAACTTATCCTAACACTTACAAGCAAGCAACTCCAGAATTCTAGGACATCCTTAAAAATGAAAGAGTATCACGCTTTCCCTTTCTCTTCCTTACCGTAGTAGGTTGTCCATTTAAGCTTACGCGCGTCTCTCTTAAGCTTTAAAGAGTTTTTTCTACATTTGCTTGAGCAGAACCAAAAAATTGTTCCATCATTTTTAACATACATTAAGCCTTTTCCTTGTGGAAATTCGTTGCCGCAAAATGAGCATTTCCTGGGTTTTGGCAAGAATTAACCCTCCTAGGCTATTTTGGATTTCACCTTGTGATTTTCTTGGCTTCTCTTTCAGTTTCTCTAAGCATCAATATATCCTGCAAACGCACAGGCCCTTTTACATTCCGCGTTATTATGCGTCCTTTATCTCTTCCCTCTAAAATTCTGACTCTTACTTGGGTTATTTCCCCAGTTACGCCAGTACGTCCAATGATCTGTATAACCTCAGCTGGGGTTAATTCCTCTTCTGCCTCAGTTGTCTCTTTTGCCTTGCTCATCATTTAGCTCCTTTTTTGAGTTGTTCGACCTTTTTAATTATTTCCTTAACCAGCTCAGAAGCCTCTCCCTCATTTACGATACAAGCTGAAGCAGCGGACACGTCTATACCCACAGCACTGCCTATTTTCTCTTTGCTTGGAACAAACACGTAGGGGATTTTCCGCTCTTCGCATAAAAGCGGCAGGTGAGCCACGACCTCTGGTGGGTCAACATCCTCAGCTATAACCACAAGCTTCGCTTGGGCTCTTTCAACAGCTTTCGTCGTCTCATTTGTTCCCTTCCTGACGACGCCTGTTCTCGCAGCTATTTGCAGGGCTTCACAGGCTGCATCTGCAACTTCCTTCGGAACTTCAAATTTCACGTAAAACGGTTTGGGCATAAGCCTCACCCTTAAACGCACAGTCTTTATCAACAACACATATTTATGAATGTTTCTGCTGGAACCGCTAAAAACTTCCCTACACAAAGGGACGTAGAAAGGTTTAAATAATATGTTACGGTGAGAACTCTTTGTTTTCGAGGGGACTTTGAAAGGTTGATTAGACTAGGTTTAGTGCTTCACGTAAGTGCACGCCGAAACCTTATAGTTAAGGTCGAAAACATTCCAAGAATTGGGGAAAACATTGTGGACGAAAGGCTAAGGCCTGTTGGAGAGGTTTTTGATGTTTTTGGGCCGGTCTCCGCGCCATATGCTGCAGTTAAACCAAAAATATCGAAACCCGAAAGTTTAGTTAACAAGATTGTATATAGGTTCCCCTCGAAAAAGTAGGTGAAGTAATTTATGGATGATGCAGATATTGGAAATCTTCACTCCGCATTACCCATCTCGCAACCTAAAGTTCAACTTTGTCCCGAATGCGGCAGTGCAAGACTCATAAGGGACTACGAATGTGCGGAACTCGTTTGCATGGACTGTGGTTATGTTATAGCTGCAAAAATAGCTGACCGGGGACCTGAGTGGAGAGCCTTCGATGATGAGCAGAGAGCAAAAAGAACAAGGGTTGGGGCTCCCCTAACGTACACTATTCACGACAAAGGCTTGTCTACAATGATTGATTGGCACGATAGGGACATCTATGGTAAAGGATTATCTCCAGGACAGAGGGCACAGGTTTACCGCCTTAGAAAGTGGCAGCGCCGTATACGAGTTTCAGACGCTACAGAGCGTAACCTTGCTTTCGCGTTGTCAGAAATAACGAAAATCGCAAACAACCTAAGCTTACCAAAAAACATTCTGGAAACAGCTTCTTTGATCTATAGAAAAGCTGTGAAAGAACGACTTATACGCGGAAGATCAATACAGGGAGTGACTTCCGCGGCAATTTATTTGGCCTGCAGACAGTGTGGACTTCCAAGGACGCTGGAGGAAATAGCTCAGGCATCGAACGTTAGTAAAAAAGAGGTGGGCAGAAGCTACCGTTTCCTTATAAAAGAGTTGGGGTTTACCATTCCACCTCTCAAACCGAGCCAATATATAACAAAATTCTCAAACCAGCTTACAATGCAAGGTAAAGTTGAAGAAATAGCGCACAAAATTCTTGTAGCTGCCAAAGAGTTAAAACTTACCTCCGGTCGGGGACCTACAGGTATTGCTGCCGCAGCGAGCTACATTGCCTCAGTGTTAACCGGGGAGAGAAAAACACAGAGAGAAATAGCTGAAATAGCTCAGGTGACTGAAGTTACCATTCGAAACCGTTACAAGGAACTTGTTGAGCGATTAATGTTCCACATAAGCCTATGATTTACACAACATCCTCCTTCAATAATCTTCACTGATAGACACAGACGAACATTTTAGCTTTATAGACGCTGCGGGAAGAGTTAATTTTAAAACGTTGTTTGTCTAGCATTAGTACATGCCATATAAATTCACATTTGACCTTTCGAAGATCCCACGATTCTTCTTTACAGAGATAACTAGAATTAGCTATGAGAAGGGGATGCACCGAAAAGTCGGCAACGCCTTGCAGGACATTATTAGGAAGTTTAAGATTCAAGAAGCAACGGGTCTAAACCTATCTGACGCTGTCAAACTGTTGGAGGATCTAGTGGATTTGGAGGTTAGAAATCTTTTAGAAACTGAGAGATTCCGAAAAACTAGGAAAAGGGCACTTTTTCTTCCACATTGTTCTAGGAAGTATATGGATAGCCGTTGTAAGAGCGTGTTTAATCCGGATTTACCTTCATACATTTGCGCCCATTGCTCCTCTGATTGCTTGATTAATAAGGCGGTTTCCCTTGCTGAAGAGCGGGGTTACGATGTCTACATATTACCAGGCGGTTCTTGCGTCTCTAAGATTTTAAAGCTTAAGCGTTACGATGGCGTTATCGGAGTTGCATGCGGTGAAGAATTGAAACTTGCAGGAGAAATATTAAATCGCATGAATATATGTGGTCAAGCCGTCCCATTACTGAAAAATGGGTGTGCAAACACATTTTTCAATATTGAAACTTTGCAGAAAATTTTAAATAACAGTAGGATAAAGGCGTGACGAGCTCGGATTACTTTACGAGCTCTCTTTTCTTCCAACGAAGATTTTTACTTCGACACTTCCTACATTTGACCGCCGTTGCTGCGTTTCTTGCGCCACACTCGCGGCATATTTTTACATAGAGCTTACGCTGTTGAGCCAAGCTTTTCTTAAAGGGATCAGTTATGGGCATTTCACTTCATCTCTTCTTGGTAGCTAGGTAGCTAAAAACAGCTAGGGTGGTGTAAATATACTTTTCTGCTCAAGCTATTTTCAAAATTATCAGTCCCATGCATTAAGTGAGTTTGTTTAAGCGTTTAGACAATGTCTTGAAATTTGTTTACAAAAGGAAACCATAAGATATTTATTTATCGATAAAGTGGTTATAATAAGCCACATAAAAAATGAGAGCGAGGAGTGAGGCGGTCAAAATGTCTGAAAGCAACTCAGTGTTAGTCGGGAGAAAGCCAGTAATGAACTATGTACTGGCTTGCATAACCCTCTTCCACGGCGGAGCAAAAGAGGTTAACGTTAAGGCAAGGGGAAGATCCATAAGCAGAGCCGTTGACGTCGTTGAGGTTGTAAGGCGCCGATTCCTACCAGACGTTAAAATCAAGAAGGTGGGCATCGGAACTGAGCAAGTAGCACCCAAAGAAGAGGGTGGCACGCCCACAAACGTCAGCACAATCGAGATAACACTGGAGCGCTAGATTGTTCCTAAAAACAAGGGCTCCGCCGCTCCCCTCCTTTATTTGTGGAGGGCGTGTTACTAGGTGAAGACGGCGTTATGCAGCTTCTGCCTAAGAAGCGGAATACTTTGCCAAAAGTGTTTGGATAAAGTTAATTCTGGAGAGGTTACAGACCTCGATTTAAAAATTGCCCGTTTACTCTTATCTATGGAGGAAACTTATCCCTCCCTCCAGAACGTTTACTTCTACAAGGCTGTGGATGCTGGGGAAACGTTAGCAATAATTGTTGGAAAGGGGGACGTCCCTCGTCTCCTGGGTTATGGAGGGAAAATAATTAAGACCATCGGCGAGAAAACTGGGAAAACTATACGTGTTCTGGAACACGGGGCTGACGATAGGAAATTTTTGGAAGACTTATTTGCCCCGTTAAGCATAGTAACCGTTAATACCATCTGGTTACCCGACGGTTCAACCGAAACGAGAGTTATATTAAGAAGAAAAGGCAGCAAACAACTTCCTTTTGACGTTAAAGCTTTGAAGGAAATTGCCCGTAAAGTCCGAAACATGACATTGCGCGTCGAGTTCGCGGATTAGCGAGTGTGAGCTAATGAAGCTTGATTCTATGGATAGATGGCGTAGAACCCACTATTCTGCAGACGTAAAACCTGAGCTTGACGGGCAGGAAGTTACACTTTTTGGATGGGTTCAAGAAATTAGAGATCTTGGCGGAATATGTTTTGTAATATTACAAGACAGGGAGGGAACTGTGCAAGTTACCGTTCCACGGGGAAAAGTTGACAGCGAAGTGTTGTCGAAGATTAGCCTGCTACAGCGGAGATATTGTTTAGGTGTTAGGGGCGTTGTGAAAAAGACACAGATGACGCCCAGAGGAGTCGAAGTTATACCAAAGGAAGTTAAGATTTTCAATACGGCTTCACCTCAGCTACCCATAGACGTTGCCGACAAAGTATCTGCGAAGCTTGATGTCAGACTAGACGCTAGACCGCTAGACTTGTGCCGCAAAGAAAACATTGCAATATTCAAAGTTCAACACACAGCGGTAGAAGCTGTTCGGGAGTTCTTGTTAAAAAGAGGTTTCATAGAGGTTCACACACCCCGTATAATTGCTTCAGCAACGGAGGGAGGAGCAGCCCTCTTCCCAGTGGAGTACTTCGAAAGGAAGGCTTACCTTGCCCAGAGCCCCCAACTTTACAAAGAACAGCTCGTTATGAGCTTTGAAAAAGTTTTTGAAATAGGACCATTCTTCAGGGCTGAAGAGTCACACACCCGCAGGCACTTAAGCGAGTTTGTGTCCATCGACATTGAACAAGCATTTGCCACGGCTGAAGACGTTATGCAGTTACTAGAACAGCTAGTGCAGTACGTATGCCGAGAGGTTAATGAGAGGTGCCAAAAAGAGCTGGAAACTCTTAACCATCGCATAGAAGTGCCTGAAATCCCATTCAAACGCTTAACATACGATGATGTTCTCAGAGATTTGAGCAAAGCTGGTTTTGAGATTCCATGGGGTGAAGACATCCCCACAGAAGCATTTAGAACGTTGGGTAAAATCCACCCATATTTCTATTTCATAATTGATTGGCCGACGGTTTCCAAGGCGTTCTACATAAAACCGAAAGAGGATAAACCAGAAATCTGCGAGGGTTTTGACCTCATGTGGCATTGGATAGAGCTCGCCTCAGGCGGGACAAGGATATCTGAGAAAGAACTGTTGATACGACGCCTCAAAGAGAAAGGTTTAAATCCCGAGTCTTTTAAGCATCATCTGCAAGCTTTTGATTATGGTATGCCGCCTCATGCTGGTTGGGCTATAGGCTTGGAGAGGCTTACGATGATGCTTACAGGTAGAAAAAATATCCGAGAGGTTACATTATACCCAAGGGACAGGTTTCGGCTTACACCATAATAACCATTATTGGCTGCTTCTATGACCAAAGTTGCTCATATCAAGCTTTTAAACACACCTCACAGTCCATGTTTCCCTCATTGACTATTAAGGGTTTTGATTTGGATATGTTATAAAAGTTGATAAGCAACCGTTACTCTATTGGCGCCCATGGGGGAACATTTAAAAATAGCATGCGGGGTTTTCGGGGTTATCAGTTTTGAAAAGCAGCCCATTTTCCCATACATTTATTGGGGTTTAAGAGCGCAGAACCACAGAGGTCATCAGTCTCACGGCTTTTTAACTTACGACGGGAAGAAATTTTACATTCACAGAAACTTGGATTTAGTGCCTAAAATAAGGAAGAATGCCCTTCAAGAATGGTTTGGCCGCTTGCCCGGGTATGTCGGATTAGGAAACGTTAGATACACAACTTCCGGCAAGTCGGATGAAAAATCTCTTTTGAGGGACACACAGCCAGTTATAGCTTCTAAGGATGGGTTTAAACTGGCTGTCTCCTTCAACGGTAATGTTGTTAATGCTTTGCAACTTAAAAAGGAGATATGTAAAGAGATGCCTAATTTTGCCTATGAATGTGACGCAAACATCATATGCGGTAAGCTCTTGATAGAGTATATGAAATGCAGAGATTTAGCATCCGCTGTTAAGGTTTGCATGGATGAAATTGAAGGCGCCTTCTCAGTTGCTGGGATAACCAAAAATGGAGAGTTTTTCGCTTTTAAGGATCCCTATGGAATCAGGCCCCTATGCGCAGGTCACTCCGAAGGTGGGAAGACTTTCGCTTTTTCATCTGAAACTGTAGGCTTGGACATAAATGGTTTTCAAAGAGATTTTGAGCTCGAACCAGGCGAGCTTGCAATAGCTTCACATGATGGCTTTGAGAGGAAAAAGCTTGTTCGTAGGCGCATGGCCTTTTGTGCCTTTGAATTTGCATATTTTGCTAGGCCGGACTCGCGTTTCGACGACAAATATGTTTACGAAATTCGCGAAGAATTTGGAAGAAACCTTGCAAAAGAAAACGCAGATGTAGTTAAAGACGCAGATTTGATTATTTCAATGCCAGAGACAGGCGACGACGCAGCTTTTGGAGTACATGAAGAGTGTGGCTTAAAGTGGGAAAGGGCGACCCGTAGACACCGTTATGTCACGGAACGTGCCTTCATCCTCCTTGAGAAGGATCGCTACTCAACCATAGATAAGAAAATTAACATTTTAGCCCCGAAAGTGGCCGGGAAAAAAGTTATAGTGGTAGATGACAGCATCGTACGAGGGGACACAACCCGAATTACGGTGGAAAAACTGCGCAGGATGGGTGCCAAAAAAGTCTACTTGTTTGTAACTTTCCCACGAATTATCGGACCATGTTTCTACGGGATAGATATGGCCACTTATAGCCAACTTATTGGTTCAAAACACACACCGGAAGAAATAGCAAAGATAATAGGCGCTGACGCTGTATGCTATCAGTCTATCGAAGGTTTCGTTAGAGCAACAGGATTCAGCAAAGACCAGTTATGCTTAGGTTGTGTGACGGGTTGTTATCCGACACCCTTAGCGCAGAAAATAGCAGACGAAATGAAGAAAAGGTTTTTGGAGGGTTATGAAGAAACCGGAAGACTTTACGAGATGGCTGAATTTATAGAAGAGATTAGCGGCAAAACAGATTAGAAACATTGCAATATCTAGTTGGGGGCAAGACGCTTTGGAAAAAGTCGGTGTACTTGTTGTTTCATATGGTGCCCGCGAAGCCGCCATGATCGATGCCTTTTCCCGAAGCACAAGGTACGACGTTAAACTCTACGTGACTGATAAACAACTTAATCCCTTTAATGTGAAAAAAGCTTTCAAACATAAGGTCATATCAGACTTAAATGTTGAGGAAATTTGCAAATTTGCGGAAGACAACAAGGACGAAATAGATTTTGGCATAGTGGGTCCGGAAAAACCAATAATAGAGGGTATCCGCGATTTAGTTGAAAAGCGAACGGGCATACCCATGATTTGCCCTACTAAGGAATATGCTATAGAAGCGAGCAAAGTACAGCAGCGCCTACTTTTCCAACAGACATCTCCTGAAGTTAACCCCCGTTTCAAAATTTTTAACCGAGAAGACTTCAAAACAAGGGAAGAAGCACGGATTGCCCTATATAAGTGGCTTGACGAGTTAAACGACAACGCTGTAGTTAAGCCAGATAAACCAGCAGCTGGGAAGGGCGTAGGGGTCTGGGGAGACCATTTCATAACCCGAGAGCAGCTTTTTGAACATTTCTGGGAAAACCTCAAACACGGTGCGGTTATTGTTGAGGAGAAGATTGATGGAGAGGAGTCAAGCTTCCAGGCGTTTTGCGATGGAAAGCACCTCGTGCCGCTCCCAGAAACAAGAGATTACAAACGAGCCTTTGACGGTGATAAGGGACCGAACACAGGCGGTATGGGCTCATACAAAGACGTAGGAGACATTCTACCCTTCATGAATAAAACTGATAGAGAAAAAGAATTAAAAATTGTCAAGAGAATTTTTGAAAAATGGTGTACGGACAAACAAGCCTTGAGGGGCATACCATTTTATGTGGCTTTCATGCACACTGGCAAGGAGCCAAAAATCCTTGAGAACAACAGCCGCCCCGGAGACCCAGAGATAATAAACATTCTTTCGGTCTTGAAGGACGATTTCGTTGATGTATGCTTCAAAATCCTTGAGGGAAATCTAACCCGCGTGGAGTTAGAGAAAGAAGCAACAGTCCTAATATATAAGGTGCCCCCAAGCTATGGTGGATACGCTGAAACTTTCCCAGACCTTGTGGACAAAGATGGAGTTGGAAAGCCTGTGGATTTAACGAAAGCATACGAACTCACAAAAAAATATGGCGATAAAATTAGAGTTTATCCAGCCTCCATGGAGCTTCGAGGCGGCGAAGTCTACGCTCTCAAGTCAAGGGCTGTCGGGGTTTTAGGCATAGGCCCAGATATAGAAACCGCCAGAGAGATTTCTTTGGAAGGCATAAAAGCCATAAGGGGCGGCGCCCTCTGGCATAGGACAGACATAGCATCAAAGGAGCATATTGAAAAAAGCGTACGCCACATGGAGGCGCTAAGAAAACGCGTATGAAAAAGGCGTTTATCTCAGACTGTGAAGGCCCAATTTCAAAAAACGATAACGCCCTCGAATTGACTACGCATTACGTGCCCAATGGAAATCATCTCTTCACAGTTGTGAGTCGATACGACGACGTCTTAGCTGATATTATAAAAAAGCCAGGGTATAAGGCTGGTGACACCCTTAAGCTTATACTGCCCTTTCTCAAGGCTTACAATGTTACGAGCAGAAAAATGCAATGGTTTTCAGCGAAAACTCTAGTCCTCATACCAGACGCGAGAGAAACCTTGCAACATATTAGGAGAATCGCACCAACCTTCATTGTTAGTACAAGCTACGAGCATTACATAAGAGCACTGTGCCGCGCAATAAAATTCCCCTTCGAGAACACTTACTGTACAAAGGTCAACATTGACAGATATGAGCTAAGCCCTGACGAAAAGGCGAGGCTTAGGGAGCTAGCCAGCGAAATCGCAAAAATGCCAATAATCGAAATTCCTCCAGGGGCAAAAACGATAGAGGACTTGGCTGAAGAGCACCAAAAAGTTGTGCAGCGGCTGGATGAGATCTTCTGGAAAGAGATAAGCGCCATGAAAATTGGCAGAATCCTCCGCGAGGTTAACCCCATCGGAGGGCGGGAGAAGGCGGAAGCTGTAAAACATGTAGCTCAAAGCCTAGGAATAGAATTGAAAGATGTCATGTATGTTGGCGACAGTATAACAGACGTTGAAGCCTTCAACCTTGTAAGGGCGCATGGAGGCCTGACGGTTTCATTTAACGGAAACAGATACGCCATCAGAACCGCTGAAATAGCAGTATTATCCGAAACCAGCCTAACAACAGCCTTAATCGCTGAACTTTTTATTCGTCTTGGAAGTAGCGAGACGTTAAAAGTTGTGGAAAAATGGAACCACGAAACATTGGCGAAAAAACCAGTAAATATGGCTCTGCTTGAAAACTATTTCCGCCTCTATCCAAACGTGCTGCCAAAGGTCGAGGTAATAACAACTGAAAATATGAATAGTCTTGCAAAGGAGAGTGAAGATTTCAGAAAAAAGGTCAGAGGCGAAGCTATAGGAAGGCTGGGATAAATGGTTAAAGAAGATCTTATAGAGGACACCTACGCAGAAGCGTTCAAAGGTATCTTCTGCCGAATAATAGTTACAGCGGACGATAATAAGACGATTCGAAGGGCGGCTGAAGATGCCACAGCCACACCATCAGTCGTTATCGGGCGGATTGAGGGGGGCATAGAAAAGTGGTTGAGCGAAAAAGAAACTCCTGACAAGCGCAAGGGTGCAATCATACAGTTTTGGGGAGAATTAAACCCAAAGAAAAACCTTGAAGAAACTATTAAAAAGTTTGAAGTGGAACTTTCTTATCGTATACGCCAAGACATCCTCGTCAAGCCCTTTACAGCGGTTTTCGACGCCTTACCAACAGCCGAGGGCAAAATAGACATGATGGAAAGGGTAGGCCACTGTGGTGACGGCTACGAGTGGGAGGAAGAACGCTACAGCCGCAAAGTCATAGTTGTACCAACAATGGTTCCAGACTTTATTATAGAACGCCATATAGGCTACGCGCTGGGCGTTATGGGAGCCAACTTCTGGATAATGTGCAAAACCAAAAAGGCTGTTAAAGAGGCCGGGAGAAGAGCTTTAGAGACCATTCACGAAGTTGAAGGTGTCGTCACACCTTTTGATATTTGCTCTGCTGGCTCAAAACCAGAAACCCGTTTCCCATGGATAGGCCCCACAACAAACCATCCTTATTGTCCATCGCTTAAAAAGAGATTGGGTGCGGAGTCTAAGGTTCCGGAAGGTGTAAAATACATTCCAGAGATTGTGATTAACGGGGTTTCGCTTCAGGCAGTGAAGAAGGCCATGAAAGCGGGTATAGAGGCTGCCCTAACCGTAGATGGAGTGGCGAAGATTTCAGCTGGGAACTATGGCGGGAAACTCGGCGAGTACAAGATTTATTTGCGGGAGCTTTTCCATGAAACGTTTTGACGTAATAGGCTTCGGTGCTCTGAACGTGGACAAGCTTTACAAAGTAAACAAAATAGCTGGCCCTGAGGAGGAGAGTTTTGTAATAGACTTCAAAGAGGAAAGTGGAGGCTCCGCAGCAAATACAATAGTGGGTTTGGCTAGACTTGGATGCAAAACAGGCTTCATTGGGAAAGTTGCGGATGACAGAGAAGGCAGAATGCTCCTTAATGATTTTCAAAGGGAAAACGTGAACACAGAGGGGGTTGTCTGTGCAAAAACCGGGAGAAGCGGCACAGTACTCGGGTTTGTGGATGAAAAGGGTGACAGGGCGCTTTACGTGGACCCGGGAATAAACGATACGATAGAGCTTGAGGAAGTTAACATGGAATACGCTTCCAGCACAGAATTCCTACACTTATCTTCCTTTGTTGGCAAAAAATCTTTTGAAACTCAAAAAAAAGTTGTAGAAAGTCTTCCAGGCGACGTGAAGGTCAGCCTTGACCCAGGAGCATTGTATGCGAACAAGGGTATTGATGAATTAAGCCCCATAATCGAGAGGAGTTATGTTTTAATGCCAAACGCCTTTGAGCTTACACGGCTTACTGGAAAAGAGGATTACAAGACTGGTGCAGAAAAGCTTCTTAAAAAGGGGGTTAAGGTTGTTGCCGTCAAGCTTGGCGGCAGAGGTTGTTATGTTACAGATGGCAGTGAAAGCCACCACGTAGAAGCATTCAAAGTGCCAGTTGTAGATACAACAGGTGCCGGAGACGCCTTCTGTGCGGGGTTCCTATTTGGCTTGTTAATGGGTAAAAGCCTTTTCGAATGTGGGAGAATCGGCAATTTTGTGGCTTCACGGTGCATAATGAAGATTGGTGCCCGCGATGGCCTTCCCAGACTTGAGGACTTACAACTTCTTTTCTAGGTATTCAATAAGACTTTCAAAGATTAGTTTTCCATCTCCATACTGAGGCATAAGCGTTTGTCGAGTCCAGTCAGGCTGCTGCCACCAGTAAAAAGCCCTTTCAGGATGAGGCATCAAACCGAAAACTGTTCCTTCAGGATTGCATATTCCGGCTATATCGTGGAATGAACCGTTAGGGTTTGTTGGAAACCTTCCATCAGCGTACTCACCACTTTTATCACAGTAGCGGAAAACCAGCTGATCGTTTTCATAGAGCTTCTCCAAAAACCGGCGTTCTTTTTCCTTCGGAAAAAGGAATCGACCCTCCGCATGGGCCACTGGCATGCGCAAAACTTTTCCTTTTGGTATTTTCCATGTGAAACGGCATCTTCCACGGTTCTCGTTTTTGATGTAAACCCATCGGCAATTATACCCCGGCGGGTCATTCTTGGCCAACGCCGCCTCTGGATAAGGCGAGATGCCCTCAAAAGCTGGAAGTAAACCTGCCTCAACAAGAACTTGGAAGCCGTTGCATATCCCGAGAACGGGTCGGCCTTCCTCAACGAAGGTTTTAAGCTCTTTTCCGAGCTTGGCGAGGAGCCATCTAGCCCAAATAGCGCCAGCCCGCACATAATCCCCATAGGAAAAGCCTCCTGGGAGGACCAGAGCATTATATTCCAAAAGGCTTTGGCGCTTAACAACCTCATTCACGTGAAACACTTTGGCCTGAACGCCCAGAGCCTCAAAAGCTATTTGGGTTTCAGCATCACAGTTTGTTCCGCCTACTCGTAAAATGCAAACCTTTATTTCTTCACGCTTCACGTTAACTCACCGCCCTAAGGGAACTTTTCCAGCAAGCCAGCAATTCTTTTATAGACGCGTCGACAACAACCCTGCCGTCAAGCCCATAAATGCGTAACTTTGGCGTTTTCGTTACCTTTCCGATTTTGGCGTATACCGTTGCCGCGCTTTGCATTACTGCACGAAAGTCTTCTTCGCATTTCTCCGGAACTTCTACAAGGAAGCGGCTGTTAGACTCTGAAAACATTAAGAAGTCATTGCGGTTTATGCTTTCCGATGGGACCATTCGCAGGTCAAGCTCCATTCCATACCCTCCTGAAAAAGCCATTTCAGCAGCAGCTACTCCTAAGCCTCCCTCAGACAGGTCATGGCAGGCGTTTACAAGCCCTAAGTCTATAGCCCTCGTTAAAGCCTTAAAGGTTCGCTTAGCCTGAGTTGGCCGAACCTTCGGCACAGACATCCCGACAAAACCCTTAAGCCTATAATATTCCGAACCCCCAAGTTCACGATATGTTTTGCCGACGATATATATGGAGTTATTGGGAGCCTTAACATCTACAGAAACCGCGACGCGGATATCAGGCAGAATCCCAACAGCGGTGATCAGAAGTGTCGGCGCAACGGGCCCGAGTGGAGACTCATTGTAGAGGCTGTCTTTCCCAGATATGAACGGTGTTTTAAATGCCTTTGCAAAGTGATAGCAGGCTTCGCATGCCCTAACTAGGCTGCCTAGCCTTTCAGGTTTTTCAGGATTACCCCAAGTGAAATTGTCTAAGAGAGCTATTCTTCTTCCACCAACGGCTACGTTGTTTCTTATGGCTTCGTCTATGGCAGATGCAGCCATCCAATAGGGATCTACCTTTCCATAGTTCGGATTCATGCCACACGACAAAACTATGCCTTTCCAAGAATCTTTTAGGGGTTTAAGCACTGCAGCATCATTAGGGCCTCCATACTCGCCATGTAAAGGCTTAAGCACGGTGTTGCCCTTCACCTCGTGGTCGTAAGTTCTTATTATGCCCTCTCGGCTAGCGGTGTTAGGCGAAGACAAAAGATGCATGACTGCCTCATTCAGGTTTCCGGGTTCTGGGAAGGCGGGCTCGTCGAACCGTGGAGGCACATATTGGGCGGTTCGAACAATCTTCGGCGGATCAAATAAGAAGGAGATATCAATTTCTGCCACTTTTTCGCCCATGAAGAAAATCCGCAAAACCTTGTCGTCGGTATATCTGCCTATGACCGCGGCTTCAACATCCTCACCGTTAAAGATTTCTAAAACCTTTTTAAGGTTTCTCGGTGGGACTGCCAAAAGCATTCTTTCCTGTGATTCGGATATGTAAATTTCCCATGGAGCCATCTCTGGATACTTTAGGGGAACCTTTTCAAGATAAATTATTGCGCCGCAGTCGAATCTTTTGGCAGTTTCGCCGACGGCAGACGATAGGCCACCCCCGCCTAGATCCGTTATCGCCGATGCTAGTTCCATGTCTCTGATGGTTATTATGGCCCTTTTCAACTTCTCTTCCTCTATTGGGTTCGCAATCTGAACCGCTGGCCTTGATACTTCCTCAGATTTCTCTGTAAGCTCAGCCGAGGCAAAGGTTACGCCGTGAATCCCGTCTGGTCCGGTTTTCCCCCCAGCTAATACGATTATGTCGCCCGGCTTAGCATTTCGCCTAAACTTTTTTAGGGGGAGAAGCCCCACACATCCGCAGTATACAACAACGTTTCCCACGTAGCTTTCATCGAAGTACACGGCGCCATTAACCGTTGGGATCCCCATGTTATTGCCGTAGCTTCCAATACCTGCTACGACACCCATATAAATGTACTTTGGATGCTTCACACCTGGCGGAAGTTTCTCGTAGGGGTAGTCGAGCGGGCCGAACCCTAACACGTCCATACAGGCGATGGGGTCTGCCCACACTCCTAAAATATCGCGAATCACGCCGCCAACCCCTGTGGCTGCTCCACCAAAGGGTTCTATTGCCGAGGGGTGGTTATGAGTCTCAACCTTAACGGCTATACCATAATCCCTGTCAAAACGTATTATACCGGCGTTGTCTTCGAAAACCGAGAAACACCATCGAGGGTTAATCTCCTTAGTAGCTTTCATAATGTATGTTTTAAGGAGACCGTCGATTTCTTTGCCTTCAAACTTTATTAAGCCTTTAAAGGTTTTGTGAAAGCAGTGTTCAGACCATGTTTGGCCTATGGCTTGAAGCTCTACATCTGTAGGGTTCCGTTTTTTCGCCTTAAAATACTGTTGCACTTTTTTCATCTCTTGAAGGTTCAGACCTAAGCCGAGTTTTTGGCTTATTTCCAGAAGCTGCTGATCTGAGGATTCCTGGAGGTTTATTTCGAAAAGGGGAAAAGGTGTATTCCTGCGCATGTAAAGATTTCTACTCATAGCTTTTCCTCAACCAATTTAATGGTGTAGTCGTCCTTTGTTAGATTAGCAAGGAGCCTTCTACACATTTCATCAGCCTTCTCTAAAGCTTCTTCCCGCGATCCCGCCTCAAGAATCACCGTGTAAACTTTGCTTACATTAACATTTTCAACTTTGTAGCCAAGCTCCCTTAGCAAGCGTGCTGTGGTTTCGCCCTCAGGGTCGGTGTAGCCGCGCTTTAAGCTTACCTCAACTTTTAAGCAGCATTTCATAGGCTAGTCTAATTCGTGAATGGATTTAAACACTTTTACCGCAAGACTTTGAAGGCTAACTCAAAATTATTTTTTTACCATCATACAGGATTTTGATTCCGGTCGTATCCGTCACGTAGCCTATTTCTTCAGCGTGCACACCTGCTCGTTCCAGAGCATCAATCGCCGCATCTCTATCTGCTTTTTCAACTATTATTGCGAATCCCCATCCCATATTAAAGGTTTTGAACATTTCCTCGTCCGGGATTTTTCTGCCAATCTCCGTGGCTGTTTTTTGGATTAAGCTGAAAATGGGCTGAGGCTTAAAATTGTTGAATTCAAAACCTACACCAGTTGAAAATGAAGCTAAACGCTCAAATTTCAAGTAGGCATCACCAGTTATGTGCACAGCCCCTTTAATTCTCACCCTTTCCACCGCACTTTTAAAGGACTTCACATAAATCTTGGTCGGTTCCAAAACCTCATAGATCAGCTCTCTGTCCAATGGTTCAGGAATGTCATAGGTGTCGTATTTGCCTCCCCATTGCTTAAAAAGAACTTTCCTTGCTAGAGTTACACCATTGCTGTGAATTCCAGAGCTTTGCAACCCAACTATTGAATCGCCTGGTCTTATGTCCCTTCCAGTGATTATTCTATCCTTTGAAACTTCACCGATTACCGCAACAACCATATCAAAGCCTATGCCTTCCGCCAAGCCCTTAATAAGTTCTGCCACATCACCTATCTCTCCGCCAGCCACTATACATTCGGCTTCCTCGGCGCCTTTAGCTATGCCCTTAAGCAATTCCTCAACCAGACGGGGGTTTGAGACTTGCGCATGAATGTTATCTGCAACAGCTAGCGGATATGCACCTGAGCGTATGACGTCATTTACAGCCATGGCCACGCCATCTATTCCTATTGTGTCGTATTTATCAGCCAATTGCGCTACAAGAACCTTTGTGCCTACACCCTCAATAACAAGATCTAGATAGGAGTTTACACAAAATGGAAAAATGTTTCCATATGGAAGTTGGAGAACCTCGCCGTGACGACTTAGCTTATAAGTCTCCCTTAGAAATCTTAAGGCCTTTTTAGATTCCGCTCTAAGCTTTCTATCCACACCAACTTCCGCATACGTGAAATCCTCAGGCAAACCTTCACCCCAAGCTTTAAAAACTAATCATCACACTTGTAAACTTTAACATAACCCTCAAGGAAAAAGTGTCTTTTATTGCTTATTCCAAGGAAATATAGGATTTTATTTTATCCTATCTTAAAAATTCTGAGAGGAAGGCATCTTTTGCAAGCTCATTCTTGAGATATTCAACAGACTCTCTTGTATCGATGAAAATTGATCTCACACGTTCTATGTGTTTCGGTTCTATTGTGCTGTCCCCCATGGTGCCGGCTACAACTTTGGCTGGAAGCAATAATTGGGATGCGTGTCTTAAAGAGAATTTCTCACCAATGTCTGCAAGCATTTCCAAGGCTTCTTTGGACAGCTTTATATCTTCAGCTTCAGCTCTTATCTCGAGAATTCTGACTATCTCATCCCTCGTTGGGAATTTTGTCCTTGCAATTAGCAGTCGATCAAGCATGTCAACTGGAATCCCATGAGGCGCCTTGATGTCTGTCCCTTTGACAGTGGTTATAGCCCTATTTGTGGCTAGTACTAGGACGGGCGCGAATTCCTCCTCTAGGGCACGGCTTAAGAACGCAAAGGACTCAACGTCAAGCATGTGTGCTTCATCTATGAATAAGACACCTGGAACAAGCTCCGCCTTGTGATTCTTTATGAGTTCATTTACATGCTCATCAACTTTCTGCCTAACCTCATCGGATATTTCTTCTTCCCTAAACATTAGTTCCCTGTGGAACCTTATATTTGCAACATCTATGTCGTGTAACGTGATGGTATGAGTTATAGTTTTAACTTTTTTCACAGGGCCGCTTGGCCTCTCAACAACCCTTGCAACTTTGTATTCACCCTTACCTTTTGAGGCGAGGCTTCTCCCGCTTGCCCTTCCAAGCTTTGTTATCCAGCCCGTTTCAGCATCTATCTCGATGACGTCTCCAACCCTAACTGGCAGTTCAAGAATTTTGTTTGCTATCCTCTCGCCAACTTCAAGTGTTTTTGTCTCGTCCTTGGTCGCTAAAGTTACCAAGGCACCTGTAGCCACTTGAATGTAAGGGTTGTATGGATAAGGCTCCCTGTCAACTTCTAATTCCATAACCTCGCCTTCATACACCTCCTTCGTATCTTTAATCCTCACGCCAATAGCCCTTCTAATTACTTGCCTAAGAAATTCGGTTTTTCGAATTGTTAACCCATAAATTTCCGACCCTGAAATAGCCACAAAGGGTACATCCTGCCCCAAATCCCTAGCCATGCCAACGGCGATCGCCGTCTTCCCAGTCCCAGGAGGCCCTACCAGTAGCAAGCCGTGTCCAGGCCTCTTTCCCTGCTTAATCAAGTGAACTATTATGCCAGCTGCTTCTCTAGCTTCCTCCTGGCCGACAAGCCCATCAGCAACATCGATGGCCTTTAAGTTTTTATCCAGACCTAACCCTGAAACATGACTATGAGCGCCCAGTCTCTTAATCTCAGCCTTCCTGGCTTCCACTTCTCTAATTTTTATCTCACCAGACATAGCAAAAACTAAAGAAAATCCCGAATTTTAAAAACTTGTCGCTGAAAAAGAGAGAGTATGCAAACGTGCCATAAAACAGATAACCAACCTTAAACAAATGTGTGCAGATGCAAGTAAACAACCCGAGAAGTAACAGATAAAAGGGATAAAAGTCAAAATGACAATTAATGTGAGTTAATTATACTACTCTTGCGGCCGTAGTCTAGCCTGGTAGGACTTCGGCCTCCCGAGCCGGCGACCCGGGTTCAAATCCCGGCGGCCGCACCATAATTTAGACAAAAAGATTTCCTTCTCCATTTTATAACTCATAGTTTTTGCTCCTTTAAAAGATTGGCGTTAACCGAAAATTTTGGTAAACCACACGGCAAAAGCGCAAAACAAACAATTTTGGTTAGACGTTAGTAGCCGTTACTAATAAAAATGTTTCATTGTGTTTGAACTGATGAGGCTTTGAATGTTATGTAGACTTTAGAGTCTATGTTGAGTCGCATTTCGTTGAACGATCGCTTTGTTATTTGGACTGCGAAGTTTTTGCCTCTGACATTAACTTTTAACTTCACCACGTGGCCCATTTCAGATATTTGCGTTATTTTACCTTCAAAAGTGTTTCTTGCGCTCGAAACAAGTGGTTGTATTGATAATATAATGTCTTCCGGTGGGATGCGCAGCGTCACATTCCCAGCTTTTTTGAACGCCGCCTCAACCTGTAAGCCGCTACCTATGTCTACGATTGATGTACCCTCAGGCGTTATTTTTGAAACGCCGTGGAAAACGTTCTCCAGTCTAGTGAAGCTTTGAATGGGTTGCGACTGTTTTCCGAAAATTTCCTGAAATGTGCCCAACAGCTCTATTTTCCCATCGTTAAGAAACGCTATACGGTCCGCTAAATTTTCAGCTTGGAACATGTTATGCGTCGTCATAATTATTGTTGTTTTTCTCTCCCTGTTAATGTGGGAAATTATTTCCTCAATCATGGAGGTGTTTCTAGGGTCTAAGTTTGCGGTGGGCTCGTCGAGAAGCAGTAGCTCAGGTTCGGTTACCAATGCTTGAGCTATGGCTACTCTTTGGGCTTCTCCCCCCGACAGAGTCAAAGCATTTTTGCGTTCGAACTCTTTTAGCTGGACCAGTTCAAGAGTTGTTTTCACCTTTTGTTCAAAATCGCGCTCACCCCTAACTTTTAAAGGGTAAGCCACATTATCAAAAACGCTCATGTTGAAGAGAACTGTTTGTTGGAAAACCATTCCAATTTTCCTTCGCAAAGCCGCCCTTTCTTTCTTTGCAGAATAATTTACAAGCTCTCCGTTGAACAACACTTTCCCACTTGTCGGTTCCTCAAGCAGATCTAGAATTCTAAGAAGCGTGGTTTTACCAGTCCCGTTTGGCCCAACAAGAACGAATAGTTCTCCGCTTTGAACGTTGAAAGTTATGTTCCTTAAAACTTGTCTTCCAGAGTATTCCTTGAAGAGGTTTTGCACTTCAACTTTTGGCATTATCTCCTCGCCCCCTTAAGCTGGACAATCGTTAATGCCAAGTTGATTATGAAAGCCATGGAAAGCAAGATAGCTCCAAGAGTTAAAGCCATAGTGAAATTACCTAGTTCAGTTTCAAGGACTATTGCCGTTGTCAGCGTCCGTGTCCACCATCTAATGTTGCCTCCGGTTATCATTATGCCGCCCACCTCTGAAATGGCTGCGCCAAAAGCCGTGATGATTGAGGTTAAAACGCCCATGCGGGCTTCTCTCAACACAAGCCATGCTGCTTGGGTTTCTGTTGCACCAAGCGATAGGGCTTTCTCCCTAATCGATTTTTCAACACTTCCAACAGCGGACATGGTAACACCAATGATAATTGGAACAACCATTATGAGCTGTGTTATTATCATGGCTGTAGGCGTATACAATAGCCCCAGCCAACCAAGAGGCCCAGAGGCGGTCAGCAAGAGGTAAATTATAAGCCCCACTACAACAGGCGGCAAACCCATAAAAGTGTTTACGACGCTTTTCAACATGATATCAACGAAACGCATCACGGTTCGTTTACCCTTAAACTGCTTAAGCCCTAAAAGTGTTCCAACAGGTATGCCTATCAACGCACCAATTAGGACAGCTGTTCCTGAAACTCTTAAAGATAGTAAAGTTATGTTGAAGATTTCCTGCCAAAAAGTATCCTCAAACACTTTGCAGCCACCAGCCAAGAAATTTTAAGCTGATAAAGAGAAGGCAAACTGAATTTTTATGGATTTTGAGCATCATACCACGCCAGCTCCTTTTCTTGCTCCGGAAAACCCAACGTATGTACCAGTTCAATGTCCCTCACTATGGGTTTGAACAGGGGTTCACCCTCTTTTTTGAAGTTTGCTATGAGGTTCTGACCATCTTCTGAAATCAGCCACTTGGCAAGCAAAAGCGCTGCCTTATAGTTTCTATGGGGATATTTATCCGGGTTGACAAGGATCAATGCATAGGAATTCAGCAACACTATATCGCCTTCGACTAGAACCTGCAAATTCGCAAGCTGGTTTTTAAATGACACCCAAGTAGCCCTATCCGTTAATGTATAAGCCTTTTTCTCGTTAGCCATCCGCAACACAGCGCCCATTCCAGCTCCAGCTTCTATATACCATGTTTGAGTTTTGTTTGATAGCGTCAAATTCAGCATTGCCCATATATTTAACTCCAGCATGTGAGTGCCTGACTTGTCTGCACGTGAGATGAATTTAGCGTTGTTTTTGGCACCTTCTTCTGCAATTTTGCGGAATGCTTCTGTGGCATTTTTTAAGCCGCCTATTCCAGCTGGATCATCCGCTGGACCGATTATTATAAAGTCATTGCACATTACGCAAACTCTATGAACACCGTAACCGCTGTTTACAAATTCAAGCTCAAGTTGTCTAGAATGCACTAAGATGAGGTCCGCATCACCCCTCTTAGCAATTTCTATGGCTTGACCAGTGCCAACTGGAATTATATGAACCTCAGCAGCGTATTTCTCTTGAAAGATGGGTATTAAATAGTCCAACAGTCCGGAGTCATATGTACTTGTAGTTGTCGCCAAAACAATTACCGACCTCTGAAAGCGTAGATACTGATCATAAGCAAAGACACCAATAATAACAGCCAATGTAAGGGCAGCGACCAATGTTTTTGAAGGCTTATTCACTCAATCACCGTTATGTTTAATAGTATATGTCGATTCGTTATGAACTTATAAGTATAACGGTGTAAACATTTATTTTGTGCCTCAGAACGAAGCAAGGTCCATGTTCAATTGAAAGGTAAAAGCTAAACTCACGGGCATCTAAATATTTAAACAAAGTATTCACAAATCCAATAGAAAGATAGGAAGGAAATTTAAATATACGTAGAAGCGAAAGCTAAGACTTTAAGTGTTCATGAGGTCTTTACTTCTTCTCTTCTTTCTTCTCCTCTTTCTTTTCTTCCTTCTTCTTCTTCGGCATAAATCATCACCGAAATTTTTGAAAAAATCGGTTATTTAAAAATTTTTCGCTTTGGCTATTTTTCTATTTAAAAACTTCCACATACGGTAAGTCTAGCAATTTTCGCATCGAATGATCTAGAAAGAAGGCATCACTTCATTTGCAAACTTTCGGATTAACTTGATGTATTTCCCATCTGACGGAGGGAATGTCCATGGAACTTCGACCACGTAGTATTGGCACCCGGCCTCTACAAACTTTTCAATGGTGCCTATGTCATCCGCCACATTTTCAGTCATCCAACCTAAAAGTGCAAAAGTGAATTTGTCGACTTCCCGCCCATACTTTCTTAAGTATCCCTTAATGGTCTTTACTCCGGCCTCATATCTTTCAGGCGTAGGTGTCCCAATTTCCACCCGTGGAGGGAACCATGCATCAAAGTATTTGGCGGTTATCTTCAGCATTCGGGGGCCTAAACCTCCTGACCATAAGCGTGGTCTAGGTTTTTGTTTAGGCTTTGGCAAGAGAACAGCGTCTTTTACCCTGTAAAACTTGCCGTCAAAAGTCACTTTATCCTCGGTCCAAAGCTTGATTATGATCTGCAGTCCCTCTAAGAATCTATCAACTCTTTCTTTAGGCGCACCAAAACTTCCTTGAGGAGAATAGTTTATGAACTCGTCTGGAATGGTGCCAGCGCCTAGTCCAGCGATAACCCGACCCCCAGACAAAATGTCAACAGTAGCAATTATCTTGGCTAATTGACTTGGCAAATACCTGGGCAAAGGGCTTACACATGTTCCAACGTCCACATTCTTTGTGATGGCCGCTACATAGGAAAGCGTGGACCAAGCATCCATAAGCTCATTAGACGGAAATGGAGGTACCAGCAAATTGTAATGATCTGGGATAAACAAACCGCTGTATCCGCAGCTTTCAGCCTCAATAACCCAGTTCTTAAACTCTTCAACATTCTTCCACCACGGATGTGGCGTAGGTGATACACCGAACTTCACATCAAATCCTCCTAGCATACTATCTCAGGTCTGCTCTTCCGGCAACCATCTTGTTTCGTACATTGCACCAAGGTAAAGATGGAAATGTGCGTAAGGCTTATCCACCCACCTTGTTATTATGGGGCAATGCACAACGTTTTTAGGAGCTATGACCGCTGTAGGCCTATTAATCACGTACCTTTCGTCTTCTTCACCTAATCCTATCTCTAGTTCAGCCCCAAGACAATTTATGTTTTGGGGGTCTAACCCTAAAAAGAAAAGAGCCTCATCAACGGGATGGACGTGCGCTCCACCTCTTCCCGTACCATGCCATATGCCTGGGTTGCTGTAGAAACCCCATGAAATGTTAAGCTCGACCCCTTCAAGGTCCTTGCCGTTAAACCATGCAATTTGATCCGCATTTCCTGGGCTTGTAACTCTAAGCCTAGCCATATCGGGTCTGGTGGGTCTGGCAAAACGCTTACTGAATAGAAGCCATGCGCCTCTGAACTTTTTAACTAGGTGGGCGTATTTTAATCCCATTGTCTTAGCCCTCTTATGGACAAACTCAGCCATGTAGCTTGCATTCAGGCCAACAAGGTAATGCGCTATGGGCTTATCGAGCCTCCTTACCGTTACTGGGCCGTGGGGTACCCCCCGAGGAATCACAACCACAGATGGTTCATAAAAGACCTGTTCTTCGCTTTCCTCGCCTAATTCTATAGATATTTCTGCGCCTAGATCGAGTATGTCGCCATAAGCGTCACACGGCGCAAAAACCAAAACTTCGTCGTAAGGATGCACCAAAGCCTCGTCGCGTCGGGTAGGATGGCAAATGGTTCCAGGAGTCTTAAGAAATCCATAAGAAAAGTGTGCATTTAAACCTTCAGAATCCTTTGAATCAAGCCAAAAACGGGGTTCATCATACACCCCCTCAGGTCCAGAACGGACAGCCAAAGGCTTAATTAAATGTAGGTATTTCGCAGCCATTTTGAATCCTCCCAACCTAATTTATGGGGTAGGGTATATTATCTTTGCGTGCAAACATTTCTTTAATGCACGAGGTAACGACAGCCCAACGAGGCTTATTTAACTTAGTATAACCCGCATTTTTTGACCGCGTTTATTGCAGCTCTAAGGTTCTCAGGCTTCGTCTCGCTTGGTATGGAAACGCCAGTCCCACTGAAGATAAAACCTCCAGGATCTTTGACATCATTCAGAAGCTTACAGGTTTCTTCATAAACCTTGCTCGGGGGTCCGGAAATGAACAGCGATGCAGGTATTCCGCCCATGATCGCTGCATGGTTACCTATGATATCTCTAGCCTTCCTTAAATCGGCTCTTTCAAAGTAAGCTATGACTTTACATTTAGGGAAATCCAAGATATATTCAAGGAATGGAGTAAAGTCGCCTTCAAAAAATAGGCTGGTAATGGCGCCAGCCCTTGCAATTTCATTAACAATTTCCTTCATGGGCTCCCAGTAAAACTTTTCAAAAAACCTTGGCGACAGCATCTCATTGAGATGCAAAGGTATATTAACCATTATGACGGAGGAGTCAAATGTTGCCTTCGTTTGTGAGTCAATTTTTTCCCATAGCTCCTTACCCACCTTTATCCTCTTTTTCACCATGTCCAGCAAGACTTCAACAGCCATTAGAACTTTGTCTGGAATTTTGAAAAGATCCACCATAATATGCGTGTGTCCTCTTAACGCGTCAGCTATATAATCTAGTGGGTGGGTAACAAATGTCGGAAGACTCGGAAACTGGGGGTAACCAAGTTTTTGGAGTTCTGTTCGGAGCTTCATTGAAAAATCCGCTATTTTTGGAAGCTCTAAGCCCAGCCTAATCATAGCTGCATAGCTTTTAGGACTTGCGGGCTTTTCAAGGTTCTTGAAAGCCCTCGGAACCAATTTCTCGCTCATGAATTTAACGGGGTCCTTTATAAGCTCATCATATTCCTCTGCCAGCATATACGGCATGCCCTCATAGGCTATTTGTGATGGTGTGTTAACGTTAAGCTCCCTGCCAGCCCATTTAGTGTACTTGTCACCTAAAATGTCATGAACCGTACCGAACCCCAAGAACAATTGAGATCCTATATCTTCATCTTCAGAAAATATCCGTGGAAAAGGTATGAATACACCGCCGAAGCCAGCCCGGAACATGTCAAAATCGAAATCTCTAGCCACTTTTAGCGCTGCTTGAAGGTTCTTATCGTAATCGTAGTCATATTCGTAGCAGGTTATACCTGCATACTTTGCCGCAAAATAGCCTGCAGTTCCGGAGAAAGGAACGCGGTCAGGTTTCCTGCATAGAATTGCATCTTCCATTCTTTTAGCTCTCTCTTTTCGTAAATCTTCAACTTTGCCTGTCGAGGAAAACATGAAAATCCCTCTAGATGGTAATGTCTTACAACTTAAAAGCCTTACGCGGCCATCAATAAGTCTAACACTCATTAGAGAGGAGAAGAATCTTTTGGAGCTTCTTTCCTACTTCACAGAGGTTTCTCGCTGTAGCATCTGGGTTTTGCGAGCTCTTTAGAAGCGCTTCAGGCGGGTAGAATTGGGATGAAACATGAATTGTTTTCATGCCAAGTTGCTTGGCTCCTCTAATGTCTTCGTCCGGGCTGTCGCCGATATACAAGACTTCCTCAGCCCTAACTTGAAGCCTTCTTAGCGCTTCCTCGAAAATTTTCGGGTGGGGTTTACGCCAGCCAATCTCCGCTGAAACTAGGACAACGTTAAAGAATTGATTTATGCCGGTCTTCCTAAGCGCGCCATATATTAACGGCGCATATGTAAAATTGGAAACCAAGCCTAGTTTATAGTTCTCAGCTGAAAGTTTTTTCAGAAGTTTTTTGGCGCATTTTCGTATTCTAAGCGAGCTCAAATAGTCCTCAAAAAATAAGTTCACAGCGACCTTTATTTTGGAATCTTCTGGAACTGTTTTGAACCCTAAGCTGTTCAACGCTTCTGAAATCCAAATAGCATTGGTAACCTCTACGAGCTGTTGATAACGGATAGCCCGATATTTCTCATGAGCTCGGGTGTACGCTTCTAAAAACTTCTCATGCCCAACTTTGAACCCAGCCTCACACAGAGCCTTATACAACTTCATTTTTGAAACTTCAAGGTCATAGCCTCTTACATTGACCAATGTACCAATGAAATCAAATATTATGGCTTGGATAGGCAAGGCTGTGTTCTCCTTACTGCGCGTTATTCCTTTGCACACCCTTCTCGTATAATAATATTTAGGCGTAAGGCGCCCATGTTAACGGTTTTTACACAGGAAGTTATCTGAAACTATTTCAGCAAGCTTTTTGGCAAAATTGGTCTTCATGAGCATGTTTACATCTCCAAGGGTATCTTCAACTTTTGGATCAAAGGGGATTTCGCCAAGAAAGACGAAACCCATGGATGTTGCTTGCTGTTTAACATATTGGCTTTCCTTTATCTTCATGTTCTCCAAAACGCCAACTACAGGAACCTTTAAATCCGCCAACAAACCAGCCAATTTTTTAACGGTTCCAAAGGCCAGAGGGGAAGGAGAAGTGACTATGAGAAACTCTATCCTTTTAACAAGCCTTATTATGTCTAGGGTGGCATCGCTTATACCCGGAGGCATATCTATTACTAAAAAGTCAAGGCTACCCCACCTTATAACAGCTAAAAACTCTATTAGGACGTTAGAAACATCTGCGCCCCTTAATGGTAAGGGCTTATCATGGGAATATGCAACAATCGACATATACTTCAACCCGTGAACATCTGCAGGGATTATACCCTTATCTTCTCGCGGTTGAATTTCCTCAACACCTAAAATAGCGTGTGTCGATGGGCTTGTAAAGTCCGCATCGAAAAGCCCAACATCGCAGTTTTTTCTAGCCAAAATCAGGGCGATGGTAGACGCAACAAGACTTTTGCCCACCCCACCCTTACCGCCTGAAACCGCCAATATGCGTTTTACATGCTTTAATCTATCATCTATTATGTTAACCCGCGAGTCCAACAAGCTATTTCTCCCCTCTTATACTTTCAAGCAGCACGCCCCTCCCTTGCAGGACCTCAAAGTCTGGGCTACCACATTTGAGGCATTTAACGTAGGCATGTATGGTTTCGGGAACAAAATGAATTGCCTCAGCCAAATCTCTGCTTGATCTATCCCCACCAAAGATCCACTCGTGCCCGCATACTCTGCACTTAAGCCTAGCTTTTTCAGTTTCTATGATGAATTTAGCCTTTTCAAGAACCCCTGTTTTAAGCTGCGACAAAGCAAACCTAAAAATTTCAAGATCGACATTTTGTAGCTCACCAACCTTAATTTTTACAGCGCTAACTGTTTTTAATCCCTCTCTTTCCGCTATCTGTAAGGCTGTCAAAACCACCGCTTCGGCCAAGGCCCATTCGTGCATAGTGGAAGTCTTCATTTGGTGCAATTTAAAAATATTGTATTAGGATGCCCTTCAAAATGAAGCTCGAACTTTCCAGAAAGGAAAAATTCAAACAGCCCTTTAATTATCTTAATAATGAGCGGCTTAAATGGTTAAAGTGGCAATAATAAAAGGCTTAAGCCCGATTGAATCGACAGTCAAGGCCCTTGAAATGTTGAGGGAGGATTTGGGTCTAATTTTATCAGCTAAGGAGCCAATTTTAATAAAGCCCAACTACATAAATGCTCAGCACCCCTCAACGGGAATCACAACTGACAGTCGGGTCATAGAGGGAATTTTAAAATTCCTGAAAGAAAACGGTAAAGACAACATTGTTATCGGCGAAGGAAGCGGCTTTGCAGATACATTTCATGCTTTCAAAGTTGCAGGAATAGACAAGGTTGCCGAAAGGTGGAATGCAAAACTCATCGACCTGAACAAAGATATTTTTGTCGAAGTCTATCCGCCAAATCCGTTGTCGCTCAGGAGAGTTAGAGTGGCTAAGACAGCCCTTGAAAGCCTTATAATAAGCGTTCCAAAACTAAAGGTTCATAGACTGACTACAGTAACTCTTGGCTTAAAGAATATGATGGGCGCCCTAGCCCACAAAGGCAGAATGCATAACGGACATTTAAGCGAAAATATCGCTGACCTTGCTTCAGTACTGAAACCTAGCTTAACTGTGATAGATGGAATAATAGCGGGGGAGGGACATGAAACGAGCGGGAATCCGGTGGAAATGAACATTGTTATAGCGGGTGTGGATCCTGTGGCTGTTGACGCCGTTGGAGCCGCGGTTATGGGTGTGTCGCCCCAAGAAGTAAAACATTTGGTTCTGGCGGAAAAGAAGGGGCTTGGAACATGTAACCTGAATAGGATAGAGGTTGTAGGCGAAAAAATAGAAAATGTAAAGCGCAGTTTTAGAAGGTCTCTAGTTTCAAGGTTTCTCTCATATTTCTAATAACTCTCCTACCAGCTCCGAAGAACTATCATAGTGTTTGTATTCAAAACTCCTTCGATTTTGCGAATCTTCTCGACACACTCATTAACCTCTGAAATGTCTGAGGCGGATATTATGACAACTATGTCATACTCGCCAGTAACTTCATAAACCTTTTTAACGTTGGGTGTTGCCATAAGTGCGGCAGAAATTTTCGACGTTGGCACAGATGGATTTACTGAAATCAGGGACAATGCCTCAGCTTCCCTTATAAGCCCTGTCTCCACAGTGAACCTTTTTATGATCCCGGATTCTACTAATTTCTTAACTCTTAGTCTGACAGCACCTTCTGAAAGCCCAACTTTCTTGGCGATATCGCGATAGGCGGATCTTGCATTCTGTTTTAGAATCTTAAGGATTTCTTTATCAGCATCATCCATTTTTTTAGCCTGTTACGTTTTTAGCAGCTTTATTGCTAAAACAGCAAAATAAACTTTACTAAATCCGAAAACTTTATAAAAACTGCTGATATCTCAATGCTAGTTAATCGAAGTACTGGTGATTTAAAAGTTGTTTAGAGGATGCTATACTGCACTCATAACGCCTATGCTAAGCAATCATGAAATAGACATTGAAGGACTCGAAACCCTTGTGGAGTTCCAAATTTCACAAGGCATAAGCGGCGTCCTCGCCGTAGGAACAACGGGTGAAAGCGCAACTCTAGACTTTGAGGAACAAATTACCGTCATAAAGGAGGTTTATGATCACGCCCACACGAGAAGTTTAGTGATAGCTGGCACTGGTTCAAGTTGCACCCGTAAAACAATGGAAGCCACAAGGAAAGCGTACGAAATAGGGGTTAGGGCAGTTCTCCTTGTGGATCCGTATTATAATGGACCAAGTTCATTAGAGATAAGGCGTGAGTACATAGCTCCAATAGTTGAAAAATTTCCAGAAGCCCAAGTAATTCCTTACGTGATTCCCGCAAGGACGGGGACTCAGCTTCTACCCCAAGACTTAGCTATACTCCATCACAATTACAAGAATGTTAGGGCTGTTAAGGAGGCTACTGGAGATTTTGAGAATATGAGGTTAACGAGGAAACTTTGCGGAGAAGATTTTGATATATTGTCAGGAGATGATGACAAAACCTTCAAAATGATGACAGACCCGACCATAAGGGCGTCGGGTGTAATTTCGGTTGTCTCCAACGTGGCGCCTGCCGCTGTTCAGCGCATGACTAGTCTCATTTTAAACGGAAAAATCGAAGAAGCCGAAGCGACATGCAATAAGCTTAACCCACTTTTCCAAATAGTCACTGTTAAAACAACTGAGGAAACACCTTATGGAAGCGCGTTAGTTAAGGCGAGAAATCCGCTTCCATACAAAACATTAATGAACATTTTAGGCATGCCCGCGGGCCCCCCAAGGCCTCCCCTTGGTAAAATGACACGGAAAGGTTTAGAAACAGTAGTTAAAGCGGCAAGAATTGTTTACGAGAACAGCCCCGAAATACTTGAACCTATTGAAGATTTCTTCGGAGTAGACCTTTCAGAAAGGCTTTACAATGAGAAATTCTGGAAGGGTTTAAGCTATGATTAAGCTTTGCGTCGCAGGCGCCACAGGCCGAATGGGAAGCACCATCATACGTGAAGCCATAAACAGAGGGTTTGAAATAGTTGGGGCAATAGCAGCACCAACAGAGCCAAGCATCGGAAAAACTCTCCGCGAACTGGGGATATGCAATTTGGATTTAGCGGTTGTCGAACCTTCAAAGCTTGAAAACGCTGCTGGAAATGCGGACGTGTATGTTAGTTTCACTTCACCAAAGGCTGAACTTGCTAATATACCAAGGGTAGCTGATATGGGAAAACGCATAGTTATGGGAACTACGGGCTTTACAGATGAAGAGTTTAATAGGCTTAAAAATTATACGGCGCAACGCGTGCCTGCCGTTTTTGCGCCTAACTTTTCGATTGGCATAAACCTTGTGTTGAAAATGTTAAAAATTTTGAAAGCCTTACCAAAGGACTACGACATAAGTATTGTAGAAGCCCATCACGTGGGTAAAAAGGATGCCCCAAGTGGGACGGCGCTTTCCATAGCTAAACTAGTCTCAGAAATAAAGGGTTATAGGCGAACGGTTTTTGGAAGGGAGGGAATAAGCCCAAGAAATGCTGAGGAAATAGAAGTTGTTTCCGTTAGGGCAGGCGGAATTCCCGGGATCCATAAAATTATAATTGCAGGTGCATATGACATGATAACCATAGAGCACACAGCCTTTTCAAGAAGTGTTTTCGCCCTGGGGGCCCTACACGCTGCGGAGTGGCTGATGGGGCAAAAAAAGCCTGGTGTATACTCCATGGAAGACGTTTTGGGGGCCGAATGAAATGGACACCCGGTCGAACAGGGTTATTGTTAAATTCGGAGGTGGAGAACTCTCCTCGGGAGGAGCCTACAAAGAAGCAGCGAAAATGGTTAAGGAGTCAGGTTACGAAGAAATTGTTGTAGTAGTTTCCGCCATGAAGGGGACCACTGACAACCTAATAAAGTGTGTGACCGAGGTGGGGGGAGTTGAAGACGCGGACTATTCGGATATCGTTGCCATGGGTGAAAGGATCAGCGCGAGAATCTTCTGCTCCGCCTTAAAATCTCTAGGGACACGCGCCACATACTTTGATCCCCAACAGGAAAGGTGGCCGATCATAACAGACTCAAATTTCAAGGATGCTACGCCTGACATTAACGAAACGAGACGGAGAGTGAAAAAGTACCTAGAGCCACTTTTAGGAAATTACGTGCCCGTTGTATGTGGTTTCATAGGTAAAGACAAAAACGGGCATGTAACAACTTTAGGCAGAGGTGGAAGCGACATAACAGCCACCTTGTTAGGTAACTGTCTCAAGGCTGACGAAGTCATACTCGTCAAAAATACCAGCGGCGTTTTATCCGCAGACCCTAAAATTGTCAAAGACGCTAAACCGCTTGACAAAATAACCATAGAGGAAATGTTCTCTCTCGCCCAAGGAGGCGCAAAAATCATCCATCCAGAAGCTCTAAAATACAAGCTTCCAGGCCAAAAGCTGCGAGTTGTAGGTTTTCCGGGAAAACTCTCCTCAAGCGGGACAGAAATTGTGGGAGTTTTCAAGGC
Organism: Bathyarchaeia archaeon; assembly: GCA_038865865.1. Classification (GTDB taxonomy): domain Archaea; phylum Thermoproteota; class Bathyarchaeia; order Bathyarchaeales; family Bathycorpusculaceae; genus JANXEP01. Next base: position 59,768 of record JAWBZV010000001.1, on the reverse strand, counting down.
TAACCCAGTGGAGATAAGAAGGCATTATGGATTGTCAGCTATAACCCTCGTTGGGGAAATAAGCCCGTCAAACCTGAACAAGATACTCCCAGTTTTCGACGGAAGAAAGATTTTTGGAATGGGCACAAGCAGAAACTCGATAACGGTATTTGTGGATTCAAAAAACCCCATAAAAGTGGTTAACCAAATTTGCCGCCTAAACTATTTTAAGGCGGTTAGCCTCAGGGAAAACGTGGCTGCTATCGAGCTTGTAAGCCCAAACTTCATCGATTCGCCGGGATGGGTTGCAAAAATGTCCGGGGCCTTAGCTGAAAAGGGAATTAACATACTAGAAGTTATCACCAACAAAGCCTCGATCACAATATTCATAGACAAGGACAAAATGGAGGACGCCTTAACTGCCATTAAAACCAAACTAAAAGAAAACCCTGGGTTGGAGGAAGCATGATTAAAAGTCCACTGGAAAACATAAACGGCGAATTATACATAGATGGTGTTTCCACTTTAAAACTTGCAGAAAAATTTGGCACGCCTTTGTATGTTATAAGCGAGAAAAAAATCAGAGAAAAATACAGGCGACTAGCCAACGCCTTCTTAAAAAACTATAACAAAGTGAGGATTTTATATTCCGCCAAGGCAAACACGAACATTTCCATTCTAAGGATTCTGAAAAGTGAAGGCGCAGGGGTGGACACTGTAAGCCCAGGCGAAATATTCCTAGCGCTTGAGGCAGGCTTTTCCCCAGACCAAATTCTGTACACTGGGACAAGTGTAAGCGATTGGGAATTGGATTACGTTTTGGAGAAAGGTGTGACTATTAATGTGGATTCTCTTTCACAGTTTACAAGGATGTTGAAGAGGTTTGTTCCACAAGCGCTTTCAGTGAGAATAAATACGGAGGTTGGAGCAGGACACCATGAATATACGGTCACGGCTGGAAAAGTTTCAAAGTTTGGGGTTGACGAGGAAACGGCTCTAAAAATTTACAACATGGCTAGGGATTCAGGCGTAAAAAGGTTCGGAATACACATGCATATAGGCTCAGGCATCATGCAAGTTGACCCTTTTATAAAGTCCGCAGAAAAACTCTTTCAAGTTGCCAACAAAGTTCGCATGCAGTTAGGTTTATCTTTTGATTTTATAGACCTTGGAGGCGGTATAGGCGTTCCATACAAACCTGATGAAGAAGAAGTTAACATAGAAGATTTCGCAAAGAGATTAGCAAACATCTTCAGAAACAAAATTGAGGAGTGCTCGCTTGGCCAACCGGAACTTTGGCTTGAACCAGGCAGGTACTTGGTGGCCGAGTCATGCATCTTGCTTACTAGAGTTAACACAGTGAAGATAACACCCTACAAGAAGTTCATCGGCGTGGACGCTGGTTTTAACACGTTGATAAGACCCGCCATGTACGGGTCATACCACCACATTCTCGTTGCCAATAAACTCAATGAGGCGCCAGCGGAGAAGTACGATGTAGCAGGTCCACTTTGCGAGTCTGGAGATATACTAGCAAAGGACCGCCAGTTGCCTACAATTTCTGAAGGCGACCTTCTGGCAGTACTGAATGCCGGAGCATATGGCTATTCCATGAGCTCCCAGTACAACTCTAGGCCTAGGGCGGCTGAAGTCCTGGTAAAGGACGGCTATTACGAGGTGGTAAGAGAGCGGGAAACTTTTCAAGACTTAATCAGGGGGCAAAAGATAGCTTCATGGTTAAAGGATTAAAGTTCTGGAAAATGCATGGACTTGGAAATGACTACATAATTATTGACAACACTGATGAAAAGCTACAGGGCCATAACATAGGTGAACTTGCAAGAACTTTATGCCAACGCAGGTTTTCGGTGGGGGCAGACGGCTTAATACTTGCGTGTAAATCTAATGTAGCGGATGTTAAAATGCGTATATTTAACCCAGACGGTTCAGAAGCGGAAATGTGTGGAAATGGAATACGCTGTCTCGCAAAATACTGTTACGAAAACAGCATAATTAAGAAGGAAGCTATGACCATTGAAACTTTGGCTGGAATAAAACAGGTTTGGCTTAGACTTAAAGCAAATGGCGAAGTTGAAACGGTAAAAGTTGACATGGGAGAACCATCATTTGAAAGAAAAATGATACCCATGGTCGGCATGGGCAAATGCATAAACGAAAAACTAGAAGTAGAGGGAACAATTTACAATGTTACATGCCTTTCGATAGGCAACCCTCACTGCACAATATTTGTTGACGATGTGGCCTCAGTCCCGCTGGAAAAAATAGGACCGAAAATAGAAAACCATAAGATGTTTCCAAGAAGGGTAAACGTTGAGTTCATCCAAGTCTTAAGCTCAAATGAGATCAAAGTCCGTGTTTGGGAGAGGGGAGTAGGCGAAACCCTTGCATGCGGGACAGGGGCATGTGCGAGCGTCGTATCCGGCTACGTTCTCGGGAAAACAGATAAAAAAGTAAAAGTACACCTTCTTGGAGGAAACCTTGAAGTTTTTTATGACGGGAGAATTTACATGGAAGGACCTGCAACAAAAGTCTTTGTAGGTGAACTGTTATAGCCAAGAGGGGGAGGCACATTGAAGATTGAATTTTCAGATAGAGTTAAGAGGCTACCGCCATATATATTCTTTGAAATAGAGAAAATCCTAGAGGAGAAGAAACGCGCAGGCCAACACATAATATCACTCAGCATAGGCGACCCTGACTTGCCAACACCGCAGTTTATTCTTGACGCTTTAAAGGAAGAAAGCATAAAACCAGAAAACCGTGGTTACTCAAATAGCAGAGGAGAACGCGAATTCAGGGAGACCGTCGCTGAATGGATGAAAGCACGTTTCAACGTTGACGTCAACTCAGAAACCGAAGTAACAGCCCTCATAGGCTCCAAGGAGGGCATAGCCCACCTTTCAAGAGCCTTTCTAAACCCTGGGGACAGAGTAATCATTCCAGACCCCGGGTATCCAGCATACCTTAATGGGGCAGCAATACTAAATGAAGCAGTCCCGGTTTTCATGCCTCTTTTAGCTGAAAACCACTTCTTACCAGACCCGAGTTTTATCGCGTCTTCAAAAGCGAAAATGATGTTCTTAAACTATCCAAACAATCCAACAGGCGCTGTTATTGACAAGAGGTTTTTAAAGGAAATCGTGGAGGTTGCGAGGGAAAATAACGTTATCATATGCTACGACAACGCATACTCGGAGATCACGTATGACGGGTATAAAGCCCCAAGCATATTAGAGATCGACGGCGCAATGGAGGTTGCTGTGGAGTTACACTCCTTCTCCAAAACTTTTAGCATGACAGGAGACAGGGTAGGATTTGCCGTAGGCAATAAAACTCTAATTGAAGGAATTGTTAAGGTTAAGTCCCAAATAGACTCCGGACTGCCAAAATATATTCAGCGAGTGGCTGTACGAGCGCTTAAAAGCTATGTAAACGGCGAGCCTCCAGAGGAAGTGAAAGCAAATGTTGCTATCTACCGTGACAGGGTCAAATTTTTAGCTGAGAAATTGATCAGTATAGGCTTGAAATGCGAAATTCCGAAAGGAACATATTATGTTTGGGCCCACTGTGGAGGCGACTCAATGGAAAATGCGAAGAAAATGCTGAACATGGGAGTGGCGGTGACCCCCGGCATAGGGTTTGGAGAGCTCGGTGAAGGATTCCTAAGATTTTCAGCCACGAGACCCATAAAAGATATAGAGGAGGCTTGCAGGCGACTTGCCAAAATACAAAACAACACTTTATAGGTCCTTCCCATCCTTAAACTCTCAATCTTTACTATGCCCAGTAAGTAAGTTAGTTTAATAAACTAAATTGTTCCAATATTTCCACTAATGGTGGTTTAGATGAGCGAAGATGTTTTTGAGAAATTAAGAAAACATGGAGAAGACATTGAGAGGCTTGCATTTTTACGAACACACCCCATAGCGGTTAAATTGTTAAAGGATGAAAGTGAAATTCCCGTTGGTTCTATCAGACCGAAAAAGGATAGAGGGGAGCATTGGGCTTTATGCCAGACCTTCGCTCTGGTGCGACGCCAAGGGTTAAGCATGACTATGACGAAAGAAGACCATTGGTGCCCCCAACCTTTAATCTCTTATGGACTAGTTGAACCGCCCGAATCTTACTTCAAGGGTTTCGGGGTTTACCCCTTCTTCATCGCCAACCAAGAAGCTGCAATTAAGCGGGTTCAAGAGAGCCCACGCTTGCCCTATGGTAAATATGTAGGGTTAACATGTGTTCCACTGAGCAAAGTGAATTTTGAACCAGATGTGGTGATGATCTACTGTAACACCGCGCAGCTAAGGTATCTGCTTCTAGCCCTGAAATATAAAGAAGGCTACCATGTCACATCAACATTTGACCCAATACACTCATGTGTCCATTCAGTTATTCCATCTTATCTAACTGGAGAATGCTATATAACCGTTCCAGACCCTGGAGACTATGAAAGGGCGATGGCAGGTGAAGATGAAATGATCCTTACAGTGCCTATGAAAAGGCTTGAAGATTTAATGTTTGGACTTAAGGAATTTGAAAAAGCAAAAAGAACCTACAAAAGCCTCACTTATGTTTTGAGACCAGATTTCCCACAACCACCCCTTTACCGAGAATTCTTTAAAGCATGGGAGCTGAATCAATCTAACAAGTGAAAGCAATCATTGCCTTTTGCACCTTCAAGTATAGAAAAATATTAGAAAACCTTTTATATAAGAAATCTGAACCATTCTAGACAGCGTGTTAGTGATGGACAGAGACCTCCAAACGGCTAGAATGATGCTGCTTCCAACGGATTTCCACACTTTTAAATACTATTATTACTTTTAGGCTCGGCTAAAACGGTTGAAAAATTCCGTTTTAGCCTCTTGATTTTGGGGGTTTGATTTATGGAGAGAAATTATTTTGAGCGCAAGAAAATTGTTGTTAAGTTTGGAGGTTCCAGTCTAGCAGATAGCGACCGCATACAAATGGCTGTCAAGGCTGTAGCTAAGGAAGTGACTAGAGGTTCAAAAGTTGCAGTGGTGGTTTCAGCTATGGGTAAAACTACAGATCAACTTCTCGCCACAGCCAAAAACGCTTCAGGGGGCACCATCGAAAAGAGGGAATTAGATGAGATTCTAGCCATGGGTGAGCGAACTAGTGTTAGGATTTTCGCCGCGGCGTTAAAGGCTAATGGAGTTGAATCCCGTTACTTTGACCCTTCAGATCCAGACTGGCCAATTATAACAGACGACACATTCTCAAACGCAAACCCTATTGTAGGGAAATGCCATGAAAAAATACGGCAGTATGTGCTTCCCCTCTTCGAGAAAGGCATAGTCCCCGTTATTGCTGGTTTCGTGGGCAAAACTGCCGACGGGAAAATTACAACACTCGGCAGGGGCGGGAGCGACACCACAGCCTTCATTTTGGCCAGTGCGTTAAAGGCAGACGAAGTCATCCTGGTCACAGATGCTGACGGAATCATGACAGCTGATCCTAAATTAGTTAAGAACCCCCAAAAAATCCGTGAAATCGACGTGGGCACTTTAGTGGGGCTTGCAGACTCGGGCACCAAATTTATACACAGAAAAGCCCTAAAATATAAGGATCCATCAATAAATGTTAGAGTAATCGCTTACACGCATGGCGACCTGAACCAAGAGGGCACTTTAATCACCGGGGCTTTACCCGCGGATTTTGATGTCAGCATAGCAAGTTCAGCTCCAGTTGCTTCCATATCAGTTATCGGTCACGGCATTTCAAATAAACCAATTATCGTTAAAGAACTAATCGAGGAAGTTAAGGCCCACTCTACATTACTCGGGTTATCCTTAGACCAAAACTCAATGGTTTCTTTTGTGGCAGAAGACGGAAGCGAACTTGACTTACTACTAAACAAAGTTCATGAAATAATTTTGAGGCATAAGGAGACTATTGCAATGTCCGTGAGGCGGAATTTGGCTTTTCTACGAATAAGTGGAGTCGGCCTAGAGGAGACGCCCGGACTTATAGGCAAAATATCGGAGCCCTTAAGGCTTAACGGTGTAAATATTTTTGGCATTCTGACAAATACGTCAAGCGTACTTGTTTTTGTGAATTGGGAGGAAAAAGAGGAAGCTCTAAACTTAATTAGGAGTTCGTTTGGATTAAAAAGAGGTGAATGAAATGTTAAAGGCTGCTGTTTTAGGCGCCACGGGAATGGTTGGACAAATCTTCATCAACCTGTTGAGCAAACACCCATGGTTTGAAGTATCCGCTGTAGCAGCGTCGGAGAGAAGTAGCGGACTAAAATATTCAAAAGCTGCGCATTGGAAGTTGCCAACGCCAATGCCGGAAAGCGTTAGCGACCTAGAGGTCTTGGACGCAAACCCAAAAGCTGTAAAGGATGTGGACCTGGTGTTTTCAGCCTTGCCTGCTGAGGTTGCTGGCAAGATTGAGGAGGAGTTTGCAAGGGCGGGATATATCGTCTTAAGTAATGCATCATCGCACAGAATGGACCCTGACGTACCTTTGCTGAACCCGGAGGCTAATGGTGACCACATTGTGCTTATTGATGACCAGAGAAGACGGAGAAAGTGGGATGGAGCCATTGTAACAAACCCGAACTGTAGCACAGCTATTTTAACCCTTTCATTGAAGCCCATCTACGACGAACTTGGAATAAATAAGTTAATAGTTTCCACAATGCAAGCGCTTTCAGGAGCGGGATATCCAGGGGTAGCCTCGCTGGACATCATTGACAATGTTATTCCATTTATACGAATGGAAGAGGAAAAAATGCAGACTGAAACATTGAAAATTCTAGGTTCACCCAACAAACCAGCAGACTTTAAAGTTTCCGCAAGTTGCCATAGGGTGGCAACGCTAGATGGTCACATAGAGGCAGTTTTTGTTGAACCAAAACGCAAAGCGGAGCCCGAAGATGTCGCGAAGGCCATGAGCAATTTTATTGGAGAACCACAGAAGCTTAAGCTTCCAAGCGCTCCGGTGAAACCCATAGTTGTAAGATACGAAGAAGACAGGCCCCAGGTAAGGTTGGATAGGATGGAGGGCAACGGAATGAGCGTAGTCGTAGGCCGCATTAGGAAAGATCCGGCGCTAGATGGAATAAAATACATTGTCCTAGGACACAACACCATCAGAGGGGCGGCGGGATGCAGTATCCTAAACGCTGAGTACTTAAGGGCGAAAAAATATTTGTAGGTGGGAAATTGAAGGAACTTTGGATAAAAATAGACGAAACTATTCCAAAAGACTCAAAGGTCAGCTTGCTTGGATTATCAGCTAAATTATGTGATGTTGTGTATACTGACAAGCAGTTATTGATGGACGCAGAAAAAACTGGAGTGAAAACAGCGTCGGATTCGGCAAAAAGTGACATTCAAGTTTTGGAGGAGTTTGACCCGCAAAAAATTAGAGAGTTAAGGGCGTCAGGCAAAAAATTGGCAATAAAATTGGCTATCAAAGGAAAAGAAGACGAGGAAAAGGCGGTCAAAGCCGCAGGTCTTTCACCCGACTACATAATTATTCAATGTCTAAACTGGAAAGTTATTCCTTTAGAAAATCTCATCGCGGAATCTCGCGGTAAGAGTAAGATAATCGCCGAAGTTTCATCCGCCGAGGATGCTAAACTGGCCATTGAAACTCTAGAGCTTGGGGTGGACGGGGTTCTTCTGACAACCTCAGACCCGAGAGAGCTTATGAAAACAGCTTATATGCTTAAAAAACAGCAGCCCAAAATTGATTTGACATCTGTTAAGATCTTAGATGTTAAGCGTATCGGGACAGGAGCTAGGGTGTGCATAGACACATGTGATATGATGGTTGCGGGCGAGGGTCTCTTGGTGGGGTGTCAATCTGCATGCTTGTTCCTTGTCGAAGCAGAGGTTCACGAAAATCCTTTTGTGCAACCTCGACCGTTCAGGGTTAATGCGGGCGCAATATCCCTTTATGCCCTGTGCTCATTTGATAAGACGCGATACCTTTCAGAGCTTAAAACTGGAGATGAGGTTTTAATAGTTGATAGAAACGGTAATACGAGGGTAACGAACGTTGGAAGGGTTAAAATCGAGTGGAGGCCGCTGGTTCTTATTGAGGCGGAGCGTGAAGGGAAAAAGTTCAAAGTTATACTTCAGAACGCTGAAACAATAAGGCTTGTTAGCCAAGAGGGATCAATACCCGTCACAGAGCTGAAAACTGGAGATAACATTTTGGCACATATATCTGAAGGGGGAAGACATTTCGGGACACTTGTAAAGGAGGAGACAGTGTTAGAGCTTTGACCATACGGATCTGTGTTTCGATTCTTCCAAAAACAGTTGACGAAGCATTAAAACTTGTAAAAAGAGCAGAAAAGTATGAACCAGATTTTATCGAAGTAAGGCTTGACAGTATTAATGATACTTCCAAGCTTGCCGCCATCGCTAAATGCACAAAAATTCCACTAATTGCAACAAACAGAGCGAAAGACTGTGGAGGAGTCTTCTCTGGAAGTGAAGAAGAACGCCAACAAATACTTTACGAAGCATCGAAGAAAGGTTTTGAATACGTGGATATCGAACTCTCAGTTGCGGGGTTAAAAAACATCGTTGAGAATTTTCGTAGGTTAGGCGTGAAACCTATAATTTCATTTCATGATTTCGAAAAAACCCCGCCTCTCCGAATAATAGAGGACATTTTTAAGGAACAAGTTGAAAATGGTGCTGAAGTCTGCAAAATTGTGACGACGGCCAAATCATTAGAGGACAACTTGACGTTGCTGAACTTTTTGAATGAAGCCAGCAAAAGCGCTAAGGTTATTTGCTTTGCCATGGGTCCTTTAGGCAAGATTTCTAGGCTTTTATCCCCAGTATTTGGGGGTTTCTTTACCATAGCTTCTCTGGAGAGAAATTTGGAAACCGCCCCTGGGCAAATGACCATCCAAGAATTGAGAGAGTTTTATCGAACGTTAGGAGTTACATAAATGGAAATTTCAGGAAAGACAAAAGTGTGTGCAGTAATAGGGGATCCAATAGAACATTCCCTTAGTCCAATAATTCATAATGCAGCCTTTCAACATCTGAAACTAGACTTTGTTTATGTAGCTTTTAGGGTAAAACAAGGGGTATTGAGGAGGGCTGTGCAAGGAATACGGAGCCTAAACATTCACGGCTTAAACGTAACTATGCCACATAAAACAGCCATAATGAAATACCTGGATGAAATAGAAACTACAGCGAAAGCCATAGGATCCGTTAACACCGTTCTTAACATGGATGGAAAACTTATAGGCTTTAACACCGATGGAATAGGCGCGTTAAACGCCCTAAAAGACAATCATGTTGAGCTACGTGGAAAAAAGCTTCTTCTTTTGGGAGCTGGTGGCGCTGCAAAGGCAATAGCTTATCAGCTTGCACAAGAAGTAGAGGAACTCCTGATACTTAATAGGACAGGGGAAAAAGCCGAGAAACTAGCTGAATTTCTTCAAAGAAATTTTAACAAGAAAATTATAGGCAAGGCGCTTTCGCCGAAACTTCTGAGAGAATGGTTAAAAGAAGCAGATATCCTGATAAACGCTACTTCAGTCGGCATGTACCCGCATTCAGATCAGACGTTAGTTGAACGGGAGTGGCTAAAGCCCAGCTTGGCGGTGATGGATATAGTATATGACCCTCTAGAAACAAAGCTTCTAAGGGATGCAAAATCTGTTGGTGCTAAAGTGATAGACGGAGTTGATATGCTCCTTTACCAAGGTGCAGCTTCATTTGAAATATGGTGTGGTCGTCCGGCTCCGCTGAAAGTTATGAGGGAGGCGATCCTTAACAAATTAAAGGAATGGGGGAGAAACAAATGAGTGGACGGGCGACGGCGATAAGTCATGGTGCAGCTACTATAGTAAACGCCATTGCAACAGGTGAAGGGGCAGCCTTCGGGGTGGATTTGTGGACGAAAGCTGAGGTTGAGTTAACAGACAACGCTGGAGTAGTTGAAGGCGAGATTGTTTCAGACCCCGCCGAGAACCCTATATTAATCGAAAAGACCGTCAAGAAGGTCCTTGCATTTTTCGGTTTGGCAGGGAAATATGGTGCTAAAGTAAGAACGTGGTCTAATATTCCAATAGCCAGAGGCCTAAAAAGCAGCAGCGCAGCGGCAAACGCCATAACCCTAGCCACCACTGCCGCTCTGAAAAAAGAACGCGAGATTGACGATTTAACAATAGTTAACCTAGGAGTAGATGGGGCATTAGATGCAAAAGTCACTATAACGGGAGCCTTCGACGATGCTTGCGCTTCCTATTTTGGAGGAATAGTTATCACAAACAACATTGAGAGGAGAATAGTAAAGCGAAGCGACGCGCCAGAAGATTTGTTAGTAATATTTCATATTCCTAAAAAAAAGGCTTACACCATAGAGTCTAATGTTGCTAGAATGAGGATTGTGGCTCCCCTAATTAAGATAGCCTATGCAGAGGCCTTAAAAGGAAATTTCTGGTCAGCCCTAACCCTTAACGGCTTAGTTTACTCGTCAGCATTGGGTTACGATCCGACAATAGCCATAGACGCCCTAATGGCGGGAGCAACTGCAGCTGGGCTATGCGGAAAAGGGCCGGCGGTCACAGTTTTGGTTTCAGAAGAGAAAGTTGACTCAGTTAAGGATGCGTTGGTCGCCTATGAGGGGGACATACTGGAAACACGAATAAACCATGAAAAAGCAAAGGTTTTGAGCTGATAATATGGTCGAAGTTGTAATTAAAGGGCCTCAAAATTTAGGCGGTGAGGTTGAGGCGCCACCCTCTAAAGCATACACTCATAGAATGTTAATTGCAGCTCTCTTGTCAAATGGTGTTTCAAGAATTGAAAATTATCTAATCTCAAATGACACATTAGCAACTTTAGATGCCATTGAAGCTTTTGGAGCAGAGGTTAGGCGAAATGAAAATTTTATTGAAGTGCGGGGTGTAAAACAGCTCAAAACTCCGGAAAAACCAGTAAACTGTAGAGAGTCTGGAGCTACCCTTCGTTTTATGGTGCCAGTAGCAGCCCTTGCTCACGGCGACACAATCTTCACTATGGGACCTTCATTAGCTAAGAGACCTTTAATACCCCTACTTCAAAGCCTCGAACAACTCGGTGTGAAAACGTATTACCAAATAGGCGGATCTACTGTAAAAGTTCAGGGCGGGGGGATAAATGGCGGCAAAACAACTTTACGGGGGGATATTAGCTCTCAGTTTATCTCTGGTTTACTATTCGCATGCCCAATGGCTAGGAAAGATACCGAGATAATTCTTACAACGCCTGTGGAGTCTAAGGGCTATATTCAAATGACGGGGGAAATCTTAAGCAAGCACAATATCAAAGTTTTCATTTCTGAAGATTTTAGACTTCTGAAAGTGCCATGTCACCAAAACTATAAACCGTGCAATCACGTAGTTCCCGGGGACTTTTCTTCAGCAGCCTATCTTCTAGCCGCAGCCGCAATAACTTCCTCTAAAATCACGGTGAAGAACCTTGACTACAAATCAAAACAAGACGACAAAGCAATTGTAGAAGTCCTTGAACAGGCAGGTTTTAAAGTCAGAATCAAAGTGGAATCCATCGAAGTTGAAGGTGTCCTAAGCAAACCCATCACCGTAGATGCAAGAGACGTGCCAGATCTTGTTCCTGCATGCACGGCAATCGCATGTTACACCAATGGCGTATCTAAAATTTACAATGCTAAAAGACTCAGATATAAAGAGTCAGATAGGCTGGAAGCCATCTACACAGAGTTGAAAAAGATGGGCGCCGACATAATCATGGATGAGAACACCTTAACAATAAAGGGTTCACGCCCAATGCACGGTGCAATAATAGATCCTCATAATGATCACAGAATCGCCATGGCTTGCGCGGCCGCTGCCTTGGGCGCGATTGGCGAGACAAAAATTTTAAATGCAGAGTGTGTAGGAAAATCTTATCCGACATTCTTTAGACACTTAAAGTTATTGGGAGCGAAGATTATTGGCGGGGAATTCGATAGGTAAAGACTTTGTAGTGACATGTTTTGGCGAGAGCCATGGAAAATGTATAGGTGTCGTTGTAGACGGTTGTCCAGCTGGTTTACCACTTACTGAAAAAGACATACAAGCGGAGTTGGATAAGAGGGTCCCGCCAAAACCTGAGATAGTCTCAGCTAGAGTTGAAAAAGATACTGTTGAAATTTTATCAGGTGTTTTTGAAGGCTTTACAACAGGTGCTCCTATATGCATGCTTGTGTGGAACAAGGAGGCTGAGCCATCCAACTACGAAACTATTAGAGACAAGCCTAGACCAGGCCACGCCGACTATGTCGCAAGGGTCAAATATGGAGGCTTTAACGACTATAGGGGCGGAGGCAGGTTCTCAGGCAGAATCACCGTAGCTTATGTGATGGCTGGCGCCATAGCTAAAAAACTTCTAAGCCTTTTCGGAGTGGAGGTTTTAGCTTATACTACTGCTATAGGCAATGTGAAACTTGACAGAACACCGACGCTAGAGGAGATACGAAGAAATACCTACTTAAATGCTGTCAGATGCCCTGAGCCTGCGTGCGCTAAGTCCATGGAAGAAGCCATTTTAAAAGCCAAGAGTGAAGGTGATAGCTTAGGAGGCATCGTTGAATGTATCGCTTTAAACGTTCCAGTCGGGGTTGGTGAGCCCATATTTGACTCCCTAGATGCGGAGATCGCTAAAATACTTTTCAATATACCCGCTGTCAAGGGAGTGGAGTTTGGCCGTGGGTTCAGGGCTGCGCAGCTTAGGGGATCTGAGAATAACGACGCATATGTTATACGTAACGGGAAGATAATAACGCTAACAAATAATGCTGGCGGAGTGCTTGGTGGCCTGTCAACAGGCATGCCCATTAAGGTTAGAATCGCTATAAAACCAACACCCTCCATTCCAAAAGAGCAGAAAACGGTCAACTTGGCAAGTATGGAGGAAACGTCAATACGTGTTCTAGGAAGACATGACCCCTGTGTCGTGCCGAAGGCTGTTCCAGTGGTGGAGTCAGCTCTAGCCATTGTTCTAGCTGATCACATGCTCCGCGCAAGCATGATTCCAAAAGTCTTGAAAAGAGAAGGGAGAAACTTTGGATAACATTGCAAAGCTTAGGGAGAAAATTGACGAAATAGATGATAAGATTCTCCGCCTATTAAGAGAAAGAACCGAAGTTTCTAAACTCATTGGCGAGATAAAACGAAAAAAGGGAATGCCTATAAGGGATCAGGAAAGAGAAAGAGAAAAATATACTTACGTACTCAGAAAGGCAGCTGAGCTTGGGTTAAGTCTAGAGGCTGTTAGAAGTATATACCAAAAAATTATTGAAATGAGCATACAAGCTCAAGAGCAAAATGTGCAAAGTGTATAACACAAACTCTTAAAAACTTAGAACCCCCAGTAAAGTGAACTTGTATGCTCTACGAAATCGCGGAAAAGGCGGCAGCGCTTGAAAATGAAGGTAAGAAAATAATAAAGTTTAACATTGGCGACCCAGATCAACTCACTCCTAAAGAGGTTATTGAAGCCGCTTACGAGTCCATGAAAAAGGGGAAAACAAAGTATTCGACTTCCGCCGGCGAGAAAAACCTTAAGGAAGCCCTTGCAAGCATTCACGGTGTTCAAGAGGACAACATAGTGATAACGGCAGGTTCAAAATGGGGAATTTTCGCGGTAATGTCCTTGCTTTTAAAAAAAGGTGGAAACCTGATAATTCCAACCCCTCACTGGACAGCATACGATTTAATAGCCAGAAACTTCGGAGCTGAGGTAAGATTCCTTAGAACAGAGCTTGATTCAAACTGGGAGATAAATATCAAGAAGCTTGAAGCGTTAATCGACGACGAAACAAAAATTATTGTGCTTAACAACCCCAACAACCCTACATGTAAGGTCTTAAGGGAAAAAACAGTTAAGGAAATCGTACAAACAGCGGAAACTCACGGGGTCACAGTTCTATCGGATGAAGTTTACGCTGATATAAGCTTCGTGCAGACAAAAAGCGTCCTAGACATTAGTAGCAACCATGTTGTCGTTAAAAGCTTTTCAAAAACTTTCGCCATGACTGGTTGGAGAGTCGGCTACGTGATTGCAAAAAAGGAATTAGTAGATAAAATTGTGAAACTAAACCAAATCACATTAACTAATATTCCGGTGTTCATTCAAGAAGCAGCATTGAAAGCTTTGGAGCTTAGACACCAAATCATTCAAAAGATCCGCGAGGAATACTTTAGAAGGTCAGAGTTAGCTTGCAAGATCCTTTCAAAGGCAGATTTGAAGTTTTCAAAACCAGAGGCGCCATTCTATCTCTTTCCCAAACGTGAGGGACTTAACTCGGAGGAGTTCGCTTTTAAACTGCTTGAGAAAGGTGTTGCTATAACACCAGGGACAGCCTTCGGGGATTACAGAGAACATTTTAGATTGTCACTAACTGTCCCGAATGAAGATTTAGAACTTGGCTTGAAGATAATTTCTGAGGCTTTAGGATGAGAGTGGCGATAATAGGCGCTGGAAAAATGGGCAAATGGTTTGCTAACTTCTTCCTTAAACAAGGATTCACCGTTATGATCTCAGACAAAAATGAAGAGAGACTTAGGAAAGTGTCTGAAGAACTGAAGGTGGAAGCTGCCAGCAACATTAAGGCCGTCGAAAAGGCTGATATGATTTTTATATGCGTTCCCATTGAAAGCTTTGAAGAAGTAATATCCGAGATACACGCCTACACCCGCCCAGGACAGCAGGTATTAGACATTTGCTCTATAAAGGAACGCCCCGTTGAAATAATGCACAAATACATAAAGAAGTGCGTAGTCCTAGGAACACATCCCATGTTTGGTCCTGGGGTGAAAAGTATTGAAAAACAGAATATTGTGCTCACTCCAACAAACGCTGAAGAGGAAAAGTTTGCAGAGGATTTTGGAAGATGGCTGGAAAGCAAAGGAGCTAACGTCTTTAAAATGTCTCCAAAGGAACACGATAAGCTGATGTCAATTGTTATTGGGCTTCCATACTTCCTAAGTTTAGTTACATGCGACACCGTAATAAGTTTCGGCAGATTTACAGAGGCAAAAAAGGTTTCCGGCGCCAGCTATAAGTTCCTACTTACTTTAGTTGAAGCCTTAACTTCTGAGGAAACCGATTTTTCGACGAGCCTCCAAATGAATCTTCCAGAAGTTGATAAAATTGAAGAACTCTTTCTTAAGAAAGCTATGGAATGGTTGGATGTCATTAAGCAAAAAGACAGACAAGCCCTTGCATATAAGGTTAGACTGCTAAAGGAGATGTTAGAAAAAATATCACCAAACTACTTTAAATCTTATGAGGATATGTATAAAATGCTTGAAGCTCTTAAAAACGGAAATTAGAATTTTCAATGGAAGCCGCTTTATAGGATCCTAAAACCTTTACAAAGTTCGTTTTGTCTTTTAACGCTTCAAGGGCTTCTCGACAATGTTTTTCGGTTCTGTGGCCTTCAAAATCCAGATAGAAGTTGTACTCCCAAGGCGTTTGCTTAGTCGGCCTTGACTCGATTTTGGTCAGATTTATATTTCTTACTGCAAACTCGCCTAAAACCCTATACAAAGAGCCGGGGTAGGATTTTATGGAAAATATTATTGAAGTCTTGTCTTTCCCAGTAAATGGCGCGTCGACTTTTGATAGTACGAAAAACCTAGTGTAATTGTTTGGTGAATCTCCTATGTCTCTTGCAAGAACGCTCATACCATATATCTTTGCGGCTCTTTCGCTGGCTATAGCAGCAGCGCCCGATAAATCTTCCTCCTTTATCATCTTAACGCTGCCTGCAGTGTCGAAAGCTGGGATAACCCTACAGTTTAGCTTTTCAAGGAAATTTCTACATTGGGCTAAGGCCTGCGGGTGAGAGTAAACTGTTTTTATTTCATTCAGTTTTGTTCCTTCTGGAGCTATGAGGCAGTGAACTATTTTTATTATCACTTCACCGTAGACTTTGAGATCGTATACTAGGAAGAGATCGTATGTTTGGGTTACGCTGCCCTCAATAGAATTTTCAATGGGAACTACGCCGAAATCCGTTTCGCCATCCTCTACACATTTGAAAACATCCGATAGATATCTGCAAGGTTTAACCTCCACATTTGGGCCAAAGTATGCGTAAACTGCGCTTTCACTGTATGCACCTATTTCTCCCTGAAAAGCCACGCGCATTTTCCTATTTCTCCATTGTTCGCCTTTTTAATAGGCATCTGTTTATTCCTTCTATCATAGCTTCCACACTGGCCCTTACGATATCCTCATTTACTGCCCTAGCAGACACGATGTTTCCGTCTTTGTCTTCGACCTTTACTATCACCTCAGCTACAGCATCGGAACCTCCAGTTAAGGCTTCAAGACGATACTCGCTCAGTTTAACATCTACGAGGGCGCTTGTGACTTTTTGTATTGCTTTAATGGCCGCGTCAACAGGGCCCACACCAGTCTCAGTAGATACGTACTCCTTACCATTTATTTTTAGCTTAACGGTTGCTGTTGGAATTGTGTTGATTCCCGTGACCACTGTTAAGCCGATTAAATCAACCACCCGTTCCTCTTTAACAAGTTCGCCCATAACAGCTCTAGCTATAGCCACCAGGTCAGCGTCTGTCACAACTTTACCCTTATCTCCTAGCGCTTTCACCCTTTTGACAATTATTTTTAGTTGCTCTTTTGTGGGATATATTCCCACTTCTTCCAGTTGTGCTTTAATACCATGTCTACCCGCCAGTTTACCCGCCTCAAGACGCCTCCTCCGCCCGACTATTTCAGGAGTTATTGGTTCAAAGGTTAACGGTTCAACGGTTACGCCACGTGTATGTATACCCGACTTATGTGAAAAGGCATTTTCGCCCACAATAGCCTTATTAGGCGGTATTGGAATTCCAGTAAGCCTAGAAACAAGCTTAGAAGTGCTGTAAAGCAGCCTTGTGTTTATTCCCGTCTTATATTTGTATAGGGCGTTGAGAGCCATGACAACTTCTTCAAGGGCGGCATTTCCAGCTCTTTCTCCTATTCCATTAACTGTAACGTGAACCTGCGTTGCTCCAGCTTCAACTCCCGCAAGCGAGTTGGCTACGGCCATGCCGAAATCATTGTGACAATGAACACTTATAGGAACTTTTACCACGCTTCTTATTTCCTTGATAAGATCCTGCATGCGTCCAGGAGTCATAACCCCAACGGTGTCAGGTATGTTTATCCTGTCAGCCCCTGCCTCCTCAGCTGCCTTGCAAATTTCCTTCAAAAAGTCCATTTCAGCTCTTGTGGCATCCATAGGTGAGAACTCGCATATCAAACCATGATCCTTAACGTACTGTACGGAGTCTACTGCTGCGCTAAGCACTTGCTCGCGTGTTGAGTTTAAAGCATGCTTTATTTGGATGTCAGAGGCGGAGATGAAGGTGTGGATAGAGTCTACTTCACATTGAATAGCTGAATCAATGTCTTCGCGTGTAGCTCGGGCAAGAGCACATATTTCAGCCCTTAAACCAGCCTTAGCTATTGCCTTTACAGCTTCTTTTTCCCCCTCAGAAGACATTGGGGAGCCAGCTTCAATTACGTCCACTCCTAACATGTCTAGTTGACGGGCAATCTCAACTTTCTCACCTATACTCAAGGACACACCGGGAGTTTGCTCCCCATCGCGGAGGGTCGTGTCAAAAATACGTATGTAAACTTGTTCTTGTTTCATCCTTATTTCCCCGGATAAACTTTAGGGAGCATTAATAATCTCCTCTGCAACGGCCTCACCCATCTTTGCAGTTGTAGCGCTTCCTCCCAGATCTGGGACGACAATGCCCTTTTGCAGCACTCTAACAACCGCATCCTCCACGGCCTTCGAGGCTGCCAAGCATTTAAGGTCTTGGTATTGTTCACCCAACCATTCGAGCATCATTTTAGCCGCCAGGATCATGGAGCATGGATTTGCCGTGTGCTTTCCTGCCCTCGTTGGGGCTGAACCATGGATGGGTTCGAATATAGCGAAATTATCCCCGATGTTGGCTCCAGGGGCCATGCCTAAACCACCAACAAGCTGGGCGGCCTCGTCAGAGAGGATGTCGCCAAACATATTTGTGGTAACAATTACATCGTATTCTTGTGGAGATTTTATCAAACGCATAGCGGCCGCGTCAACGTATTGTTCTTCAAAAGTTATGTCGGGGTATTGTTT
Source organism: Bathyarchaeia archaeon (assembly GCA_038865865.1). Lineage (GTDB taxonomy): Archaea > Thermoproteota > Bathyarchaeia > Bathyarchaeales > Bathycorpusculaceae > JANXEP01. The sequence goes on along the minus strand of JAWBZV010000001.1, from coordinate 41,603 downwards.
AGCCACTTCCCTACAAACATTTGCAAAAAGCCCGCAGGTAACACGCATAACATTTGCCTTATGAATAGCTGTTACCTTCTTCTTTAAATTCCTTCGCCTAGCAATCTCAAACGCTTTTTTGACTATTCTCTCCGAGCCTCGTCTTGTAATGATCCGCATGCATATGGCAGTATTGTCATCTAACAGGAACTCCAGCCCCCGATAAACATCTTCGGTGTTTTCCCTAACAAAGACGAAGTCTATGTCAGGTCTTAAGGCTTGAACTGATGGGTAAGCTTTGATAGGCCGTATATTTGCGTATAGGTCAAACATTAGCCTAAGCTTGACTATCACGTCGGCTGCTGTTTCGCCCACAGGCCCTTTAAGACATGTATGGGAAGTTTTAATTTCACGAACAGTTTCTTCGGGTAAGGCCGCACCTCTATTTTTTAAACACTCATCCCCGGCCTCAGCTTGTACAAATTTCAGGGACAAACCAAACTTTTTCTTGACAGAATCTAAGACCTTCATAGTAGCGTCTGTCAGTTCAGGACCTATGCCGTCGCCAGGAATAACAACTATTTTGTAGAAGCCCATCCTTTAGCCATCCTCAATCTCAAATTTTCTATTAATCCGCCATTTGACAGTATCTCTAAAATGAATGGAGGAAGCTTAGCTGATTGATAGGATGCGCCTTTTGAAAGGTTTTCTATCAAGCCATTCTCCAGATCCACGGACAATTCGTCCCCATCCTCAACATTAGACGAGATTTCAGCGCATTCAACTACCGGCAACCCTATGTTTATAGCGTTTCTATAAAATATTCTGGCAAAGGATTCGGCAACCACGCATTTGACGCCCGCATATTTTAGCGCAATAGGTGCTTGCTCCCTGCTTGAACCGCATCCAAAATTTCTTCCTGCAACCAAAACTACCCCCTGTTTGGCTTTTGTTGCAAACGTCGGGTCAAGCCCCTCCATGGCATGTCGCGCCAATTCATTTGGATCAATATAAACTAGATATTTAGCCGGTATTATGACATCAGTGTCTATATTGTCGCCAAGCTTAACTGCCTTTCCAGAAATTTTTCCGATCCCCAATTACAAATCCCTCGGGTCTGTGATTTTACCAGCTATGGCAGAAGCGGCCACAGTTGCCGGCGATGCCAAATAAACGTGAGCCTTTGTGCTACCCATCCTTCCGATAAAATTTCTGTTAGAGGAACTTATGCAAACTTCTCCTGCCGCTAATATCCCAAGATGGCCGCCAATACATGGTCCACAGGTTGGGTTGCAAACAACTGCACCAGCTTTGAGGAATACCTCTATAAGCCCCTCTCTCAAAGCCTGCAAGTAGACTTCCCTCGATGCAGGAATTACCAGCAATCTTGTACGCTTACTAACCCTTTTGCCCCTCAAAATTTGAGCTGCCAGACGTAAATCTTCAATACGCCCATTGGTGCATGAGCCTATAAAAGCTTGGTCAACCTCTAATCCGGATACTTCGCGCACACTTTTCACATTGTCCACAGAATGAGGACATGCTACTTGAGGCTCTAAACCAGCTGCATCTACTTCTAAAACTTCTTCGTAATCAGCATTGGGGTCGCTTTTTAATAGCTCAACATTTCTAATGTTAAGGTAGTTCAGCGTAGTCTCATCAGGTTCCACAATGCCGTTTTTGGCACCCATCTCCACAACCATATTACATATGGTCATTCGACCGTCAACGCTCATGTGACGTATCGCAGTACCAGAAAACTCTATACTTTTGTATATAGCACCGTCCGCACCAATTTCGCCAATAATATGCAGAATCAAATCTTTAGGAGTAACCAGTCTTTTGAAAGTTCCATCAACATTTATTTTTATTGCTTCTGGAACCTTCAGCCATATACTTCCGCTGGCGAATACGGCTGCTGCCTCTGTTGAACCTATCCCCGTCGCAAAGGCTCCTAACGCCCCATACATGCAAGTGTGAGAGTCAGCTCCAACAATGAGGCTGCCTGGCTTTACGTAACCCTTCTCGACCATAACTTGGTGACAAACCCCCTCACCTACGTCATAAAACCCTTCTATCCCCTGTTCCCAAGCAAAATTCCGCATAATCCTATGAAGCTCAGCAGCTTTTTCCGAATTCGCCGGAGCTAGATGGTCTAAAATTATGACTATTTTTTTGTTATCCCATACGCGAGGGACGCCTATTTTCTTGAAAGCTTCAACTGCCAGCGGACCTGTTAAATCGTTGACCATAACAACATCGACTTTGGCCTCAACTATTTCTTTAGGAGCAACCTCTTTTCTTCCAGAAGCTTGTGCTAGAATTTTTTGAGTTATATTCATGGCAGAAGCCCTCTAGAGTTTAGGATTGTTACTTTTCAATTCCAGCCATTTTCCTTATAAACTGGCCAACACTTTCAATAGGGTGGTCTTCGATCTTCTTCATTAGGGTGTCCAGCACATCTTTAGCTTTTTCGCTTTTACCTATCCATTCCCTAGCGAATTCGCCACTTTGAACGGTTTCAACGACTTTTTTCATGTTTTCTTTCACGTGTTTGTCTATGACTTTCGGGCCAACTGTCAAGCCGCCGTATTTTGCGGTGTCTGACACTGCCCTAAGCATTCCTCCGAAGCCTTTCTGGTAAATTAAATCCATTATGAGTTTAGCTTCATTACAAACTTCAAAATAAGCCAGTTCAGGCTGGTATCCTGCCTCGACAAGCACTTCAAAACCCGTTTTAATTAGTTCTATCAGTCCGCCTACCAGCACGGCTTGCTCTCCAATTAAATCTGTCTCGGTCTCCTCTTTGAAAGTCGTTTCCAATACACCAGCTCTTGTGCACCCTATGCTTTTCGCAATAGCCAACGCGGTTTCTAGAGCTTTCCCAGAAGGATTTTGGTAGACCGCAATTAAGGCTGGAACGCCAAAACCCTCAAGGTAAGTTTCTCGAAGCCTCTGGCCAGGTGACTTTGGAGCAACCATTATAACATCAACATATGGAGGAGGAATTATCTGCTTGAAGTGAATAGTAAAGCCGTGGGAAAAACAAAGAGTTTTTCCTTCAGTCATATAAGGCGCGACTTGACTTCTGTATACAGCTGGTTGCTCCAGATCCGGAATTAGCATATGTACTATATCAGCCTTTTTAACAGCCTCTGAAATAGGGTAAACGTTGAACCCGTCGCTGACAGCGGCCTTTGAAGAGGCCCCATCCGGCCTAAGCCCTAAAATAACATTTATGCCTGAGTCCCTCATGTTATTTGCTTGAGCTTTTCCCTGACTACCATATCCTATTACAGCTATGGTTTTACCCTTTAGCAGATCTAAGCTTACATCAGCATCATAATACACCTTTGCCATTTACACACCTCCATTACCTTCTTCATTATTCACAGCAATCGACTTCACGCCCCTAGAAAGGGCCGCCACTCCTGTTCTCACGATTTCTTTTATGCCAAAAGACTTCATCAAGTTAATAAACGCGTCTATCTTATCTGACCCACCTGTAATTTCAATGATTAAAGTTTCCGGAGAAGCGTCCACAACATGTCCTCTAAAGATATCCACGTAATGTAGAATGTCAGCTCTGGCTCTCGCTTCAGGGGCGTGAATTTTTATGAGCGCCAATTCCCTGACCACGGTGTTAGCAGAGTCCAACCGGCTAACCTTAACTACTTCAATAAGTTTCTTAAGCTGCTTAACCAGCTGTTCAACTGTTTTCTCATCTCCCTTGATTGTTATAGTCATTCTGGCAAGGTCGCCGCGGTTTATAGGACCTACAGTGATGCTGTCAATGTTAAAATTTCTTCTCCGAAACATATTTGAAACACTGTATAATACTCCTGGCTTATTCTCCACAACGGCAGCGATTATATGAGTTTTTTCTGATTCCATTTATGTCACCCAATTATCATCTCATTTAACCCTCGATCAGGAGGAATAATTGGGAGAACGTCCTCCTCAGGAGAAATTGGAACATCTATAACCGTTGTAACATCGCTATTCATTGCATTTTTAACAGCTTTAACAAACTCTTCAAGGGAACCAACGCGAACACCTTGGGCGCCATATGCCTCGGCTAACTTGACGAAATCAGGGACACGCCCCAACTTCACCGAGATGTAACGCCTATTGTAGAAAAGCCTCTGCCACTGAGCGACCATCCCAAGCACAGAGTTGTTTAAAATTATAACTATGACAGGAATTTTTTCCTCTACTGAACACGCAAGTTCCTGTTCAGTCATTATGAAACTTCCATCCCCAGCTATATCCACCACAACCCTCTCGGGACACGCAACTTTTGCGCCAAGTGCTGCTGGGAAACCGAAACCCATTGTCCCCAATCCTCCTGAAGTGATATATGTTCGAGGCTTAATTACTTTGAAGTGCAAGGCTGCCCACATCTGGTTCTGCCCAACTTCTGTTGTAACTATGGCGTCCTCTGGGAGTATCTGCCTAAGGGTTTTCAATAAAGTTGCAGGTTTCATGTTTGCCTCGTTAGAAGATGCGTTGCTTACATACTGTTCCTTCACTTCTTTGACTCTTTTGAGCCACGCTGAGCTCTCCTTTTTTGTAATTTTCTCCGTTAGAAGGTTGTGGATTGCCTTAAGAGCTTTTTTCGCGTCAGCCACTATGGGAACATCAGCATCTATATTTTTACCTATTTCAGCTGGATCTATGTCTATATGAATTATTTTTGCGTCTTTACAGAAAGTGTCCAGCCTCCCGGTGCTTCTATCTGCAAATCTTGTTCCAACAGCTAACAACACATCTGCCTCCAGAATTAATCTGTTTGCCGCGGGATTTCCATGCATCCCAATATGCCCTAGTGAAAGGGGATGATTTTCTGGGAAACACCCTTTACCCATTAGCGTTGTCGCAACTGGGGCCATAAGCAGTTCTGCAAGTTCTAACAGTTCTTGAAAGGCATTGGAAATTCTAACGCCGCCTCCGGCCAAGATGACCGGCCTCTTGGCGTTAATTAAAAGCTCAACCGCCTTCTTGACTTGTAAAGGATGTGGATTTGTTACAGGTTTATACCCTAAAAGTTTAATTTCGTCTGAAAATTTCATTTCTGCAGTTTCCAACTGCACATCCTTTGGAAGGTCAATCAAGACAGGCCCAGGCCTTCCAGTGGTCGCTATATAAAAAGCCATCTTAACAATTTTGGGGATTTCCGCAGCACTTCTAACTTGATGGTTGAACTTGGTTATAGGAGTTGTTATTCCGATTATGTCTGCTTCTTGAAAGGCATCCTTCCCTATCATATAGGAAGAGTTGTTTCCGCGAGTGCTCACCTGTCCAGTAAAGGCGATGATGGGGGAAGAATCCATGTAGGCGTTAGCGATGCCTGTGACAAGATTTGTGGCCCCAGGACCTGAAGTCGCCATGCAAATTCCAGGCTTTCCACAGGCCCTTGCATAGCCGTCAGCGGCATGAGCGGCACACTGCTCATGCCTTGATAGAATATGTCGTATATCCGAGTCATAAAGGGCGTCGTAAACAGGCATTATTGCTCCGCCAATTATGCCGAAAATCACCTTAACGTCATGCTGTCTTAAAGACTCAACGAGAGCCTTTGCCCCTGACATCTTAACCATTGCAATTATCTCTCCTTTCCAACAAAGTACAATAGAACCAAACAAGCTTCACGGAAACAGTTAGAGAAGGTTAAGCATTCTATATCTTCTATAGTAGACGGAGGATGGAAGACAGCCTCAATGGAGGAAGTGATCCCTCATCTTCATTCCTCGTAAAGTGGCTTCTCATGGCTTAGCTATTCTCCCTTAAAAAGCTTTCGGTTCACCGCTAGCCTTAGATGCAGTGGGTGAGCTATTCCAAAATTTGTTGTTTCCAGCCATAAGCACGTTCATACCATTTATCATAGCTTCAACGCTGGCCATCACAATATCTTCCCGAATTCCCACAGCTGTAGCCGTCTTTTCACCTTTACGCAAGCGCACAAACACTTCTACTATGGCATCGGTTCCTCCCGTAATTGCTTTAACACTGTAATATTCCAAGTGAATTGGCTCAACCTCTGCAAGTGCACTTCTTATAGCGTTTATTGCAGCGTCCACTGGGCCTACTCCTATCCCTGTTCCGATAACGGTTTTTTCGTTAATCTTAAGCTTCACAGACGACGTAGGGGTAACCTTGTTACCTGTAACAACTGTTATTTCTTCAAGGTGTATTGGTTTAGCTTTCCGCAGCCCCATAACTGACTCGGCTATAGCTAACAAATCTGCGTCGGTGACGGCTTTTCCCTTGTCACCTAGCTCCTTAACCCGCAAGAAAATTTCTTCGAGCTGTTTTTGATCGGGCTTTAAACCCATCTGTTCAAGAACTGCTTCGATGCCGTGGGAACCTGCATGTTTTCCCACAACCATGCGCCTTTTTGCCCCAACGAGTTCTGGGGGCATAGGTTCATATGTAGATGGATGAGATAGCACTCCATGAGAGTGAATGCCAGACTCATGGGAAAACGCGTTTTCGCCTACAATAGCCTTGTTGGGCTGTGGGAAAATGCCTGTTAAACGGGCTACTAGGCGAGAAGTGCTATACAAAAGTTCAGTTTTAATGTTGGTCTCTAAGCCATACAACACCTTCAGTGAAGCCACAATCTCCTCTAACGAAGCGTTCCCAGCCCTTTCGCCCAACCCATTAACGGTTACATGAACTTGACTTGCCCCAGCTCTTAGCGCTGCGATCGAATTAGCGACAGCCATTCCAAAATCATTGTGGCAATGAGCGCTCACAGGAATGTTCGGGAAAGCCTCTCGAACATTTGAGAAAAGCTTGTAGGCTCTCTCAGGAGTTAATATTCCAACAGTGTCGCAAACACAGATTCTATCAGCTCCCGCTGAAATACCAACGTTGAAAAAGTCCATTAAAAACTTAAAATCAGACCTTGTTGCATCTTCAGCCGAAAGTTCAACGATCAACCCTTGTTTTTTTGAATATTTGACACAGCTTTCAACAATTTTTAAAATTTCTTGCCGCGTTTTTTTCAATTTATATTGCAGGTGAATGTCGGAAGTTGGAATCACAAGGTGTATACTGTCAGCCTCACTTTCTACAACAGCGTCTATGTCACTCTTAACACCCCTTGAACAGCTACATATCTCAGCTTTAAGGCCTTCCCTTACGATAGCCTTTATCGCCTCCATTTCACCCTTTGAGACTGAAGCGAAACCAGCCTCGATGACGTCCACTCCAAGCTCGTCTAACTGTTTAGCAATCCTAAGCTTGCTTTCAGGGGTCAGTGAAACTCCGGGAGTTTGCTCGCCGTCTCGCAGGGTAGTGTCAAAAAACTTTATTCTCTCAGCAAAGCGGTTCGATAAAGCAATACCCCATGTTTGATTCCTCTGGTCTAGCATGCAAATGCGATAATTAAATATAAAGCTTTTGGTTTTATCTATTGGCACATACACTGAGTTAGGAGAGCAGTACAAATGAGAAGCGACGAAATAAAACGTGGATTAGAAAGGGCGCCTCACAGAGCACTGTTAAAGGCGTTGGGGTTAACGGACGAGGAGATAGATAGGCCATTTATCGGTATAGCAAACAGCTTCACAACGATAGTTCCAGGACACACTCACTTAAACAAAATTGCGGAAGCGGTGAAAACCGGGATTGTGGCTGCGGGTGGAACACCTTTTGAATTTAACACCATAGCTGTGTGCGACGGGTTAGCTATGAATCATGAGGGAATGCGGTACTCGCTGCCTTCTAGGGAAGTGATCGCCGACTCCGTGGAGATCATGGTTCAAGCTCATAGACTAGACGGGATAGTTTTAATTTCAAACTGCGACAAAATCACTCCCGGCATGCTTATGGCCGCTGCACGACTAGATATACCAGCAATTCTAGTTACCGGAGGACCTATGCTCTCTGGGATTGTTGATGGAAAACAGGTTGGCTACGCATCCGTATATGAAGCCGTGGGAGAGGTACTCGCTGGCAAAATAAGCGTAGAAGCGCTGAATAAACTGGAGAATGAGGCTTGCCCAGGCTGCGGTTCTTGTAATGGCATGTTCACGGCGAACACAATGGCTTGCGTAGCTGAAGCCTTGGGCATGACCATGCCTTACTGCGCTACCTCGCCTGCAGTAAGCGCCAAAAAACTACGAGTAGCCAAAGCTTCAGGTGAAAGAATTGTTGAGATGGTAAAAACAAGGCTGAAGCCCTCGGACATATTGACATTAAAAGCCTTTGAAAACGCGATTACGATTGACATGGCTCTAGGAGGATCAACAAATACGGTGCTACACTTGTCAGCGATTGCAAGAGAAGCCAACGTTCCATTACCGTTGTCGATGTTTGATGAAATTAGCAGACGTGTCCCCCACTTATGTAACATGATTCCCGGCGGGCCTCATGCGGTTGAAGAGTTGGATGCCGCCGGAGGAATACCAGCCCTCATGAACGAACTAAAAAACCTACTTCACATAGACGCTATCACAGTAACTGGCAAAACTGTGGGAGAAAATATTAAAGATGCAAAGGTAATAAACGCAGAGGTTATTCGTCCCCTAACGAACCCTATCCATAAAGAAGGAGGAATCGCAGTCCTGAGGGGAAACCTTGCTCCTAATGGAGCTGTCGTCAAGACAGCAGCTGTCCCCAGTAAAATGCTTGTTTATAAAGGGAAAGCTAACGTCTTCGATTCGGAAGATGAGGCGGTTAAAGCTATAAAGGAGGGCAAAATAAGCCCGGGCGAAGTTATTGTCATAAGATATGAGGGGCCTAAAGGTGGCCCTGGTATGCCTGAGATGCTGTCACCTACTGCTATGATTGCGGGCATGGGGTTAAGTGATTCAGTGGCCCTTATTACTGACGGACGATTTTCTGGAGCAACAAGGGGGCTATGTGTAGGCCATATCTCCCCAGAAGCTGCAGAAGGGGGCCCTATCGCCTTAATAAAGAACGGAGACATAATCTCAATAGATATTCCCAAAAGGTCCATACATGTGGAAGTCAGCGAAGAAGAGCTCAAAAAACGCTCGAGAGCTTGGAAGCCTAGGGAGCCGCGCATTAAAAAAGGATACCTTGCACGTTATGCTCAACTTGTTCAATCCGCATGGACTGGAGGTGTTTTAAAGACTGACTAGAGTAAATAAGCTTCCTTATTTCCTTTGCATCTTACCGTCGCCAATGAAAAAGCGTAAAGTTTGAAAAATAGATAAGTTTATAAGGAAACTCCTAGCCTTTTTCTAAGCTAGTGAAGTGAATTGAGGGGTTGCGTTCACAAAGGGCGATCGCTTTCATTACAGACAAGTTTTATCTCTGGAATCATCGCCTAATAAATAGTTTAGCACAACACTCGGCTCATGAAATAAACTCTCAAAAAATTGTATACTTTAATGTATTTCGGACTTTTAATGAAGCAACACGCGGGTGAGAAGATTGGTCAAGGTGAAGTTTGCCATACCAGCGGGCTCTTTGCAAAAAGCAACATTTGAAATTCTTGAGCGGGCAGGATACAAAGTGTCTGGTCAAGAGCGAAGCTACAGACCAACTATAAACGACCCTGAAATAGAGCTTAGGCTTTTAAGGCCACAAGAAATTCCGATGCTTGTAAGTGAAGGGCTATATGACATTGGAATAACGGGTTTGGATTGGATTAAAGAAAACGGTGCAGCTGTGGAGATTCTCCAAAATTTAGAATACGGGAAGATAAAGATTGTGGTCGCCGTGCCAAAAAACTGGGATAAAATAAATTCCTTCGCAAGCCTGCTAGAGACCTTTATAGGAGAGGGAAAAACTGTCAGGATATCTGCTGAATACTTGAACATAACATCCGATTATATTAAAAGCAATCAAGCTTACCGCAAACTTTTCGGCGACCAAGAACCCCTAATAGTAACGCCATGGTGGAGGAAGGGAGAAAACCAGAAGGTTAGCATCTTCCTATCCTTTGGAGCCACTGAGGCCAAACCTCCAGAGGTTGCGGACGCAATAATTGATGTAACGGAAACGGGCACAAGTCTTGAACAAAACAATTTGAAGGCTATTGATACAATAATGGAATCCTCAGCTTTTTTGATAGCCAACAAAAACTCTCTAGCGATTCCTGCTAAGCGCGAAAAGATATTTGACGTGCTTGCCCTACTAAAAGGCGTGGTTGATGGGTCAAAGAGGCTGCATATATTCGTCAATGTTAAGGTCGAAAATCTTGAAAAGCTGCTCCAAGAACTGCCAGCGTTAAAGAAACCCACCATTGCCCCATTAGCCGACAAAGAATGGTGTTCTGTTAATACCGTGGTTGAAAAAGATGCGTTCTTGAAAATTCTGCCAACTATTCGAAAGCTTGCCCAAGGCCTAGTGGTCTACGAGCCCAGACAAGTTTTAGCTCTAGATGAAGTTGGTTCAAGATGAAGAACATAATAAAGGTATTGGACCTTTCTGCAGGCTTTCCAAAGTGGATTGAGAGGGAAAAACCTCGAGCGGGACATGCTCAACTGGAAGGGGAAGTCAAGGCAATTATCGAAAAAGTCAAGGCCCACGGCGATGCCGCATTATTGGAATTCACCAAAAAATTTGATGGCGCTGCTCTGACAAAGGAAGATTTGAAAGTTAGCACTGAAGAAGTTAAAGAAGCCTACGAAAAGGTTTCTGGAAAGCAAATTTCCGCGATTGAAACAATGAAAAATAGACTGGAAACAGTTGAGAGGTATATTTTAAAACAAGCTGAAGCTGAGATAATTTTTGGAGAAATCCATGTCAAATTCCGAACGCAACCGCTTGAGAGCGTTGGCTGTTATGTCCCTGGCGGAAAGGCTTCTTACCCGAGTACTCTAGTAATGACTGTTGCCCCAGCTAAGTTGGCTGGTGTGCCTAGAGTTATAGTTTGCACGCCTCCGAGCGCTGAGGGGACAATAAACCCCCTGACACTAGTTGCAGCAGAAATCTGCAAAGTCGACGAAATTTACAAAGTAGGCGGTGCTCACGCCATAGCGGCAATGGCTTATGGAACAGAAACTATCAAACCAGTTAAAAAAGTTGTTGGGCCGGGAAACAAGTATGTAACCACAGCGAAGATCCTTGTCTCCAGAGATGTTGCCATAGACATGCCTGCGGGTCCGAGTGAGCTTCTGGTAATAGCTGATGAAACCGCAAATCCTAGCTTCATAGCCCTTGACATGTGCGCTCAAGCTGAGCATGGACCAGACAGCATTGTTGGGCTTGCAACAACATCAAAGGAGGTCGCAGACAAAGTTCTTTATGAGCTTGAAAGGCTTGTTTATTCCACACCCAGAAGCGGCATAATAAAGGACGCGTTGTCAAACAACGGGTTTATAATTATCTGCAAAAACGTCGACGAAATGGTAAAAATTGCAAACGCATTCGCACCCGAACACGTTGAGGTAATCACGAAAAATTCGGAGCAAATTGCAGAAAAACTATTTGCGGCTGGTTTGATTCTACTAGGACCCTACAGTCCAGCTTCCATTAGTGACTATTACAGTGGAACAAATCATGTACTGCCAACAGGAGGTTTTGGAAGGATTTTTTCAGGATTATCTTCTCTCGATTTTGTTAGGAGAGTTGCCACAGTCAGCTGCTCTAAAGATGGCTTGTTAAAAGCTCTTGAACACATCAAGGTTTTAGCGGAGGCTGAAAAATTACCTAACCATTACAGGGCAATTGAAGGGAGGTTTAAGGTTGAAGATCCGTAACGCAGAATGGTTTAGGAGGAAACTCGAAGCGGTTCAATTCCTTGGGTACATGTTTGGGGATACTGTTAAAAGCGTTGAAAGACGTTTTGGCATTGAACGCTCAAAAATTTTGAAACTCGATGCAAACGAAAACTTCTTTATACCCCGCGACAAGCTTGTTGATCTTATAGTGGAATCTATAGAGGAGTTTGATCCTAGGCTTTACCCCCAAGAAGACTTAATGGAACTTCGAGAAAGACTGAGCGCTTACGTCAAGGTCCCTACAGACTTTATAGCTGTTGGGAATGGAAGCGACGAGTTAATGGAAAGGGTTGCCCACTTATTTCTTGAAAGTGGAGAACAAGCCTTAACAGTTTCACCAACATTTTCAATGTACCGTCATGCAGTAGGCCTACAAAAAGCACAACTTCTTGAAGTCCCCTTAAAGGAAGACTTCTCCCTAGATACGGAGAAGCTCCTATCAAAATCATCATCAAAGACAAGGTTACTTTTCCTGTGCTCACCTAACAACCCCACCGCAAACCAGTTTAAGATAGAAGAGTTGGAATATTTAATTGAGAATATTCCGGGTATAGTAGTCGTTGACGAGGCTTATGTGGAGTTTGCTGATAACTCTGTTGTACAACTTATTAAGAAATATGAAAATTTGATCGTCTTGAGGACTTTTTCGAAAGCCTTCGGTCTAGCCGGATTAAGATTAGGGTATTGTATTGCTGACGCTGAGATCGCGAATGTATTGTCAAAAAATGTCGGACTGCCGTATCCAGTGAACACGATAGCTATAAAAGTTGGGACGAAAATTTTGGAGAGAAGGCATTTGATGGAAAAAGCTGTGGAGCAGTTGAAAGCTGAACGAGAAAGGTTGATAAAAGCACTTAATGAAATTGAAGGTGTTAAGGCTTTTGAATCTCAAACGAACTTTCTACTGTTCCAAACTGAAAAACCATCGACAGAAGTTTATCAAGGGTTGTTAAAACGCGGGATAATCGTTAAAAGTTTGGGCGCTATTCTCAAATTTAACAATTGTTTTAGAGCCACCGTGGGCTTGCCTGAAATGAATATTAGGCTAATCCAAGCATTAAAAGAAATTTGTATCTTATGATCAGGGATAAAATATGAGGACCTCTGAAATTTCAAGGATAACTCGTGAGACAGAAATTTTCGTTAAAGTAAATTTAGATTCGGTCGGGAAAGCCGATGTCGACACGGGGATAGGATTCCTCAACCATTTAATAACTACACTGGCTTCTCACAGTTTAATAGATATAACGGCACGTGCGAAGGGGGATCTCAAACATCACATGATTGAGGACATAGCCATATGTCTTGGTGAGGCGATCAGGAAGGCTTTGGGCGACGGAGAAGGAATTACTAGGTTTGGGTTCGCTGCAGTCCCAATGGACTGCTCCCTCGCATTTTCAGCAATAGACTTAGTTAAACGTCCATATGCCAAAATCGACTTAAAATTTAAAGGTAAGAGAATAGAGGACATGCCATGCGAGGACATTTATCATTTTCTTGAAACTTTGGCGTCTTCTATGCAGGCGAATATTCATTTATGGATTCAGTACGGTGCTAACGACCACCATAAAGCAGAAGCCGCCTTTAAAGCTCTTGCCCTCTCACTGAGACAAGCTGTATCTATAGACCCCCGGAGGAAAGGAGTGCCAAGTTCAAAGGGGGTGATCTAATTCCTAACGCTGTCATTGTGGACTATGGAGTGGGAAATCTTTTTAGCCTAAAGTGTGCATTAGAAAAAGTTGGCTTTACCGTCTCGATTGGACTTCTGAAAAGACAACTTAAACAAGCTGAGGCTATAATCCTTCCAGGAGTCGGGGACTTTTCAACAGCCTCTAAAAACCTATCCCCCATCAAAGACACATTAATAGGGCTTGCTAATGGGGGGATCCCCATTATTGGTATATGTTTAGGCATGCAACTGCTTTTTCAAAAGAGTGAAGAGGGAGAGGGGGAGGGACTAGCACTGCTTGAGGGTGAAAGCGTCCACCTTCCAAAAGTCGTTAAAGTTCCCCACATGGGATGGAACACGGTCCAAACGGTTAGACAAAATTACCTCTTTGAAGGATTAAAAAGCGGGCTCTATTACTACTTTGCCCATTCTTATTATACTATTCCTGCAGACAGGGAAGTTATCTGCGGTGAAACCACTTACGGGACAACTTTTGCCTCCGTTGTTGCAAAACAAAACATTTTCGGCACACAGTTTCACCCAGAAAAATCAGGTACGCAAGGATTAAAGTTTCTTGAAAACTTCCTAGTTTTTGTGAAAAGGTGATTTTAGGTTGAAGGTGTTTCCAGCAATAGACTTGATGGATGGCAAAGTAGTAAGGCTTTTCCAAGGTGATCTTAAAACAGCCAGAAAATATGATTATTTAGGGGAACCTGTAACAATAGCGAAAAAATGGGAGAAAGAAGGGGCCGACGCAATTCACATTATAGACTTAGATGCAGCGTTCAACAGAGGAAACAACCTCGCAACCATCTACGGTATAGTTAACGCTGTAAAATTGCCGGTACACGTTGGAGGTGGAATACGCAGCGTAGAAAAAGCTGAAAATTTACTTAATATCGGGGTAAGATATGTCATGATCGGAACTCTGGCCTTTAAAAAACCTGAAGCCATAGCTAAGCTTGTAGAAAAGTATGGCGACCGAATTATAATAGCGTTAGATCACATAAATGGCAAGGTAATGGTTGAAGGTTGGAAAACTTCAGCGGATATGGAAGTTGAAGATGCCTTAAGAAACTTTTTGAAATTTCAAGTTAGGACTTTTTTATTAACTTCAATAAACAGGGATGGAACCCTCGAGGGGATAGACGTGGATATTTTAAGTCAAGCATGCAACTACAAGGAAGCACGGATAATTGCTGCTGGTGGAGTGTGCAGCCTAAGGGATCTGGTTATTCTAAAACGTATAGGCGTTTACGGCGTGGTTATAGGAAAAGCTTTGTATGAGGGCATATTCACATTGAAGGAAGCCTTAAAAGTTGCCAGGGAGAATAGTTGAATGCCTTTGGCGAAACGCATAATACCGTGCTTGGACGTGGATCACGGAAGGGTTGTTAAAGGAATTCATTTTCTAGACCTTAGAGACGCAGGAGACCCTGTAGAGCTGGCGAAACGCTACTCTAACGAAGGGGCTGATGAAATTGTTTTTCTCGATATAACAGCTTCCCCCGAAAGGCGAAAAATATTAAGAGACACCGTTGAGAGAGTTGCCGCGGAGATAAACATCCCTTTTACGGTTGGCGGGGGAATCCGCAACCTTTCAGATGCAAGGCTGGTACTCTGCAGTGGAGCGGACAAAGTATCAATTAACACGGCTGCCGTCGAAAACCCATCCATTGTCACAAAGCTTGCAAAAACCTTTGGAAAACAGTGCGTGGTGGTAGCCATAGATGCCAAAAGACGTTATGGAGAGGCAGATGGATGTATCACTGCAAAGACAGACAATGGCCCTTGCTGGTTTGAAGTTTACACTTATGGAGGGCGTAAACCTACAGGGTTAGATGCAATAAAATGGGCTATGAAAGTTGAAGAGCTTGGAGCAGGGGAAATCCTTCTAACATCTATGGACCGCGATGGAACGGAAAATGGTTATGACCTGGAATTGACCCGTAACATCTCTGAAAGAGTAAATATTCCAGTTATAGCTAGTGGAGGGGCGGGAAAACCTGAACATTTCTTAGAGGCTTTTACCATTGGAAAAGCTGACGCCGCATTGGCAGCTTCAATTTTTCACTATAACAAACATCCCATTCACGTTATTAAAGAATTTTTAAGGGAAAAGGGGGTGAATGTACGCCTTTGAAAAAGAAAATAAGTGTTGATGAGTTGGATTTTGCGAAGGGAAATGGGCTGATTCCAGTAGTGGTTCAAGACGTTAATTCGAAGGAAGTACTTATGTTGGCGTACACAAACAAAGAAGCGTTGAAGAGAACTTTAGAAACGGGCAATGCCCACTACTGGAGTAGATCTAGACAAAAACTTTGGATGAAAGGGGAAACTTCCGGGAATATACAAAGAATCAGGGAGATTATAGTGGACTGTGACTACGATGCATTGCTTTTTATAGTTGAACAGAAAGGCAATGCTTGCCACACAGGAGAAAGAACATGTTTTCACAATGAGCTTCACAGCGAAAAGTAACGCTGGCGTTTATGCTAGAGCAAAACCTTTAACAAGTCAGCCTTCGTTATAATTCCTACAATTTTACCCTTTTCAGATACCAAAACGGCGGGATAAACCTGCAATAGATTTGAGACGACTCGAAGAGGAGTCTTTTTCCCGACTTGCGGGAAACTTTCCTCCATAATTTCCTCAACTGAAAGTTTTGAAATTTCTGCAAAATTTTTCCCAGAGGCTATTTGTTCGAGTATGGTCTTTTCTGAAATGCTTCCAACCACGTTCTCGCCGTCAAACACTGGAAGCTGGGAATACCCGTGCTCCATCATAATCTTCACAGCCTCTGAAACTGTCTCGTTTTTATTCACACCAATAACATCATTATGAAGCATGTCTGCGGCTTGAAGGTCTGATTTCATTTCTAAGTTTTCAAGAGCGTCAAAAATGGCCTTAACCCTGTCGTAGGATGGATTTATCTTCCCCGATTCCAACTTTGCTATTAACGATTGACTTACACCAGCAATTTTAGCAAGTTGTTTCTGGGTCAAACCTAGCATCCTTCTTTTTCTAACAATTTCTTCAAGAGATGGAAGCATATTCTGTACTCTAAAAGCCCCACTTAAATTCTTTTTGGAATAAAAATTTCAGAAAGTTATTAAAGTAAGAATTGATTTTTAGCAAAGCCATAACAGGCTTTGAGGTGATGCCAACTGTTGAAAAAAGAAGACAAAAAGAAGCGCACCATAGAAGAGATCAACGAGAAAATAAAAAGAGGAGATGTTCAAGTTTTGACGGCAGATGAAATGAAAAAACTTGTGGAAAGCAGCGGCGTAGAAGTTGCATTTAAAGAAGTCGACGTAGTGACAACTGGAACCTTCGGAGCCATGTGCTCGTCTGGGGCCATAATTAATCTTGGCCATTCGGATCCGCCGATCAAAATCCAAAATGCTTGGATAAACGACGTTCCAGTATGTCATCCTGGAGCAGCCGTGGACCTTTATATAGGTGCAACAATGATGTCTGAGACTAGACCCTTTGAATACGGTGGAGGCCATGTCATTGAAGACTTGATCAGCGGGAAGGAGGTTGAGATTAGAGCCACAGCCTACGGAACAGATTGTTACCCGAGAACGCACCTCAGAACGACAATAACGAAGGATGATTTAAACCAGTTTTATCTATTAAATTTCAGGAATTGCTACCAGCGTTACGTTTGCGCTACAAACAGTCGAGATGAGACTATCTACACCTATATGGGTAAGCTTCTGCCGAGGTTCGGAAATGCAACATTTTCCGGTTCAGGAGCCCTTAATCCGCTGATGAACGACCCAGACTATGAGACTATCGGGATAGGCACTAGAATATTCCTCGGAGGGGCTCAGGGTTATGTTATTGGGGAGGGGACCCAACACGACCCTAAAAATCTTTCAGGAACAATCATGGTTCGAGGGGATTGCAAAAAAATGAGTCCCAAGTATGTAAGGGGAGCTGCCTTCACAAGGTATGGCACCACGCTTTACGTTGGTATAGGTATACCAATACCCATTCTTAACATTGGATTGGCTAAAAAAACGGCAATACGTGATGAAGATATCCTTGTACCAATAGTTGACTATGGAGTTCCAGTCAGAGATCGTCCAAAACTGGGGATGGTGAGTTACAAGGAGTTAAAGTCGGGTACAATAACTATTAATGGTAAAAGGGTTAAGGTTAGTCCACTTTCAAGTTTAAAGACGGCTATGGAGATTGCTGAAACTCTGAAGTCTTGGATCGAGGAGGGTTTATTTTATCTGTCAGCCCCAGTTGAAAGGCTTCCAACAGACACACAGTTTAAACCTATGAAACAAATCGAAGAGGTGGTCCTAGTAAAAAGCGTGGCCCATGAAGCTGTGACTTGTACGGAAGATGAAAAAATCGAGGATGTGGCAAAGCGTCTAATAAATCATTCGGTGAATCACATAGTGGTCGTAAACGAGTTTGGAGAACTTAAGGGCATAGTAACTTCATGGGATATAACGAAAGCCGTTGCTGAAGGGAAAAAAAGGCTATCAGATATAATCACAAGGAAAGTGGTTACCACAACCATGGAGGAACCAATAGAAGCAGCTTCCAGAAAAATGGCTCAGTACCAGATATCAGCCCTGCCTGTGATTGACCGAAATCGGAAAGTTTTGGGAATAATAACTTCTGAAGATGTGGCCAAACTGTTAGGGAGGAAGCAAAATGGTTAGGATTCTTTTAAGATTTCCAGAGAAAATAGTGAATCAACCAATAATATCACAAGTAATACTCCAGCACAATATACCGCTAAACATAATTGCAGCGCACGTTGATTTCCATGAAGGGCAGGTCCTTATAGACGCCCCTTCAGCAGACGTCGAGAGAATTGTTAACGCATTCAAAGAAAAAGGTGTCGTTGTAACTATTCCGAAGCTAATAGAAGTGGATTGGGGTAAATGCCTTCACTGCGGCTCATGCTATTCACTTTGCCCGGTGGGCGCCATAACATTTAAAGAGGACTTTTCGGTATCCTTTGACATGGAAAAGTGCATAGGCAGTCCCTGCGGATTATGTGTTGACGCTTGCCCGGCCAGAGCCATAAAACTTACTAAGGGAAGAGAGCTTTTGACGTTAAAAAATGAAAACAAAAAATCTATTTAAGAAAAATTTTCAACTAAAAGAGACGAGCTGCACCATAATATCGGACAACGAATACGCGATCGACATTGCCATATCTGCAATTAAGTTTAACAGAAGGCAACTCGAACTTTACCTCGAGGATCATCCAGAATTTGAATATTCCCTTACTCCAGTTAGGGTGGAAAATGGGCCTAGGATAGTTAGGTTGATGGCGGAGTACGCGGAAAAGGCGGATGTTGGGCCCATGGCCGCCGTAGCGGGGGTGCTGGCAGACTTAGCTGTTGAGGAAATGCTGCGCATAGGATGTAGGGTCGCAGTTGTTGAAAATGGAGGAGAGGTGTCGGCAGTTTCAGACAAACCCATTGACGTTGCTCTATTAGCGGGAGACCATCCCTTATCAAAGAGTTTAGCCTTCAGACTAGAAGATTTTCCTATGGGTGTGGCAACAAGCTCCGGCATGTTCAGCCACGCCTTAAGCTTTGGAGAGGCTGAAGCAGTTACAATCTTTGCAGTAAGTGCTGGGTTAGCTGACGCTGTAGCTACGGCAACGGGAAACTTAATAAAAGGAAATGAGAGACGAGATGTAGTAAAACTGGGAGTTGAAAAGGCCATTAGTATAGACGGCGTCAAGGGGGCCCTCATAATATACGGAGACTTCATAGGAACAGGCGGCAAAATTCCAAAAATAGTCAAACTTAAAGAGTAAGTTTTAGCCCTTACCTAAATTGAATTCTTCATGGACTGCTTGAACAGCAGCTTTTCCATCCACCTCTTTAACTACAAACGAAATACTCAGTTCGGAAGAACCCTGTGCAATCATTCGAACATTTATTCCTTTCCGGGCGACAGCAGTAAATACGCGGGATGCTATTCCCGGAGTGTTTTTCATTCCAGCCCCAACGACTGAAATCACACAGACGTCGTCTTCAGCCGATATTTCACTGATTAAACCCTTACCGAGGAATGCTACTTCCAATGCATTAACAGCCTTTTCTAAGACGCCCCGCCTGATAATAATTGAAATATTAGCCTCTGAAGCGCCTTGCGAGATCATCAGAATGTTAATTTTATTCTTTCCAAGCACATCGAAAACCTTTGCAGCTGTTCCCGGAGCCCCAACCATACCTGCACCACTTACGTTAATTAACGCAACGTCCCTTAGCATCGTTACAGCCTTCACTGTGGCTCCAGGTTTGGCTGCTTGCCCCCTTTTCAAAACGGTTTCAGGGCCTTCAGGGTTAAAGATGTTTCTTATCCTGACAATAGTATTTCCATCCATGATCGGCTCTAATGCTCGAGGGTGCATAGCTTTTGCCCCGAATACAGCCATTTCCAATGCCTCCTTGAAAGAGAGTTCAGGCAGAGTCCTGGCGTCTGGAACGATTTTTGGATCCGAGGTCATTAACCCATCTACGTCAGTCCATATCCAAACTTCATCCGCATCCAATGCCGCGCCGATTATGGTTGCTGTGTAATCGGATCCCCCACGGCCAAGAGTTGTCGTTATGCCGTCTTGGGTTGCAGCAATGAAACCCGTTACCACGGGGATAACTCCTTTCTCTAGTAGTGGTTGGAGACGCTCTCTAATCTGAAGCTTAGAAACGTTCATTAAGGGATTTGCCTCTCCAAAATTTGAGTCAGTTACTATCCCCGCTTCCGCTCCTGTGAAAAAACTTGCCTTAAGTCCAGTATTTTTTAGAGCTCCATAAACGATCAGTGTTGCTAACTTTTCACCAAAGGATAAGATACAATCTCTGGACCTTGGGGTAAGTTCACCGATGTAAGTTACTCCTGTTAAGACTTTCTCAAGCTCATCCACGGTTGACGTGATCATTTTCTTGATTTCTTCAAGAATTTGAGAATTCTGGATTGATTTTTCAGCTAATTTGAGGTGCTTATTAAGCATTTCTTGCCTAAAGGGGCGAATGAACTCTTTATTTCCTTTCTCGGCTAACTCAGCCGCTTCGGAAAGTTTTTCAGTAATTCCATCTACAGCAGAAACCACGGCGACAATTTTATTACCTTGGGCCGCATGGTGAGCTATTAACTCTGCGATGCGCTTTATATTGTCTGATGTAGATACGGAGGTCCCTCCGAACTTCATCACAACTTTCATTTTAACCAACCTAGATTTCAAGCAACAGTTTAGCTGCTAACTTTTGTTTTATATCTAGTAGGTCCCGTAATATAGCGCTCGCGGTCTCGGTTCCGCCTGCGCCACGGCCTATGATTGTTTGCTCGCCTGCAAACTCTGAAATGAATGTTACAGCGTTTAATGTCCCGCTCACAGACAAGGGACTGCCCTTCGGAACTTTTTCTGGTTTTACCTCTAGTTTATCATTTATAGACCCTAAAAGTTTAATGGTACAGTTATGCTTAGCGGCTTCTTTTATATCTTTCATGGTTATTTCTCTTATGCCATTGACGCTAACATTCTTTAATGTTACTTTTTTGCCCATCACCCAGTTTGCTAAAATCACAATCTTGCAGGCCGTATCTATACCGTCAACGTCCATAGAGGGGTCAGCTTCAGCGTACCCGAGCTCTTTAGCCTTTTGAAGGGCACTTTCAAACGTGATCCGTTTTTCAGCCATTTCCGTAAGAATGTAGTTAGTTGTTCCATTTAACACACCTCTTATCGAAGTTATCTTGTCGCCATAAAGGCACTTTTTGGCGAACTCTAACACCGGAGTGCCAGCGCCAACGGACCCACTGAACCTAAAATAAACCTTGTTGTGCTCCGCAAGTTCCGTCAGAGCTGGCAGAGCAAGAGCGAGGGGACCCTTGTTTGTTGTGACAACATGTTTCCCCGTCCTAAACGCCGTCTTTATATGTGATAAGGCTGGTTCACCGTCCTTAACATTGGACGGGGAAACCTCAATCATCACCTCAGCATCCACAGATTCTATAACGTCGAATGCTGAGACATTGGGACGGCCGCATGTCTCGTAAGCCGCTACGGTTCCCCTTTTAGTTTTCACTGAAAGTATTTTCTCCGGATCTAACCCCTTTGGGTTTACTGCAGCTCCACCCCGGTCAACCACAGCCACTATCCTTGGACGGAAGCCATAGTTTTTGGCAAGTTCGTCCCTGCGGCTTATGAGAAGCCTCGTCAGGCTTTGACCGACGACCCCGTAGCCAACAAGGATCACCCTCATCGCCGGCCCCCAGAGCTATATTGTCTTAGCAATGACCCCTAAAAGATTCTCGATGGAGCGTATTTCTGCGTCAACCTCGTAAGGCTTCTCGTAAGCATTTACCACAACATCGGGATCCTTAAGCCCATGGCCCGTTGCAACACAAACAACAGTTTCATCCTTGTCAATTCTTCGACCTTCAACTAGCTTTTTCAGTCCCGCGATAGAAGAGGCGCTGGCTGGCTCTACAAATATGCCTTCGCACCTCGCAAGCATTTTTTGAGACTCTAAAATTTCATTGTCGGAGACTATTTCAGCTGTACCTCCTGAATCTCTTATGGCCCGCATGGCTTTTTTCCAACTGACCGGGGAACCTATCCTTATAGCGCTTGCAACAGTTTCAGGATTTTTAATAGGTTCAATTGTGTCTTTCCCATTCTTAATAGCTCTTGCTATAGGAGCTGCGCCTTCAGCTTGAACTCCGACCATTTTAGGGAGCTTTGATATTAAACCAAGATCATAGAATTCCACGAAGCCTTTCCATATGGCGCTTATATTCCCAGCGTTTCCAACTGGTACAACCACAACGTCAGGGGGTTCACCGCCTAATTGATCACAGATTTCAAAGGCTATGGTTTTCTGTCCCTCTAACCTAAAAGGGTTGATAGAGTTTAGAAGGTAAATATCCCTATGCATTTCCGAAAGTTTAAACACCAGTTGCAAAGCTTGATCAAAGTTTCCGCGAACTTGCACAACTTTTGCTCCATGGACTATAGCTTGAGCTAATTTTCCGAACGCGACTTTTCCTGAAGGTATAAGGATTATACATGAGAACCCAGCTTTTGCAGCATACGCAGCTAAAGAGGCAGAAGTGTTTCCTGTTGATGCGCAAGCGACAATTCTCATTCCAAGTTCCGCTGCTTTACTAACCCCAACAGTCATCCCCCTATCTTTAAAAGAACCTGTGGGATTTTCACCCTCATTTTTTATATACAAAGAGTTTATACCGATGGACTTCCCCAAATTGCGGCATTGATGAAGGCCTGTTCCGCCTTCGCCAAGTGAGATTATTTTGGACGAGTCGTGAATGGGCATGAAATCTTTATAACGCCAAACAGATAATGGCAAACTCTTCCAATTGCTTTTTTGGATCTTCTCCATAAGAAGATCATGATCATATTTAATTTCGAGAATGTCCCCACATTTTCTACATGAGTAGACAACCTCATTTATATGGTATTTCTCCCCGCACATGATACAAACTTGGAGCATCAACTATTTTGCCTCCAATAAAGTGACACCCTTTCCAGGCTTCGTATAAAAGGCTTCTGCGTCCACCCCAACAGATCTAAATCCTTCTTCCATAGCCTTTATAACCTTAGGCGCAACACCTAACTCGGCATCAACAATGGCTATCATAGACGGGCCAGCCCCGCTTATAGCAACACCGTAGGCGCCTGCTCTTAGAGCCGCAGCCTTAACCTGTTCATAACCTGGGATCATAAATGCTCTGGCGGGCTCAACAACAGCATCAGACATGGAGTTTCCTATGAGCTTTACATCCCCCTTGGCGAATCCCAGCGCCATTGATGCAGCATGTCCTATATTGTGCCTAAGTTTTGCTAGCGGTACGGCTTCAGGTAGAACTGCCCTAGCCTTCTCAGTTTTTTTGTGCATGACTGGAACTTTTGGAATTGCTACACATACGCCCAGATTTGGCGGTGCTTCTAGGGCTATAACCTCAAGGGGAGAATATGACTTTACTACCACAAAGCCGCCACATATGGCCGCTGAAACGTTATCGGCGTGCTCAGAGCCGGCGGAAGCCACTTCGCCCTTTGCTGAAAAATAAATTAACTGCCTGTAATCTAATCCTAGGTTAAACAAATAATTTATACCGCAAGCTACAGCTGCCGCCGAAGCCGCGCTGCTGCCTAAACCGACACCTGGCAAAATGCCTTTTTCGATTTCAATATTCAAACCAGTTCTTAAAGAAAATTCTCTAATCATATTTTCGGCGACAACGCCCGCAGTGTTTTTATTCGGGTCTGTAGGGATCGTCTCTTCTGCAAGTCCATGGATCTTTATTTTTATTCCATGAGGAGTAGGGGTTAAGCTGACTATGTCACGCGGGTATTCAAGAGCCATTCCGAAAACATCGAAGCCTGGGCCTAAGTTGGCGGTAGTTGCGGGAGCGTTTACAACTACTTTACGCGAAAACGACACAACATTCACCTAAAGGCATAACAAACATGACATTACAGCTAGGCATTTAAAAATAATGCGGCTTCATATCACGGAGTCGCGAGCACCTGATAGATAGGAGTTTATGATCACCTGAACTTTTTCGTCAGCTTTTCTAAGTTGAAGTCTTTTCTCTTCAATTTTTCTCTTGGCTAGGAATATTTCCTCTTTTCTAACCCCTAACATTCTTTTAACCTCGCTGGGGGATGGCCCTCCAACAACATTATAACTTTCAACAATTCTCGTAAAGTCCATTGCCCCTTGCAAGTCTTCTTCATTTACCGCCAACCTATAACCAAGGGATTGGGCGGCCTTGTTTATCGCTTCTGCTGTTACACTT
Source organism: Bathyarchaeia archaeon (assembly GCA_038865865.1). Lineage (GTDB taxonomy): Archaea > Thermoproteota > Bathyarchaeia > Bathyarchaeales > Bathycorpusculaceae > JANXEP01. Next base: position 17,435 of record JAWBZV010000001.1, on the reverse strand, counting down.
TTAAGTGTTAGTCCCTGACTTACCAACATTTTTACCACTAAGCCAACTATCTTATGTGCGTTTCTAAATGGAACCTTATATTTTCTGACTAGCATGCTGGCCAAATCAGTTGCCGCTAAGAAGCTATATTGGGGTTTGGCAAGCGCCTCATCACGTACCTTAACGTTCACTATGAGCCTTGAAAGCATATTAAAACAGCTTTCCATTATATCCAAAGATTCCCAGAGCCTAGGGGTAATCTCTTGAAAGTCCAAGTTATAGCCGGTAGGTATTGCTTTTAATGTTGCAGCTGCTGTTACGAAGTTGCCTAAAATATTGTTCATCCTTGCACGGATAACCTCCAAGACGTCAGGATTCTTTTTCTGAGGCATTATGCTACTTGTTGAGCAGAAATCCTCTGGAAGATCAATTAGGCCGATGTCTTCCGAACTCCAAAGGATTAAATCTTCAACAAGCCGACTTACGTTAACAGCAAGTATTGTTAAAGAGGCCAACGTTTCTAGTATGAAATCCCTGCTGCCTACAGCATCGATTGAATTTTCAAGAATGCCTTCGAAGCCTAGTAGCTCAGCTATGCTTTTGCGATCTATGGGAAAACTTGAGGTTGCAAGCGCCCCTGCTCCCATTGGACAAAGATTCATTCGTTTATAGGCATCCTCTAATCTCTGGAAATCCCTTTCTAAACAGTCGATATAGGAAAGGAGATAATGAGCAAAAGTTATCGGTTGGGCTGGTTGCATATGAGTATAGCCGGGAAAAATAGTTTTAATATGGCCTTCAGCAAGTTTTGTTAGGGACTCTTGGAACTCAACTATGTTCTCCATCAGTTTAAGCATGCTTTCGCGGAGTTCCATTCTTATTGCGGTGGCAACCTGATCATTTCTGCTTTTTGCTATATGGAGGTTGCCTCCAACTTCTGAACCACAAGCATCGATGATTTTTTCCTCAATGAACATGTGAACATCCTCTAAGGGTGATGAAAGGTCCAAGCTCGGGCTTAATTCATTTAGAGCTTTAAGAATTTTGGCACCGTCTATTTGATCTATTATCTCCTGCTTCATTAGCATTATAACGTGAACTTGATTAATTCTAATCACAGCCCTTAAAAGTCTTCGGTCGCTTTGGATTGATGAAATGAACTTCACGACGTCATCTTTTACTTTTGCTATCCTTCCTCCGCGGAGGAGTTTAGACATCTTTAGCTTCCTCAAGGCGCATGTTCTTTTTTAAGGCACCGTACACTGCGGTTGGGAGGCCCCACAATGTAGTAAAACCTTCCGCATGAGATTGGCTAAAGGATGTCTTAATGTTATAATTTGCCAAGTCCTTATCATAAAGGGAAAACTTTGATGAACGGCCGACAACACGTAACCCCCCTTTATATAACTTGACCCTCACTTCCCCTGTCACACGCTCTTGTGTTTTGTTGATGAACGCCTCAAGATCGGTCCTTAATGGATCCATCCATAAGCCAGCATAAGCCAAAAAAGCCCATTCTGCGTCTATTTGCTGCTTAAACAAAATTTCATGGCGAGTTAAGACCATTTTCTCTAAATCTTTATGCGCTTCCAAGATGACAGTAGCAGCTGGACATTCATAGACTTCCCTTGATTTTATGCCAACAAGCCTATCTTCAATGTGATCTATGCGCCCGACCCCATGTTTTCCAGCAATTTCATTCAACCTCTCAATTAAAGCCACGGGTTTTAATTCTCTCCCGTTCAACGCACATGGGACACCTTTATCAAATCTTATGGTAACGTACTCCGGTGTATCAGGGGCTTTTTCAGGGGGAACAGTCCATTTGAAAGCTTCTTCAGGAGGCTCAGCGTCAGAATCATCGAGTGGTCCGCATTCAATTGCCCTTCCCCAAAGATTTTGGTCAATGCTGTATGTTGGGTTTGCTGAGGATGTTATAGGTATCCCCCTTGCTTCCGCAAATTTTATTTCTTCTTCCCTGGTTAAGCTCCATTCTCTAACTGGGGCGATTATTCTCAAGTTTGGAGCTAAGGATTTTATGGTCACATCGAAACGAACTTGGTCGTTTCCCCTTCCAGTGCACCCATGGGCCACTGCGGTTGCGCCTTCTTTCTCTGCGATCTCCACCATCTTGGCCGCTATTAGAGGGCGAGAAAGAGCGCTACATAGAGGATATTTTCCTTCATAAAGGGCATTTGCTTTTATTGCTGGGAAAACATAGTCAGTGATAAACTCCTCTTTCGCATCTATAGAATAATGCTTTACTGCACCAACAGCTTTTGCCTTTTCCGCTATTTCTTTCAAATCATCAAGTTGCCCAACATCCACCGTAACAGTTATCACGTTTACATTGTATTTCTCTTGAATCCACTTCACCATTACAGACGTGTCTAACCCGCCTGAATACGCTAATACTACAGTTTCGTTTATGGCCTATTCCTCCAACATTGTCTAGACACGACATTTTTACTATCTTTTAAGCTTTGTGACTTATTTGTTACAGAATAACCTTTAAAAGTTCAAAATGATACAGCATTTTCGGCGGCAAAACTCTTGCCAATAGCTCAAGAAGTAAGAGATTATCTACGGAATAGACCTTACATACTGGAAGCTTTGGAAAAAGGCATAGTTAACATTAGTGAATTGTCTAGACAAATTCAAAAGGAACTTAAGGTCAGTAATACGGTTGCAATAAAGGCCGCCATTAGAAGGTTTTCCGCTGAGCTGCAAAAGCGAAAACAGAGAATGGAGGAGAAAGTTCTCAAGATTTTAAAAGAAAGTACTATAACGCTTCAAGATGGAAACGCTGTAGTAGTTACAAGCAAGCCTTTAGAAAATGAAGGCAGGATAAGACTTAACCTCGGAGGCAAATTTGTTTATTTAACGGATAAGAACAGCCTAGGAAAATTAAACGGTATCTTGCAGATACACAAGGACTGTGTGATGATTGTCATACATTCACCAGTGGAGCTTGAAGCTACACCTGGTGTTGTCGCGTTCTTAACGTCGCTATTAGCCGAACAGAACATTAATATAGTAGAGTTTATCTCATGCTGGACTGACACAATAATAGTTGTGGAAAAAAAGGATAGCCTCAAAACTTACGAGATTCTATCTAAAGTAGTGGGCTAAAATACTTTTTGATTACCACATCAAGGTTATGTCGCTTTATGCATACTGAGAAGGTGGTTTATGGCTCTCTGGTAAACTTCTATGCTATCCATATACTCTGGGAGGTCTATATGTTCCCTCTCTGTATGGCTTAGGGTTGGATCCCCTGGACCATACGTTACTACGGGTATCTTTACAGCCCTACCGAAGATATTCATATCTCCAGTTCCAGTTTTCTTCAGAAGCACAGCTGTTTTGCGTCTAACTTCTCTTATTGATCTGGAGATAGCCTTTACGAGGAGAGAGTTTGAATCTGCTTCGAAGGGCTCAATAGCACTCCTAACGCTTGCCTTAACTGAGATTTTTGGGTTGGTTCTTTTATATTGTTCAACCATGTTGGAGATTTCTTCAAAAATTTGGGTGGTTGTAAATTGTGGAGGAACGCGAATGTCGATTTGGAGTTGGCAACTAGATGGTATAGTTGAATTTCCTACGCCTCCCCTAATTTTGGTCAGTGATGATGTGACTGAATAAAAAGGGCTTTCCGGTTTAACCGAAGGAAATTGAATTTGTTTAATTGCGTTCCATATTTCAAATGCCTTTTCAACAGCGTTTTCATAAAGTAAGTTCGCCGCGGAATGACCAGATTCAGTTTTGCAGGTTATTTTTAAGCGTAAAAGACCCTTGTATCCTATAGTAATTTTTTCCACTCCGCTGGGCTCTCCGAATATTGCATAGTCAGCTTTTATCCCTCCTTTCAACAAGTTTTTTATGCCCCGACTTCGTCCCTCCTCATCAACAACTCCCGCAATAATAATTTTCCCATGAGATTCATGAGTTAGTAATAAGTAGGAAGCGACAATCATCGCCGCTAGTGAAGCTTTCGCGTCAACCGCCCCCCTGCCATATAATTTGTTGCCCACTTTTTGTACAGGAATAAAGCCTGTGACAGTGTCCATATGACCGCATAACAAAATGATGGGGCGCCCATTGCCTATCTCACCTATTACATTCCCAACATTATCTTGTCGAACGTTAAAGCCGAGCCTACTCATCTCGTCCGCAAGAAAGCTTGAGATACCTTCCTCTTTTCCCGACGGGCTGTAAATTTCAAGCATTTTTGTTAATAATTGGATTGCGTAGTCTTTCATTTTCTTCTTCCTCTAGCACCGCGTCAAGTATAGAGATTACTTTATCTATTTGCTCCTTCTCAATAACTAGGGGCGGCAAAAACCTCAGAACGTTTTTTCCCGCATCTAAAATTATGGCCCCCTTTCCCAAGGATTTCATAAGTATGTTAAAAACATCAAACTTTAGCTCGGCTCCAAGCATTAGACCTAACCCTCGAATCTCCCTTATTATTCTGTGGCGACTCTGAAGTCTTTCAAGTCCCTCTTTAAAGTATTTGCCCAGAACTGCGGCGCGTTCCGGAAGCCTCTCGCTTATTAATACATCTATTGCAGCACATGCTGCCGCACATGCCAAAGGGTTTCCGCCAAAAGTACTTGTATGCTCTCCGACTTTAAATGAGGACATAATTTCTTCCTTTGCAATCGTTACACCCATTGGCAAACCGCCAGCCACCGATTTTGCTAAGCAAAGAATGTCAGGAGTTACTCCCCAATGTTCAAATGCAAAAATTTTGCCTGTACGGCCGAAGCCTGTTTGGACTTCGTCAAAAATCAGTAAGATTCCTCTTTCATAACATATATCCCTTAATTCCCTAAGGAGATTATCGGAGGTTACTCTAACTCCACCCTCGCCTCTAATTGGCTCCACGAGAATGGCGGCAGTTTTATCTGTGATTGCTTCTTTAATTTTTTCGACGTCGTCTGGAGGAACGTGCTTAAAGTCGGGGACTAAGGGCTTAAAAGGGTCGCGGTATTTCTTGTCCCACGTAGCGGATAATGCACCCATTGTTTTACCGTGAAAGGCACCCATCATGGCTATTATTTCAGGCTTACCCGTAAACTTTCTAGCTAGTTTAATGGCGCATTCAACCGCCTCAGCTCCACTATTTGATAGAAAAATTTTGTTTAGACTTTTAGGTACTATACACGCAATTTTTTGTAAAAGCTCCGCCCTTACATCGTTGTACAGAGAACCGTGACATGCGATAAGCGTCTCCGCTTGCCTTTTTATTGCCTCAACAACTTTTGGATGGCAATGCCCAACAACACATGTTCCATAACTTCCAGCACAGTCTATATACTCTTTTCCGTTAATATCCCACAATAAAGCGCCTTTACCCCGTGTTATAACCAAGGGCCTTTTGGCGTAGACATTTGCCATCAGCTTGTCTTCGATTTCCATTATTTCCTTTTCATTCACGGAGTAGTACCGTCCCACACTCATGTTTTAGAGCGGATGATATTGGGACATTTCTCAGCCCGGAAGAGATTAAGACTTCTTGCACGCCCATTTTTATGGCTTCAATTGCCGCGTGAACTTTTGTTATCATTCCGTGACCAATCTTTGGAAGCGTTTGTTCAGCTTCGGAAAGGTTCAGTTTAGGGACTACTTTTCCATCGAGAATCAAGCCATCTACATCCGTAAGCAACAGGAGTCTATCCGCTCTTAGAGCCCCTGCTATGCAAGCCGCCGTTCTATCAGCATCCACATTAAGAAACTCAAATTCTTCGCCTATAGCTAACGGCGCGATCACCGGGACATATCCTTTATCCATAAGAAAATTGATTAAACTGACATTAACCTCTGTTATTTTTCCAGTATAGCCCCCGTCTATAACCCGTTTTCTTCCCTGCTCATCCACAACGATTATTCTCTTTTTTCGATCCGCTTTTATAAGGCTTCCGTCCACACCGGATAATCCAACAGCCGGCACACCTTTACTTTGAAGGATCGAAACTATTTGCTTGTTGATTTTCCCAACAATCACCATTGCATATATTTCTACAGTTTCCTTGTCTGTGTATCTGCTACGGAAGCCCTCTGGAGACACCACAAACTTCTGCTCCTTTCCAAGCTTAGACGCCACCTCTGTAACCTCATCTCCTCCACCGTGAACTAGAATCACCTTATTTTCAGAGAGGACATTTTTTAAGTCTTCTATAAGCCCTGAAGACGCAATTTCTACAGCAACATTACCGCCAATCTTAACAACAATTAGCATATAATGATCACACCGGATGAAAACCTGAACTTTCCAATCCCATTTTCTCATCTACGCCCAATAAAATGTTTAGGCATTGAACGCCTTGGCCAGCAGCACCTTTTAGTAAATTATCGATAGCGGACAACACCACTAAGCGACTGGTTCTAGAGTCGATTTCAAAACCAATGTCACAAAAGTTTGTACCAACTACGATCTTTGGATCTGGAAGCCGATATAACCCTTTTTTATACTTCACCAGCCTAACGAAGGGTTCTTTTTCGTATTGGGAACGCAAAATTTTCCAAACATCACTTATATCTAATGTTTTTGTTGGAAATGTATGTATTGTAGATAAGATCCCACGGACCATGTTGACTGCGTGAGGAGTAAATGAAATGGTTAAGGGCTCCTTTGAGATAAGGTTAAGTTCTTGGGTTATTTCGGCTATATGCCTGTGATCTACAACGTTGTACGCGCGAACACCCCCAAATCTTTCAGGGTGATGAGAAGCTTGTGTTGGTTTGGCTCCGGCGCCTGAAGAACCTATTTTCACATCAACAACTATTCTGTTCCGTTCTATAATTCCCTCCTTCACGAAGGGAGCTAAGCCAAGGATCGTGGCGGTCGCCATGCATCCTGGACACGCTATTAACTTCGCATCCTTTATTTCTCGACGATGTAGCTCCGGCAAGCCATACACTGCCTCTTTTAGCAACTCAGGGATAGGATGCGACCAGCCATACCATCGGGGATAGTCATCAGGATTCTTTAAACGGAAATCGGCGCTCATGTCAATAACTCTTAAGCCCATTTCAAGAAGTTTAGGGACGATCTTTACGGCACTCCCATGAGGGGTTGCCGTGAAGACTATATCGCAATTATTTTTAATGTTTGCAAGGTTTAAAGGTACAAATTTTAGTTGGGTTAGCCCCCGCAAGTTTGGGTGCACCATAAAGACAAATTCACCCGCGTATTTATCGGATGTCACCATTGTAACTTTTACCTTAGGATGGAAAAGCAATAGGCGTAATAGTTCTCCGCCTACGTAGCCGGAGCCTCCGACAATTCCAACTCTCATTCTTTATTACCCCCTATCCGTTACTCAGCTAATTTGTAATGCTTTTTGCACACTTGAACAGAAAATCTGCTAAGTTAGCCCCTGTCGCAAGGCGTGTCTGTTCCCAAAATTCTGGACAAGAATTCGCTTCATGGAACAGAACTTTGTACCGGTTCTTTTCCACACTTTCGTTAATTATTTTTCTCACGCTTTCATAGGCCTCCAAACTTGTATATCTTTGAAACGCTTCCTCCAATTTCTTATTCCAGTTCGGAAAGTTACTTTTCTTCAGAGGGTCTTCCTTGACTCGTTTAAAGGCTTCAAAGGGCTTAGCAAGTCTCTCAAGTGCCGACCTAATGTATTTATCGTCAGCGAATTTTTCTTCACCGAAATCGATCATAGCGTCTAAAGCGAGGAGCCAAGCTTCACAGTCACCCCCTATCGCACTGCCACACTTAACAGCCATTTCACGAATATATGTTGGAAGATCAACGTCAAAAACAAAGTTCCCGAGGGCTGTGTTTGTTCGAAAGTCTCTTATCCCTGCTCTTGCCATGGCTTTTGGATGGCAGCAAGGTGTTTTTCCTTTTTCTTTGAAAACTATTATTCGCAAGTCGTAGAACCATTTCTGTACAAATTTTTGAGCCAAGACGCCCACTGGGTTAATTATAGAGGGTTTAATTTTTTTAAGCACTCCAATAAGCTCTTCACGGCCCTTCACAAGTCTAACTTCTTTACCGTGAGTCCCGGCGTCTGGTTTAACCACTAGCATTTCATCACTTATTTCGAGTTGCACAAGGTCTGCGATGTGCTCCTCATTACGAATTTCGTGACCATCTTTTGTGAATTCATGCGAGTCGCAGGGTATAAATACGGTTTTTGGCACTTTAATGCCTCCCTTCAATAAGCAAAGAAGCACTCTAAACTTGCTGAAGCATAGGAACTCAATACGCAATGGGTTTATTGCATGTTTATCTACTGTCTCTAGGAAGCTTGCTGCTATGAGTCTTCGATTTTTGCTTTGTGCCCGATTTAAAACAACTTCAACCTCTTTTAGGATGCGCGAGTAGTCATTTCCCTTACTTTTAAAATTATAACTACCATCCTCGCCTATTCCTATTGAGACCTTGCGAAAAGGGATATAGACTATGTCGATACCTAACTCTTTAGCTGTTAGCTTTATCCCCATTTCATCGGTTTCGACGTAATCGCAAAGGAGACCGATAGCCATCTCTCAGCCTTCTACGATGCCCGAAAGTATGCATAAAACGCAAATGTTGGATGCTTTGAGCTCTTGGGGCTTTTGTATGAGGATTGTTACTCGCCCCAGTCTTCGCCTTCAATTACAAGCTCTTTCAATTCAACAGAGTCACCGTTTACCTCTACAATTTCAAGTTCGAGACCGCAACATGGGCAGCTTATGATTTCTCCCTGAACAACATCTTCTGAAACGTTTAGATCTGAGTCACAGTCTGGGCATTTCGCCATTTTCATTTGATTTCACCTGAGTGAGGGCTTTTAAGTAACTGACCTATCTTTTAACTTTTGCGGCATATTTGTGACAGAAATAATCCCATATGTTCCAATTGATACATTGATTTAATAGAAGATTTCGGCGAAGCTTCACATCAAAACAAGAGATTTGACGGTTCACAACATACAATTTTTTATATTAGATTATTAGTTATCAATCACTAAAACCTTTGAAGATGCAGATGGGTGAAGATCCAAAGAGGCAACACATATGGCAACGGTTGCTGAAAAAATTTTAGCCAAAGCCTCCAGCACTGAGCACGTGGAGCCTGGAGAATTCATTGTCGCAAATGTCGACTTTGTATTTGCTCACGATGGAACAGCTCCCTTGATGATAGACATAATTAACGAGTTTGGTGCTGCGGACCTTAAGTTGGCTTGTAAAAGTGCCCTTTTTGTAGATCATGCAGCGCCAAGCCCATCTGTGCAGTCATCAATTTTGCATAAGAAAATGAGGGAATTCGCGAAGCGTTTCAACATAAAGTTCTTTGATGTCGGTGAAGGAGTGTGTCACCAAGTGATCATGGACTATAACCTAGTAAAAGCTGGGAACGTCGTGGTTGGCGCTGACTCTCACACAACAATTCATGGGGCAGTAGGCGCTTTCGCTGCTGGTGTAGGAAGCACGGATGCCGCTTTTGCCTTAGCAACCGGTAAACTCTGGTTTAAAGTCCCGGAAAGCATAAAAGTTTCGCTTAACGGTAAGCTGAGAACAGGCGTGCTTTCAAAGGACATAGCTTTAACCTTGCTTAAAGAGTTGGGAACCGATGGTGCCACTTATATGGCAATTGAGTACCACGATAAGTTGTCGCCGAAACTTTCTGTATCATCAAGGGCGACGATATCCAATCTTTCAGCTGAGATGGGCGCAAAAGCGGGGATATTCCCGACACAGCCATTTACCCCTGATAAAGATGCGAGCTATGCGCGCGAAATAGACCTGGACTGTAGCCTCATCGAACCTCTTATAGCAAAGCCTCCGCTTCCGTCCAACGTTGTACCCGTCTCTGAAGTTGAAGGTTTGGAGGTGGATGAGGTTTTTATAGGAAGCTGTACCAACGGCAGACTTGAAGATTTGGAAATAGTTGCTAGAATACTCAAGGGCAAAAAAGTGAAAGACGGCCTACGATGCATTGTTATTCCTGCATCGCGGCAAGTTTATGAAAAAGCTGTTGAAAAAGGAGTTATTGAAATTCTGGTCAAATCCAGATGTGTTATCGGGCCGCCCACATGCGGACCTTGCGTGGGCGCACACATGGGCTTGCTTGGTCCCGGGGAAACAGCTTTGTCAACGGCTAATAGAAACTTCACGGGGAGAATGGGGGAACCTAGCGCGAAGATATATTTGGCTAGCCCTGCGACAGCTGCAGCTACAGCATTAGAAGGAAAAATTGCTGATCCTAGAAAATACTTGTGAGGAATAAAACTATGATAAGGGGAAAAGTTATCAAACTAGGAGACGACATTAATACAGACCTTGTTATAGCGGGCAGGTACAAGTTTAGATCTGTTACTATTGAGGACATGGCAAAACATATTTTTGAAGATCTTGACCCGTCACTGGCTACAAGAATAAAGCCAGGCGACATCATCGTTGCAGGCAGAAACTTCGGCTCTGGCTCAAGTAGGGAACAAGCGCCGAGGGTTATTGTCGCTGCGGGCATAGCCGCGGTTGTTGCAAAATCCTTTGCAAGGATCTTCTTTAGAAACGCTATAAACGTAGGCTTGCCAGCCTTGTCGGTTGAAGAAAAATTTGCTGATTTAACGTCTGATGGAGATATTTTAGAGGTTAACCTTACGATGGGCTTAGTGAGGAACCTCACCAAGAATTATGAAACGTACTTCAAACCCTTCCCAAGGCAACTTTTAGAAGTACTGGAAGCAGGAGGCCTAGTTCCCTACGTAAAGAAAAAGGGCCTTCTAATATAAAGCCTTCAACAGCCCAAGATGCTGTTAAGCATGAAGAATGCACCGAGCAAGGCTACGAAGAGCCCAAGGGCTATTTTTATCCATTTTTGCCTCGGGATAATGAAACTTCCGTACCTATAAATTAAATAAGATATCAGGGTGTAGTATGTGAAGTCAGCAAGCCAATGCCCTACAGTAACTGTCACAACTCCTATGTTCCCCACAAGTTCGTAGCCTTGAAGAAGCAACGCCAGGCCGGCTGAAGCCCACCATGGAGGCTGTGATGGGTTAAAAGCTGTGTAGAAAATGCCGCCAAACATGGAAGAATTAACCTTTGAACGTTCAATTTTGACTTCATCTTTACCTCTAACCATGAGAACACCCATTAGAATCATAACACCTCCACCAACAATATAGATGAAATGTTTAAACTGTAACATTACACCGCCAAGCCCTAAGAGAATCAATAAAATTATAAGAGCTTCCCATAGGGCATGGCCGACAATTATAAAATGGCCTGTAATCTTACGTTTCCGAGCAGAGTCGAAAATTACAAAAGCTAAAAGGGGACCGGGAATAACTGCACCGCTAAGTCCCACAATAAAGCCCAACAAAAGCAACGCCAAAGTTTCAAACATTACCAGTATCCCCAGATTCAATAGGTTAAGAGTTCTTTACTTTTGAGAAATACTTCGCACAAATCAATATTTGTCTTTAGCGCCGGGGAGGGGATTTGAACCCCTGCGAGCCCGTAGGCCCACTGGCTTGCTTGTCTTTTTTAGCCCCAGTTTTGTATACCTGTGGATCTCGAGGCCAGCGCGTTGACCGCTCCGCCACCCCGGCATTCTTCAAAAACGCTTCTCCGTCTAAAGTTAACACTCAATTATAAAAACAGTGAGGGATGCTTACATGCGTTGCACCATTGCCTTCTATGAGTTGTTAGCCACTTTGTTAAGCTATCTTCCTGTACACCTAAGATTTTAGTTTTCTGGGCATTACCAAATCTGCAATGTCCACACTGTGTTCGTAGATCTGCTTAATAGCTGAGGCTGCTGCTAAGAATTGAGGTACAAAGTCCGGGATCTGGGCTTTGGTGCTTTTCTCAAGGGCGTCAAAAACTCTTTCAACTTTTTCATGCATCCCACCCACGGTTACAGCTAAGGGGACATCTCCAGCGAGAAAAGCTTTCACGGCGTTTTCATGCGCTTCAAAACATATAGAATGTAGTTCTACAAATAACTTCTTTAAATCCTCCGCTAACTTTGTCCCGTTCAACATAGTAACTTTGCATGCCGCGCGTACACATTCATCCCCAATATTTTCCACCAAACTCGCCACCAAGCGATAGTCTAGGCATTCTATTGGTTGGACGCCCAACTTCTCGCTTAAACTTGGATTCTGAATTATGGTTCGTAAAATGCGGATTAGAAGAAAATAGAGCCTATCAACTTCTTCATCACGAGCTATTACACTTTTTGCTAGAGAAACATCTCCATTCACTAGAGCGCTGATAACGTCCCGATGCATCCCAGCGGCAAGAGAATAACCTCGTCTGAGGATCTTATCCGGGGGGAAACCAGTTGGTTCCAACAGACACTGCAAAACAATTTTTGAGTAATCCTCTTCAACGATTTCTAAGCCAACCAAGCGGCTGGCAGCCTTTTTAACATCTTCACGAACCTCAAAACTGATGTTTTTACCCTCAATACGGATAACGTCAAAACCTAACAAATATTTCCCGGTGATCTCACGGCTCAAGTATGGTACAGGCTTTAAAACGGCAACCCGCGGAGAAGGGGACGCCCCATATTCGGGGTCTATGAGAAGCTTACCATCGCTAGTCTCGCTTATCGCTACGGTCGATCCCCTTTCTAAACCATACCGTTCTGCCCAATCTTTAGGTATACAAACGAAGAAAGTACCACTTGGAGTGCGTTGAACCTTACGCACCTCGCCCATGGTAACACCCATGAAACAACATCCATGCAAGCATATTAACAAATTTAGAGTAAACAATTCAATATATAAACTTACGCGTGAGTGTTGGTATTGAAGAAAGAAGTTATAATTGGTTTAGACCTTGCTGGAATCCCGAAAAACCCCACAGGTTGGGCGGTATGGCAAAACAAGAAAGTAGAAACCTCCATAATTTACAGAAACAGAGAAATTTTACAAAAAATCATTCTCGTCAATCCAACGATTGTAGCAATAGATGCCCCTCTTAAATTTCCAAAAAAAGGCTCGTTTAGGAAAGCAGACAAAGATTTGATAGCAAGAGGTTACCGCGTTTTTCCTCCAGGCTTACCAGCTATGAAAACACTTACCTTGCGCGCAATCAAGCTAAATAAGTTAATAACGGAAAAGGGGATAAAGACAATAGAAGTGCATCCCACATCAACTCGCAAGGCCTTAAACATGCCAACAAAGGACTTTAGGCAAATCCAAAAAATTCTAGAATGCATGGGTATAGAAGGAAGCCTAAAAATGCGTGTGCTAACAGCACATGAAATTGATGCGGTGACAGCCGCGTTGACGGCATATCTCCACATAAAAGGGGCAACAGAAGTTTTAGGGGATGAAGAAGAGGGTTACATCATCGTGCCCAAGAAACAGAACTGGAGAGACATATCCTTATGAGCTACAACGAAAAACTTCAAAGGGCGGTAGAGTTAACAATCGCAGCAGGCTATCAACTCAGCAAGGAAGCCTTTGACTTCTTAAACACAGCAGCTGCAACGGAAGACCCTGTGGAGATCATTAGTAAGGCATTGCATGAGATGGAAAGTTTAAGGGACAAACCATTAATTATTGAAAAGGGTATCCTTGAAGGGCTTGTAAAAAAACCAGAGGCTTTTGAACAAGCCTTAGCCCAAACACAGATGGAGCGGTCTATCGAGCAGCAGCCAGGAGTATCAGAGGGACGGAGGCTTTTTAAACCATATGCTAAAGAAGTTGAACCAAACATACACATAATTGAAAACTTCAGCGGCAACATCGACACTAGCGGAAGTATGGAAGATTACCTCAGATATTTCCAAGATAGGTTTAAACGTATTGAGAAGCTTTTGAGACAAAGGATAGACGTAAAAAGTGCAACATCAGTTATTGAGGCATTAAAGGCTCCGCCAAACACAAAACTCAAAATAATAGGAATGATTGCTGAAAAGAGAGAGCAAAAACAAAAGATATTTCTCACAGTCGAGGACATGACTGCAAGTGCAACGGTACTTGTTCCTCAGAACGCCCCTCAAGATCTTTTAAACAAAGCAAGAATGCTTCTGCCAGATATGGTCATTTGCATAAGTGTCACGAAGGCAAGGAGCCACCTGCTAATAGCTGATGATATAATTTTGCCCGACGTCGCTCAAAAGACCCAAAACAGGGCTTCTGCACCAGTTTACGCTGTGTTAACATCAGACATGCATATAGGAAGCACAAAGTTTCAGAAAGAGGCATTCAAACGTTTCATCTTATGGCTTAATGGCAGGTACGGAAATGAAGATATGCGCGAAATAGCAAGCCATGTAAAATACGTTCTTATAGCCGGAGATATCGTTGACGGAATAGGAGTTTATCCAAACCAAATTAAGGAGTTATCAATAAAAGACATTTACGGCCAGTATAAGTTAGCTGCAAAACTCATTGAACAAATACCCGAATACATTGAGGTAATAATTGTACCCGGGAACCACGATGCTCCACGGAAAGCGTTACCTCAGCCGCCGATCGCAGGAGACTTCCTTGAAATGTTGCAAGAAGCTAGGGAAGTTCATTCTCTGGGAAACCCCTGCTTTTTAAGCCTCCACGGAGTAGAAATCTTAATGTATCACGGACGCAGCTTAGACGACATTATATCCACAGTTCCCGGGATTAATTATACGCAACCTGAGAAAGCTATGACCTTGCTTTTGCAGGCACGTAACCTCGCACCTATATACGGCGGGAAAACCCCCTTATCCCCTGAACATAGAGATTTTTTAGTAATCGAACGTATTCCAAATATTTTTCACGCGGGGCACATACATACCCTTGGGTACACTAACTACAAGGGGGTGCTTGTAGTAAATTCAGGTTGTTGGCAAGCACAAACAGAGTATATGAAGAGGTTAGGGATTGTCCCAATGCCTGGCCTAGTCCCTGTTGTTAACCTGCAAACTTTAGATTTGAAGATTATCTCCTTTAACTAGAGATAATTCCGTGCAATTAAACCGCAGTCCTTAATAGCTCGTGGGGTTCCCCGCAAACAGTTAGGCTTTTATAAGATGTTTAGCCCGCTGAAAGTTACCGCCCACCATTTCAAAGTAAAGTGGGATTCACAGGTTGATATGTTCACTTTGTAAATAGATAGGACCCAATTTTTGAACACCTTCCACTGGTTTGCCAGTATTTAAAGGTGACAAAGAAGAGCGTGTTTTAAGGCTTTATTGCTAGGCTTTTTCGAGAAATGACGATTAAAGGCCTTTGAAACTTCTCATAGAAGGACGATTAAATTAACAACACTAAACCCAGCGAAGGAGCCCAGCAAACATAACTGCAGCGAAATCCCATCCATCTAAAACTCCAACAACTTTTGTCGTCATGCTTAAACCATCAATTTTCACATTTGTAAACCTACGTCTTCAACTTCTAATCCCTTAAAAGCACCGCGCAAGAAGAACCTTTTTAGCAACCCTCTCTCAAAACTTCCATAATCAATCCCTACTACTCACATTTTTTGAAAGACATTTTGGCTCATAATCGATCAGACGCCCTATCCTAGTGTCGCTGGAGAAAGCCTCCTTAATAAGTGTACGTGTAACTTCAAGTCGAATCTTTTTCGTCCGCCCATATCGCCCCATACTCACAACCTGAGCATTTAATAAGCCGAGTGCGTCAAGTTCATTAATCAAAGTGCTAACTCGCCTTTGCGTTAACGGAGTTACAGCTAGCTCCCCGCAGAGTTCACTATAGACATCATAAATCTCACCAGTCACTGCACGATAACCGTTTGCCTTCACCAAGTGGAAAAGACTTAAAACAACAAGTTTTGAATGCAACGTCAAGTTTGCTAATGCCTCAATTACACGGTTATGCTCAATGAGCTTCTCAGCTTCTCTCACATGATCTTCACTGATGATCTTCGCGCCCATCCGCTCTGCAACTTCGCCCGCAACGCGAAGTAAATCTAAGGCCCGGCGAGCGTCACCATGTTCAGCTGCCGCAAGAGCTGCACAAAGACTCAAGGCACCATCGCTCAACACCCCATCGCAAAAAGCCATCTGCGCCCTTTCAGAGAGAATGTTCCTAAGCTCACTTGCATCATAAGGTCTAAAAACAATTTCCTCTTCGCTAAGAGAACTTAAAACCCGCGGGTCAAGGAATTCCTTTAACCTTAAATCATTAGATATGCCTATAAGTGAAACCTTACTGTGTGACAATGTCTCGTTAATTCTTGTAAGCTCATATAATAGAATGTCGCTTCTAGCCTTTATTAGAGCGTCTACTTCGTCTAGTGCTATAATAAAAATTATTTTGTGCTTGTCTAATTCTTGCCTAAATCTGTCAAAAACCTCTCCTACAGATAGTCCAGTGAAAGGGACAGAGAATTGCAAACTATGGCAAAGAGTCGAAAGGACACGATATTCTGTGCCAGCTAAGCGACAATTAACATAACAAAAGCTAACAGGTTTTTGAATTTCTCGCGCTTTAGCTTCCAACCGGTTTAATACATATTTAGTTACGGCTGTTTTACCAGTTCCAGTTTTTCCATAAATGAAGATATTTGAACATCTTGAGCCTTTTAGAACAGGAGCGATGGTCTCTCCTAAACGTTTGATCTGTGCTTCGCGATGAGGTAGTCTTTCAGGTAAATAATCATGACGAAGAACATCCCTATCTTTAAAAATGCTTGAATCATTTACAAATTTATTGAACACTTCATCGAGCAAGCTTGGATTAACCATGACTCTCTTCTCCTAGAGGCAAATTCAACAAGAGTAAAATGCCCTACTTTATGTGTAGTAAAATAAGGGATGTCATACAGAAAAGTGAATAAGTAGCATAAAAATCCTAAAAGATGTGAAAAGGCAAAAGACTAGAGAAAGAAAAGGAGACACCCCCTTGTTTCTATTGGAAAATAATGGCAGTTACTTTTGGTTATAATTCTGATTTTGGAAAAATATACTCTGAAAGGTTAGAGAAAACCTTGCTATTTTTAAACTTATGGTAGAAGATTCTAGATTAGAGCAGCAATTTTATTTTTAAAGATTTTTCTAAACTAAAATAGCATTCACTTTGTTTCCACTGGAAAAAGCGGGGTGTCTGGCTACCCTTTGATACATTTAAAATCGTATTTCCTTTCATGTAATAAGTAGCCTTTTTCATCTATGCAAATTTTTGGATCTCTTTTTTATACACCTAAAATTACACTTTAAGATAAATGAACTTCACAAAGTGTAAAATGGGTAGTGAAGTTTGCCATTTTTTGGCTTTTTAAGTCTTCTATTTCAAATATCTACACTTTTTATCTTTTCTTAGATGTGAAAAAGCCCACCCCATGCTTTCTACTGGAGATCATCAACCGTTTTTTCCTTTTTTCCCAAAATCATTTCTTGTGCTTTTGTGAAGTCTGTTATTAGAAATGTTGAATTTTTTAGCCTATTTTGCAATAATCAGAATTTTTTCTCCTATTCTTGTTTTTCTCTTTCACCATAACAAATATAAACTGTGAATAGTTAAATTGTGAAGTATCAG